>CALWRT010000064.1 GCA_944384015.1 uncultured Lachnospiraceae bacterium | reverse complement strand
ATAGAATTCATCATGCAGACTCCTTATGTTTTTTGTCGCAAACTAAACTATAAGCCAAATCTGCATGATTGGGAAGGGGTTTCGGCCCCTTCCTTTTTATTTTTGCCAATGATAATTATACTCTAAGCTCTATCCTTCTTCCCTCTCCTTCCCCGCGATATTTCTTTGTCTTCTACTGTACCATATCGAACAGGGCCGCCAGCCACTTCCACGTTCCCGGGTATTTCTCCAGGATTGCCTGCTTGATCGCGTCCGGGGCAATGGAACGGCGGATATCAAACACGATCTCTCCCACTGTCTGCTCACCGATGGCGATCGGCCCGTTCGCATAAGCACCGGCAGCCACTCTTGCTCCCACCGCGCATCCTCCGATGGCATACACGCCTACTGCGCATCCTCCGATGGCCAGTCCTCCGACAGCCAGTCCCCCGATAGCAATGGCTCCCACAGATACGCCTCCGATGGCCAGAAGCAGTCCTACGGATGCCGCCCCCACGGATGCCAGTCCAACACTGGCTCCTCCCACCGCGATCATTCCCTGCGCCGCTCCGCCCAGGGCAACCATCCCGCGGGCTCTGCAGCCAATCGCGATAATTCCCCTTGCCTTATAGAATCCTCTCCCGATATTTATATGGACAAGGGGGATCCCCCAGATCGATCTCTTACTCCGGTACTCGTAATGCCAGAGATCCCGATCCCGATATTTATAGGCAGAATACTCTCCCATATACCAGTCCTGTTCTTCCCTCGTTGTCTCTCTTCCCACAAGTTCATCCATGGAAATATGGAAAAAGTCACAGAGCTGAATCAGTTTATCCAGCTCCGGTGTCGTATCGCCCAACTCCCACTTTGACACTGTCTGCCTTGTCACGCCTATCTGCGCTCCCAGCTGCTCCTGGGAAAGGCCCTTTTGTTTTCTCAGATTGATAAGCTGTTCACTAAATGTCATGTTGCATTCCTCCTGATTGTCTCGTGCCGCTTACTGCGTTGCTGAAATCATAACAATCTCTGTCAACAATTTCTACCATCTGCCGCAGGAAAACTGTCAACCAAACTTAACATCCGTATATTTTCTGCATTTCGCGCCTTTCTGGCTGAAAGTATTATAGCGGACTTTCCTCCCACTGTACAAGTCCTATCCATTTCATTCTATTCATCACGAATAAATTTCTATTTATTCTCATATATTTATCTATATTTCATAAATTTTGTTATTAATTTCACTAATTATTTGTTAAATATATGTCTTTTATTGACTTTTCCGACTATTTCTATATATGATATAGGCAGAAAATACAGTTATATATGCAATATAAAGGAGGAATGTAACATGGTTAACGCAAATCTTCAGGAAAAGTATCAGCTGTTCATCAATGGCCAGTGGAAGGATGCTTCAGACGGTAAAACATTTGTCACGACCTGCCCGGCCAACGGACAAAAGCTGGCTGAGTGCGCTGAAGCCACAAGAGAAGATGTGGATGAAGCTGTGAAGGCCGCTTGGGCGGCATTTCGGACATGGAAGCTCACCACTGCCGCAGAGCGCGCGGCGATATTGAATAAGATCGCCGACATTATTGATGCCAATACGGAACACCTGGCGATGGTAGAATCCCTGGACAACGGCAAGCCTATCCGCGAGACAATGGCGGTAGATATTCCTCTGTCTGCCCAGCATTTCCGCTATTTCGCCGGCTGTATCCTGGCCGATGAAGGCAGCGCCAACATGCTCGGCAGCGATACGTTAAGCCTTATTCTCAGAGAGCCTATCGGTGTTGTCGGACAGATTGTCCCATGGAATTTTCCGTTCCTCATGGCGGCTTGGAAACTGGCTCCAGTTCTGGCAAGCGGCTGCTGCACCGTCTTCAAATCTTCCAGTACAACACCGCTGAGTGTTCTGGAACTGGCTAAGCTTATACAGGATGTCATCCCTGCCGGCGTCTTTAACGTCATCACCGGCGGCGGCAGCCGGGCAGGCCAATATATGTTGGAGCACAAGGGGTTCCGCAAGCTGGCGTTCACAGGTTCCACAGAAGTTGGGCGGGATGTGGCGCTGGCAGCAGCCCAGAAACTTATCCCTTCTACTCTGGAGCTGGGCGGCAAATCCGCCAACATTTTCTTTGAAGACTGTGACTGGGAGATGGCTATGGACGGCCTGCAGATGGGTATCCTGTTCAATCAAGGCCAAGTCTGCTGTGCAGGTTCCCGCGTCTTTGTACAGGAAAGCATCTATGACCGCTTCGTAGAAGAGGCTGTAAAGCGCTTCAACCAGGTGAAGGTTGGACTTCCCTGGGAGCCAGACACACAGATGGGCTGCCAGATCAACCTTGGACAGATGAAAAAAATTCTGGACTATGTGGAAATTGGCAAACAGGAAGGCGCGAAAGTTCTCTGCGGCGGCTGCCAGGTAACAGACGGCCCTCTGGCAGACGGCTGTTTCCTGAGACCGACTCTCCTAGGCGACGTGGATAATCACATGCGGGTGGCTCAGGAAGAGATCTTCGGCCCCGTCGCCTGCATCCTGAAGTTCAAAGATGAGCAAGACGTCATCGACATGGCCAATGACAGCGAGTATGGACTGGGCGGCGCTGTCTGGACACGGGACATCAACCGGGCGATCCGTGTTGCCCGCGCGGTGGAGACCGGCCGTATGTGGGTAAATACCTATAATTCTATTCCGGAAGGCGCTCCCTTCGGCGGATATAAGGCTTCCGGCATCGGCCGGGAGACCCACAAAGTTATTCTGGAGCACTATACGCAGATGAAGAATATTATGATCAATCTGTCTGAGTCTCCTACCGGCTTCTATCCTGTAAAATAATACTTATCACACCTGTAACACTTGTAAACATCGTACTTATCATACAATTCCCGGATCGGGAGTACCTCTGGGGCGCCTCTGGGTTGTGTACCCGCGCTGCTTCTATCCCGATCCGGAATATGCTTTCATCGCCGCCTGCAAAGGAACGCTTTCCTTCGCGGGCGGCTTTATAGTATAATGAATCATCATGGACTACATAAGACTATATCACGGAGGATTATTATGAACGGAATCATTCCAGCCAAAATCAACAAAGGTGATACCATCGGCCTGGTCTCCCCCTGCTGGCTTGCCACTCAGAAATACTACGGTCCTATTTTTTCTGTGCTGGAGGATATGGGCTATCGGGTAAAAATCGGCCCCAACTTCTACTCCAACGGATGGGGCTATGCCGCGACTCCCCAGGAGCGGGCCGACGATATCAACCGCATGATCACAGATGAGGAGGTGCGCATGATCTTCTTCGGCGGCGGGGAAGGCGCAGACGAAATCATTCCTCTTATCGACTATGAGGCGGCTAAGGCTCATCCCAAGATTTGGCTCAGTTTCAGCGATGGGACAAGTATTCTGAATGCCGTCCACGCCAGAACCGGAATGGTCGTATGGTATGGCGTGCAGCCCGGTTTTCTGACAGAGCTCTCAGACTACAATCGTGCGCATTTTCTCGGACATATCCTGAACAGAGATATGAAGCAGCATCTCAAGAGCTGCCCATGGCATACGCTCGTCCCAGGGCGGGCGCGGGGTCAGCTATGCGGCGGCTACCTGGATAATTTCACTTACCTCGCCAACAGTCAATGGGTTGTCCCAACTCCCGGCACGGACTATATCCTGTTCATGGAAGAGCACTGCACATTCTTCGGGGTGGAACATGTCAGCGATGAGCTTGCCCGTCTGGAGAACAGCCCAATCTTCCAGCAGGCAGCCGGTCTGCTCTTCGGGCAATATGCTGATGAGCCCAACAAGCATCTTCTCAACCGTCTCCGTATTCTCGGGGAGCGCCGGGGAATCCCAGTGGCCTACTGTGATGACTTCGGTCACGGCAAGAATCATGCCATCATCCCCATCGGTATTCAGGCAATCTTGGATACTGAACAGCAGGAATTGTTCTATATAGCATAACCTTTGTATATCCTCTCAATCATCATTTCCCTAACACAGCCGGGCGGCATTGCCTGGCTGTGTTGCTTCCAACATAACAGACTGGTAGAATTCTCTACCGGCATGATCTTCTCAGTCTCTATTTCCTCCTCGCAGAGATCGTAATCCTTTGCATGGAGAATCCTGCAGGCAGTCTGTCCCCCGGCACTCCTATAAAAAAGTTCACATTTTTTTCACAAAATAATTAGCACTCACCTCTTGACTTTGCTAATAGCAAGTGTTATATTACATATAGAACAAAGGAAGAGGAAAAAGAAACTTCCTCCGCTAAGTTCCAGACAATAGACAGCAACCCACCAGTAAAGCTGGCGGAGTTTCAATAGCAGCTAGGAAAGGAGATATGACTTATGTTAATGCCTAGTATTTTCGGAGAAAATTTATTTGATGATTGGATGGATTTCCCGTTTGAAAGAGAGTTCTTCGGCAAGAAGAATCCGCTGTACGGAAAACACGCGAAAAATATGATGAAGACCGATGTGCGCGAGACAGACGCCAACTACGAAGTGGCGATTGATCTCCCGGGCTTCAAGAAAGACGAGATCAAGGCCGAGCTGCGGGACGGTTATCTTACCATATCCGCTGCCAAGGGCCTGGACAAAGACGAACAGGACAACGATGGACGTTACATCCGCAGAGAGCGTTATGCAGGCAGTATGAGCAGAAGTTTCTATGTGGGTGACGGCGTAAAGCAGGAAGATATCCACGCAAAATTCGAGGATGGTATCCTGAAACTGACTGTTCCGAAGAAGGAAGTGCCTACCGTAGAGGACAATAAATACATCGCCATCGAAGGTTAAATTCCCTTCATTTCCATAAAACTCCTTTTTTTACCGGCCCGCAGGCATTGTCCGCGGGCCTTTTTCATACCTTAATTTCTAATTCTGATGCCTCTTAGGCATCCCCTGCATGTAAAGGGGCAGGATCTATGTCCCGCCCCTTTCTTTTACCTATACCTTTTTAATTGCCTTTTCCTCCCGTCATTCGACGGAAGCCCTTCTAAATCCTTTTTACTTTTACATTATCAATACATAGTTAACAAGTTGCGGTACCTGGTTCCAAGCATATTGGTCCGTCGTCACGGACACCGGAAAACTCCGGCAAATTGTCAGGAATACTTCCCCTTGGCGTCTTTACCCTTTCCTTAATTAGTAATCATGACGCCGCGGGTATAGGTATATCCTGTCTCTGTCATACTTCCCTCCAGTATATGGTGGCGGGCACTCGCCCGGTAATAGTAGCCGGGGGTGACGGTCTCTGTGTAGCTCTTGCTCACATTGCTGCTGTTCGTGGCGGAATTGCTTTCAGCCTTGATCTCTATCCAGTCGCCGTCTACAAAGCGCTCCAGATAAAGACTTATCTCGATAAAGTCCACCTTCTGATAGGCTTCCGTCTCTCCAGTCACAGATACTTTACTGTTCCCTTCATTGATCAGCTCACAGGTTCCTCCCTGAAGATAGGTGCCCCGCCTCGGCATGATAAGCCTGTCTGCAGACTCATTGGCATCTGTAAATTCCGATGCATTCGCTGCGCTATATGCCTCTTCGGCCGCAGATACTTCCATCCCCGGACTGGCGAAGAGCAGGCAGCAGCAAAAAGCCATAATCACTGCTATACAGCTTCTACCTCTCGTTCCCATTGGATACTCCTCCTTTCCTCTTTTGTATGTAACGTTACATATAGAAAACGATTCAGAAGGGATTTTTTCTCACCAAAACCGAATATTTTTTACTAAATCCGTAAAGACTTCTTCTTCCATATCCCCGATCATGGAATAAAACGCGTTATTTCTCTCAAAATCCAGAGCATAGGCCGTATGCTCCGCATCTCTCTGGATCTTTCGCATGACAATGGGCGTTCCATCATAGAGCTCTCCTTGGAAACTGCCAATCTCCTCGCCATCGTAATAAGTAGTTGAAGTAATTTCTCTGGAAGCCCTTCGCATATTTACAGTCATTATTAGATCATTGTAGGTATAGAACATTTTCCCCCAGCCCATCTCTTCATTCAATTCAGCATCATCGTAGCGCAAACCAGTTGGTTTTATGCTAAAATATAACGGCTCAATTCCAATCTGCTCTTTAATAGCATCCAGCGCCTGATCTTCTTCTCTAAATAACCCTTCCTCATAATGAGCTTCATTATCTACCGCTACTCCTGCATCGTTTCCAAAGATCTGGCTGAACAACTCCACCCAATACATCCTGTTGGCACTGGTGCTGAGCGTTACCGCGCATACAACTGCCAGCGCAGCAGCGGCTCCTGCGAAAATGCGGGCTTTGCGTGAGCTGAGGACACGGCGCCTGGGGCGCGCAGGCTTCTCTGCCGCCGCCTCTGAAGTGTCTTCCAGCACCTCGTTCAATCTGTCGGGGGGATGATCCGCCGCCGGCATCTCTCGCAGAATATCTTCCAGCTTCTTGCCGCTTTCTTTGAGTGCCCGGCCAAGCTGAAGCAATTCTTCCGTATCTTCCTCCGGCTCTTCTCCTTTATCGATTATCCTTGTTTCTTCTGCCGCCTCCTCTTGGGCATATGCAGTGCTGCCTGCTGGAGCGTCCAGCTTCTGCCGGGCCTCTTCTCCCAATTGACCGGAACGTATCTTGCCCAGCATCTCCTCCAGCATTTGTGAAGCCCGGTCATCCGGAATCTCTATCGGCTCTTTTGTCGCTTCCGCTTCCAGCCTCTTCGCCTGCTCTTGGAATTCTTCCTGGAACAGCTGATCCGTCTCCCTATCCAGTATTCCTATCTCCGACCCTTTCTGCTGTCTGCGATTTTCCTTCATCTAATGTCCCCAATCCTGCAGAGTTCCTCGCCCGCTAACGTCGTATCGGGCCGCTCCATTGCATACCTTTTGTTTTTATTCACTTTATACTAGTCTTAAAATCTAGTATTCTTTTGCGCTCTCTTATATTCTCTTGTATTTTGTTTACTTCCTTGTTCTTGTCTGTTGCGGCTGTTCTTGTTCCTTCCCAGAACACTGCCTGCCATGTCTGTCCTTCACATTTTTGCCGTTCCCGACTGTCATTTCTGCC
>CALWRT010000063.1 GCA_944384015.1 uncultured Lachnospiraceae bacterium | reverse complement strand
AGAAGAGCGAGCAGGAGCCTCTGCGCTTGTGGGGCAGCATCCAGAATGGAGCGATTGTCAAGGCAAAAAAGCCGGTTATCACTACTCAGTGCGTCCGTGTTCCGGTGCTGGACGGACACACGGCGGCTGTCTTTGTAAAGTTTGAGAAAAAAGCGACAAAGGAAGAGCTGATAGACCGGCTAGTACATTACGCGGGACTGCCTCAGAAATTGGAACTTCCAAGCGCACCGAAACAGTTTATCCGTTATCTGGAGGAGGAAAATCGTCCCCAAGTCGCTCTAGATGTGGACTATGAGCGGGGAATGGGCATTTCTGTCGGACGGCTGAGAGAGGATACCGTCTATGATTATAAGTTTATCGGGCTGTCTCACAATACTGTGAGGGGTGCGGCCGGAGGCGCGATCCTGTGCGCGGAGCTTTTGAAAGCCCAGGGATATATCCAGAAGAAGTAGTGGATGACAGGCAGCAAGGGATCGGCACTTGCTGCCTGTGTCTGAACTGACATTAAGATTGTGAAAAAAATTTCCCCGATGAATGGACTTTTCCTATAAGATATGATAAAATTTTAACATACTAAGGGCTGAAGGGGAAGATAACATGTTTCACTCAGAGATAGCAAAGCTGTCCGACTCCGCTGTGGCAAAGTATGAAAGAGCCAGCGAGCGGACCGGACAGTACATGATGTCTGCTGTTTTTGCTGGTTTCTTTATTTTTGTCGCCACTGTCCTGTCCCATGTGACCTCATCTCTCCTAATGGATGTGAACTGGGCTCTGGCGAAGGTTGTGGGCGCATGCGTGTTTCCCATCGCAATCATACTGATTGTGTTTATTGGAGGGGAGCTGTTTACTGGGAATAATATGGCGATGGCTTTCGGAATGTATACTGGAAAGACGACAATCGGACAGGCCTTGAAGGTATGGCTGTACAGCTACGCGGGCAACCTTGCAGGCATTGTACTCCTGTGTGTGCTTTTTTATTTCAGCGGTGCTCAGCAGGATGCGCTGACAGAGTACTACTCGGCTGTCGTTCCAGGCAAGCTGGAGCTGAGCGCAGTCCAGATGCTCCTGCGGGCCGTCCTCTGCAATTTCCTCGTGTGCCTGGCCGTGTTTACGGGGGTGCGGATGAAATCCGAGTGCGGGAAGATTGCCGTCATGATCTTTGTGATTACCACATTTGTCATTGCGGGATTTGAACATTCTATTGCCAATATGAGCACATACACCCTTGCGTGGCTGTATCTGGGAAATTTGTCTGTCTGGGCAATAATCAGAAGTATGCTGATTGTGACGGCTGGCAATATGATCGGCGGCTGTCTGCTTTTTTCCTGGCCGGTATTCTATATGACACGGGATTCGAGAGTGTGGAATGCGGAGTAATCCATGCCTGATCTGATTGATCGGGTGTCATGCAGAACGGTAATGAGAATAATTCTTGATAACAGAAAATCCGCCCTGAACGGATTGAAAAAAGATATCGATCTGCTAGAATAGAAGAAAGCGGCCAGATATTAAGACTGCTCAGAAGAGATACACAGTGATTGGGATATGGAGAGATAAAGAAAGAAGGGAAATGATGAAACAGCATCGTTTTTGGGCATGGGCAGCTGTGCTCTGCATGTTTATGGTAATGATTACCGGTTATAAGCATAAATAGGATATATCAATGTTACTAGACAAGTTTCGGTTTTGATACGAAGCTGTCCTGTTTTTGCGCTTGGGATGTCCATTTTAATATTGAGATAAAGGAGGAATCGGTGATGTTGGACAGAAAAGTTGCTGAACTATTAAATAATCAGATTAATAAGGAGTTCTATTCCGCGTATCTGTATCTGGATTTCGCCAATTATTATGAGTCTGTCGGTTTGGACGGATTCTCCAACTGGTACAGGATACAGGCCCAGGAAGAGCGGGATCATGCAATGCTGTTCTATCAGTATATGCACAATAATAATGAGAAGGTGACGTTGGAGGCGATTGATAAGCCTGATAACCAATTTGAGAATAATATGGCTCCGCTGAAGGAAGGACTGAAGCATGAAGAGTATGTGACGTCCTTGATCAATCATATTTATGCAGCCGCTTATGAGGTAAAAGATTTTCGTACAATGCAGTTCCTGGATTGGTTTATTAAGGAACAGGGGGAAGAAGAGACCAATGCCAATGACTTGATTACGAAGATGGAGCTGTTCGGATCAGATCCTAAGAGCTTGTATATGCTGAACAGCGAACTGGCAGGAAGAACATATACAGCGCCGTCTCTCACTCTGTAGCGCAGGCTATTGATAAAAAATATCAGCCGCTGCTATAGACAAACAGAAGGATCTATTGTAAAATGGCATCAGTTAGATGTAACTAACTGATGCCGTAATGATATATAGGAGCTGCAGGATCTGATGAAGACGGATACATGCGGCGCTTTCCACTATTTATAGGACAGCAGATGCAAAAGGAAGAGCGACCCGGACTGCTTTGGGCAGAAGGCGGTCTGGAGGACTCTTTTGTATAGGACCAGATACTGATAGGACTAAATAGTGGTTTTTTATAATATTATAGTTAGTATAAACTAACTTTATCAGAAAGCTTAAAAGAATGGTGTGAAGTAAAATTATGGGAAAAGAGAGTCTCTACGTGCAGATTGCTTATCAATGCGCTCCGGTACTTGCAGGTATAAAGCCGTCTAATTTGCTGATTTTGCATGACGGCGGCTATAATACTGTATTGAAGGAGGCCGCGAGAAGCTTTTCAGTCAGCTGCGCTTTGCTCTGGAAGGGAGAAGGAAGAAGAATGTGGATTTTCTATAGGGAGGAACAACTGGAACAGATTCTGCAGTGTGAAAGCAATCAGACTTTTCTTGCCTCCTATGGATATCGATGCCAGACTCTGGACATTGTGATGGCCAGACTGAAGAGAAGAATGCGGGCATATTGCCAGGAGAGAGGAGAATTTCCACATGAGATCGGGCTGATTCTTGGCTATCCGCTGGCAGATGTACAGGGATTCATTGAAAACAAAGGGAAAAATTTCCTGTATTCTGGATATTGGAAGGTGTATTCCAACGAGGAAGAGGCAAGGAAGCGATTCGCACGGTATACGAAGGCACGCCGTGAGATGGTGCAGAAAGCCTTGCTTGGCAAAGAATTCTGTAAGATGACGCCGTCTGATTCTTATCAGAGTGCGGTGTACATATAAAAGCATATTCTTAAGGAGGATATAAATTATGGGAGAAATTTTCATTGCATACTGGAGCGGAACGGGCAATACGAAGGCGATGGCCGATTATATTGCCCAAGGCATAGAAGAAGGAGGCAAGAAAGCCCGACTACTCAATGTGGAAGAGATGACAGATGCCTCTATTCTTCAGAATGAGAAAGTGTTTGCTCTTGGCTGCCCGTCTATGGGAGTGGAAGTGCTGGAAGAGGCTTTCATGGAGCCTTTCGTGTGCGATGTGGAGGCCTTTGCGGCAGGCAAGGAAATTGCTCTCTTCGGTTCTTACGGATGGGGGGATGGCGAATGGATGCGTAATTGGACAGAGCGAATGGAGGATGCAGGAGCAGCTGTGATCGGAGGGGAAGGCGTCATGTGCCAGGAAGCGCCGGATGCCGATGCGATACAGGCGTGTATAGAACTTGGCAGACTGATGGCCGGAAGATAAAGAAGGAGGAATTCTATGAGTATTGTCATCGTTGGCGGACATGACCGGATGGTACAGCAATATAAGAAAATATGCAAGAGCTTTCATTATAAGGCGAAGGTTTTTACTCAGATGGCAGCTGGGATGGATAAGCAGATCGGAAACCCGGATCTGCTGGTACTGTTCACCAACACAGTATCCCATAAAATGATAAAGTGCGCTCTGGACGGGGTGAGGGATACAAAGGCAGAGATTGTGCGCTGCCACAGCAGCAGCGGAAGTGCTCTCATAGAAATTCTAGAAAATAGATGTAAGACAGTATAGAGTAGGACTGCCTGTCCATTCGTCATTTTATGAGTAGTTATTTGGATACACCTATGCTATAATCGCTGTGTTATCATATGGGGGCTGCCAAGAGACGGCAGGACCGCCAGAAAGGAAGTTTTGTGATGAGCATAGAAGAGCAGCGCCGGCAGATGCTGGAAGGGGTTATGTATGACGATTTGACTAGGGAGCTTATTGAGGCGAGGGAGAAGACGGTGTTCCTCACGAATGAATATAATGCCAGCTTCGGAAGGCCGTCCGAAGAGCGGGAGGCCATTCTTAGAAAGATGCTGAAGAAGGTAGGAAAAGGGGTACACTTTGAGCCGAATTTCCGGTGTGAATTCGGATTCCATATCTCTATCGGGAATAATTTCTACGCGAATTTCGACTGTGTCATGTTGGACGGAGGCGGCATAGAGATCGGTGACAATGTCCTGCTGGGGCCAAGGGTCGGTATATATACGTCAAATCATGCGGAAGATCCTAGGGAGCGGGCAGCTGGAAAGTGTTATGCGAAGCCAGTGAAGATAGGCAGCAACGTGTGGATTG
>CALWRT010000062.1 GCA_944384015.1 uncultured Lachnospiraceae bacterium | reverse complement strand
ATAAGCGCATGATCGAACGTAATTCAGACAGAGATACGTGGAAACTGGCCAACTGGGATGAGTATATCGCAGGCTGCGATTTTTCTATTCCGAAGAATTTGGACGATCCCAAGATTAAAGACGATCTCATTATATTTCAGAACAACAATGAAGAAGAGTTTGAGCAGTCTATGAGAAATTGTCTGCAGATACTGGAAGAGACGATGGATGAGGATTTCGGCGTATAGTGAAGAGGACAGGGAACCCGCTGCGGGTGTATGACGCGCCTTGACACACAAATGAGCCTATGTTATATTACAAATATAACAAAAATGACATTTGAACGAGGAGGAATCAATATGCAAGTTCCAAGCAAAAGTTTTGGCTTAGGTTTGTTTGATGACTTTTTTGACACACCGTTTTTCGGGAGAAAAGATTTCAGCAGCGCAATGATGCGGACAGACGTCCAGGAGAAGGATGGAAATTATATACTGGATATGGATCTTCCAGGCTTTTCCAGGGAAGATATCAAGGCAGAGCTGGCCGACGGCTATCTGACAATCCGCGCGGAGAAGAATGAGAGCAGTGAGAAAAACGAGCATGGCAGCTATATCTTCAAGGAGAGATACAGCGGCACATGCCAGAGAAGCTTCTACGTGGGAGAGGAACTTCAGCAGGAGGATATCAAGGCTGCTTATAAGGACGGAATACTGCGGCTTGTGTTCCCGAAGATCGCGCGCCGGGAGATTGAGCAGAAGAAGAAATATATCGCGATTGAGTAATGGTATATCGCAGCAGTTCAACCGCCGCTGTCTGGCGGGACTGGGCGTCCATGGAACTATATACAAAGGAAAAGGAGGATGGATAATGGGAAATATACCGACACCGCACATACAGGCAAGAGAGGGAGAGATTGCCGAGACGATTCTGCTCCCGGGAGATCCCTTGAGGGCAAAATATATAGCCGAGACGTTTCTGGAGGGAGCTGTACAATTTAATGCTGTGAGGAACATGCTTGGATTTACCGGGCTCTATAAGGGGACGAGAGTGTCTGTAATGGGGACGGGGATGGGGCCGGCCTCAATAGGTATCTATTCTTACGAACTGATACATTTTTATGGATGCAGAAATTTGATTCGGATAGGGACTGCCGGGAGTATGAGGGAAGATGTGAAAATCAAGGACCTTGTATTCGGCATGGGCGCCTGCACGGATTCCAACTATGTGAGAAATTTTCATCTTCCAGGGGACTTTGCTCCGATCTGCAGCTATGAACTGTTGGAAAAGGCGGTGGCGGCGGCGAAGGCCAAGGGGCTGCGCTACCATGTGGGCAATGTACTCTCCTCTGATATGTTCTACGGAAAGCCGCTGCCGTCAGGCAGCCTGACTTGGAAGGATATGGGGGTGATGGCAGTGGAGATGGAGGCGGCGGCTTTGTATGCTAATGCGGCGGAAGCCGGGGTGAACGCGCTGGCAATGTTTACGATCTCGGATTCTCTCGTTACAGGAGAGAGCACGTCCTCAGAAGAGCGGCAGACGAGTTTTACTGATATGATGGAAGTTGCCCTGTCTGTTGCCGGCTTCAGTTGAGACGAAAAGAAAATCGTTTCTTTTCGTCGGGTTTGCATGTCGAAAACAGAAGGACGAGAAAGAAAATAGGAAGATAAAAAAGATTTATTAGAAATAAAATAATATCAAATAAAATAAAAATCATACAGCAGGAGAGGAAAAGGGAGAGCATAGAGCTCCCTGCCTCTCCTGCCGTTCTTTGCGCAAGGCTGCTGGGATTACTGAGATTACTGCGCGGCGGCTTCGGCGTATTCTGTCGTTACAAGTTCTTCATAGGGCACATAGTTCTCCAGCTCTCCGGCTTCCATCAGAATATCCTGAAGAAGGAGAAAACTGTCTTCCTCAAAAATTAGATTCTCCTTCCATGTCTTCTGATCATAGTAGCGGGCGACGATGGTCGTGATGGTGTCAAGATCAGTCTCTTCAAATTGGGGCTGGATGACTTTTGCGATCTCTTCTGGAGTATGGCTGTTCACATAATCCATTCCTTTCTGGAGGGCATTGGTGAACGCCTGGATAAGGTCGGGGTGTTCTTCCATGTAACTGGATTTGGCGCAGTAGGCTGTATAAGGCACGAACCCGGACGCCTCTCCGAGAGAGGCAACCACATACCCTGCGCCCTCTTCTTCCAGGGCTGTCGCGCTTGGTTCGAACTCGACGGTAGAACATAAGTTACTACACCATTAAATTAAAAAATGGAAACCGCAGATTTTGTGCGTTTCTGGGTCGCATTGGATATCTTTGATCGTTGATTTCCAGAATGCGCTCTTATGGATGTTATCAAGTTTGTTATACAGCTCCAGCCAATTCCCGGAGAAGATACCGGAGAGTTCCGAGAGCCGGCGCTCGATGGCGTAGGATTGATAGCTTTCCGCTTCCTGAATTTCCTTTTCCAGACGCACATATTCCTGATCGTAAAAATCTTCTGTGATACGTCCTTTCTGGAACATGGTATTTAGGCGATCCAGCTCGGCACGCAGACGGGGAATGGGACTGCTTTGCCGAGGGGTGGAATTGGCAACGCGGATCCGGGCAAATTGTTCGTGAAGCTCCAGAATTACGTGATCGGTCATATAAGATTCTACGACGCTTTCAGATACGCACGGAGAAGGGTGGCTGTTAAATTTATCGGCGCAGCGATACCGGGGATATAGGGATACACCGCCGCTTCGTAACTTCTGGCGCTTGGTAAATCCAGTAAGCGTATGCCCGCATACGGGACAGACGATGAGGCCGGAAAAGACATAATCATATGCCCGCTTGGGATAGATTTTCCGTTGTGTGATGTCCTGTATACTCTGATATTGCTGCCGAGTGATATACGGGGGACAAAAATTAGGATTATCCTCCCAGCAGCCGGCATATTTCTCACTGGAAAATAGCCGTTCGATTTTATAGACGGAAGGGCAGCGATCTCCATACATATTCTGCAAGTGAAGCCTTGTCTGGCGTTTGGAATAACAGGTGAAGTAATAACGGAATGCCTCATCCACAATATCGGATACCTCTGCATCCTTGATAAGCTTTCCTTGTTCTACCCGGTAACCATAAGGGGCATGCATGCCGCTGATAACCAGGCCGGCAGATTTTTTATAGTCGAACACAGCCTTGATGCGCTCGGATGTCCTGTCGCACTCTGCCTGATTGACGGACAGCATGATATTAATTACCATCTGGCCGTTAGCTGTGGAAGAATCATAATTCTCAAAGATGGTTTTCCAATAGCAATGATGGGCTTTCAGAATATCCTCAGTGATATTGTAGTCTTTGATATTACGAAACCATCGGTCAAGCTTGGTAACGAGGATCATATCGATTTTATCTTTCTTCACGTCTTCAAGAAGGCTCATAAGACCTTTTCGATAACGCATAGGCTTACGGGCAGAAATGCCTTCATCGGCATAGTGACCGACGATGGTATAGCCTTGAGTATTAGCATAGTCTACCAGGGCTTTCTTCTGCGCCGGGAGGGATAGCCCTTCTAGGTGCTGTTCTTCTGTAGACACGCGGATATAGGTAGCGCAGCGCAATGCCGGTTTGTTCATAGTATCAACTCCAATATACTTTTATATATAAAAAAATCAGCAAAAATTTATTTATGAATTTGCTTAAATAAAATTCGGAGCCTTTTTATTTAATAAAATATTTTAGAAAGTAAAAGACACCCATACAAGATACTTGCACGAGTGCCTTTCAACCATAATCAGTATGGTTCTCTCTGTACAAGCATACTACTATATGATAAAAAATACAATAGTGCCAGATCCGATGATAACCAATTTGTTAAACTTAACAAAATGGCCTGATATAGATGGTGCAGCGCAATGATGGGCTGACACTAACATCAACTCCTGTACTATTTGAGAAGATCGGAAATGATGATTTGCAGATCACCATATATTCCAACCTGGATAATATCGGAAAAAGAGAAAATTGTGGGGGCGGCGTCTTCCTCGTAACGGTACACGGTAGTCCGTTCTTTCTCAGGATCGACGATCCAATACTCTCTTACGCCAGCTTCAGAGTAAAGAGCGTTCTTGGTATTGTAGTCCATGCGGCGGCTGCTTGGAGAAACAACCTCAATGATTAAATCAGGGGCACCTTCACATCCTCTTTCGGAGAGCTTACTTTTATCACAGACGACACTTACATCAGGCTCTACATAATTTTTATCGTCCTGTTCAATAAATACGGCAAACGGAGCCGGGTATACTTCACAGGATCCGCCGCTGGCTTTGATATAGCTCAAGAGAGTAGCGGATAATTCTATTACAAGTTTTTGATGGATCCGGCTAGGCGGAGCCATCATGTGCATGTTTCCGCCAATAAGTTCAGCACGCTCTCCTTCGGGGAGGCGATAGATGTCGTTTATTGTGTAAGATGTTTTCTCTGGCAATGGCATAGGGTCACGTCCTTTCTCGTATTAAAAGTATATCCTCTTACCGTTGCTAAATTTAACAGAAATATCGGATTTCTCCAAAAAGGGAAATCCATTTATCAATGATCATAGTACTATTTGCCTCGATAATTCGCATGAGCTTCCTCAGATCGTGGGGTGGAATTTTAGAGGCATTATTGCATAGCAGAGTTTTTCCAGAGCTTGTGATCCATATTTTGGTGGAATTGGCAGAGGCACGTCCTGTTGCAATGTGGACATGGATAGGCTCTAAGGGATCGTTTTCGTTCGACCAAAAGTAGACGATATAAGGACCTATTCTAAAAATTTGAGGCATCTTTAAATCCTCCCTTCTGGGAAAATTCTAAAATGAGGTGTGCATTATTACGAATAAGCCCTTGAAAGTAGTCGAGTTCTGCCTTGGAATAACCGTTAATCTCCTCCCATCGATATTCTGGAAGCCAACAAGTGGCATTGTGAAAGCCGTCCTTAAGATCAGGTGTTTCGATATACACTTTCACATGGCCGTCATGCATCATTTCAGAATGAGTAATTTCGGTGTCGTCTGGTAATGTCATATAAGGGTACATCATAATATCAACCTCCATATCATTTCTATTAAATAGGTGATTAGAAACAGTTCTGACAGGCGCCATACCCGGATGCCTGAGCTTCCGAGAGAGTCATTTGGTAAGCACGATTAGGATTCATTCGGCCACAGTCGGGTCTGTTATGGTATTTCTCCCCGGTGGCAGATATCCAGACGAGAGGATCATAGGAAGTATCGTCTTCTTGATTGTTACTGTAGTCATCTTCTTGATGATCGTCATAACTATAATCATCTTCGGAGAGATAATCGTCACTACTCATGGCAACGGTAGGGGAAAAGGAAAGGTATTCCCTGGGAATATAAGCGATGCCCCCACCCTCGCGCTCAACGGTGCACCATTCATCATCGGCATCATATGAAAAGACGGTAATAGGATTGCCTTTGTACAATGTCCCTACTTTAGTATATGTGGTACTTGGATTACTTCTTAATGCAACGGTTGTGGTAGCCCACATTTGGTGGCGGGAGCCGGTTGAACCATCGGAACTGTCGGAATCCTCATCTTCATAATTGTACGAGACAACATCTTCGGAAAGATAATCGCTGGAGACGTAGCCGTAGCTACCGTTATAGTAAGTCTTCTTCCATAAATTTCCGGAATTAATATCTACAGACAATGCGGTTCCGGCGGGAATTAATGCTATAGATTCATAATTGGTTCCGGGGCCTTGGCGAAGATTTATGCGATCTATGGCATGGAATGTTTTAAAATTGTCCCCATCTACGACAACAGTATTTTCGCCTTCTGTATAATCTGAAAGTGTGGAGCTTTCCGCTTCCAGGCTCGCGGTTGATAAACCGGCAACAAGGGAATCATATTCCTCTTGCAGGGAAGTCAAATCCTCCTGTAAGGAAATATGAGCTACATATAAATCTTCATACTCGTTCAGGGTATTTTGATACAAGTAATAAAAGAAAGGGGCGGATACGAGAGAGCAAGCAAGAAGGAATGCCAAAAAGGCGATGATCCGCCTGTAAAATCTTAATTTTGTCCGCACGGTGTTTGAAGATGAATCTTCGGGATTTGAAGCATCTTGGTGAATATCATTCGTAGACATAGTAAATCCTCCCACATAAAATTTATATTTTATCTGGCAAGAATAGCTAAGATGTCCGTAAGGCAAGGGGTACTTGCCAGATAGATGGATAAAGTTATTGTAAAAATAATTTAAGCCATCCATGTTTAAATTATTTTAGCCATCCATGTTCCGCTTGCGCAGGGATCCATAAAATGGTATCATATGGATGAGAGTTTGTGCCTTCAGGGGCGCATGCCGCTCCGGCATTGGTGTGCCGGGCGGCTGTTTTTATGCTTATAAGCTGGCTAAAAAGTATTGTCAATGCAGCTGAGAAATTTATTTAAATAAATCCCACAGGCTGAAAGAAGTTTTGTTATATACTTTATTATAAATTGCCTTTTTGGGTTTTTTGACTAAGCCAGATCCTTTTTCTATATCCAGGTATGACAGCTTTCTTAATAGCTCGTTTTGCTTTTCCGGTTGTTCGTGCTTTAAAACTCTTTTTCAAACTCGGCTTTCTTATGCCAAATTTCATAATCCATTTCTTCTATTTTTCTTAATTACATAAATGCCTCTTGCGGTGTATTAATCCGTTCGTTCTATTACCGCCAAATAAGGTTCAAAATATATAATGTAATTATTAATTAATACATAATGACCATATTTTTGACGATAACATTTTAAAGATTCTTTTAAAAATTCCTCAGTGACACCAAGAAACTCGGCCATCTCATATTGGTTTCTGCATCCACTCTTATAGGCGTTGGCGATACCAATCAGACCAATCATGCAGTTGTAAGCAAAAAGGCGTCCGGCTTGCTCTAGTTTTCTGCCAAAGGCTGTACTAGTGTCTAAAATGTTTCCAACAGCCGTATAATGGTGTCCGAGCTCTTCAGCTAGGACGCAGGCTTTTTCGGTGGCAGTAGGAATATTTTTGCGGATGGCGATCCGGTATCCGTAAATTCTACCATCGCTTTCCAGGAGGGGCTTTTCCTTAACAATAATTCCCTCCTGATCCGCGATTCTTAATAATTCCTCATACGTCAATTTATCCCCCCCCTCGATTTTAAGCCTATTGGATTATTCCCACTCGGAATCATCTTCCATAATTGCATCGTCGTGAGCTTTGCCTTCTGGGGTAGGAGGTACATCTGTGCGGGCATGAGCAGCGTTTACTTGTAGATAGGAGGGCATTTGAACAATATTTTCCGAAGCTTGATTTGCCTGAACCTTGGATCGCTCATACTCTTTTTCAAGTGTAAAATCCACCATCTCTTTTCCGTGGTTATCGAGATTGTGGTATTTATTTAGAAACTCTTTGTCTTCAAGGCTTATGACCCGTTCTGTTAATGTTTTGGTTTCGTCTTGATATAAATAATTTGCATCTATATTAAGAGTTTCCAATGCTTTTGCTATAGTTGCAACAGTTGGTTCACGATTTCCGCTTTCATATCCTGATAATGTAGATTTGGCTACGCCTAATTTTTCAGCGAGCTGTTCCTGAGTTAATCCTGCCTTTATTCTACTTTCTTTTAACCTATCGTAAAAAGCCATTAATTTCACCTCTCTTTGAAAAATATTATAAATGCAAAATATAGATAAATCAATATATAAAGTTTGCAAAACGAATATTTTTCCATGGAAATATATTGACAAGTTCGCATAATGAGAATATAATCAAGAAAAAGAACGCAAAACGCATAGAGAGGAGAAGGTTAGATGCGAATCGCAGATTTTAATGCACCGGCGGCGGAGAATATATCGAGATTGATTGAAGAAAAGGGTCTAAAGCAGGTGTTTATTGCAGAAAAGGCAGGCTATAAGGCCCAGGAATTAAATGATATGTTAAACGGCCGCAGGTTAATAAAAGTGTGTGACGTTCCCAAAATAGCGCTTGCTCTAAATGTAGAGATTAATGAAATCTATGAAGTCGGAAAGAAAGAGGAGGGATTAACCTGATTATTGCAGATAAGGATTACAGAGAAATCTGGATTGTTACAAATAATAATGAATTGATTGCAAGCATCACAGATGAGGATGTTATAGAAAAGGATGGATACAAAGTTGTATGTGTGTCGGCTGAAAATTAACCGAGGTTATTGTTACGAGCTTTATCAGGATTAGAAACTGGTGTTGGGATACCATTAATATTTCTAACATGATAATTTTCGTAGTTTCCTTGCTTGATCTGATTCACAAATTCCTTGCGCGTCATATTAGCACCAGTGAAATTATCGTGAAACTGTTCATTTCGACCTGTGTTTGATTCACGAGTTACAGTAATACGTTTTGGCATATGCATCATCCTTTCTATATGACACACATAGCAACTTTGTATAAATAGGCTACTATAGAAATAATAATACGTCAAGATGAAAACACAAGATAGTGTAAAAAACATATGTTTTTATACAAGATATTGCTAAAAACAGGAGAGAAGGGAAGACAAAATCAGTAATGGGACTATATTAAAGAAGACGTATATCATAACAGCGACCTATAAGGAAAGACGAGTGAAGCGCAAAGCATTCAGCGATTTCCAGGCATGGGTAATCATTAATACACTTACCCGAGAAGGCTGTACAGATATCGGGATGCGGGAGGCGGAAAAGGGAGAAGAGGAATAAGCAACAAGTACAAGCGGTAACTCATAAACATATACAAAGTGCAGGGGAGGAATCCATATGACACAGGAACAGGAGAACAAGATTAAAGAAACGATCATCCGCTTACTGGAGGACCAGGAGAACGTGAAAATTACAGTGATTGACGAAAAGGAGAAAACCGCCTGAGGGCGGGAACGTCGGACAAGCCAGGAAAGAAGGGGGAAGGAAATGGGATATAGCATGCTGCAAAGGGTAGGAATCGCGATGACGCTTGGAGGAATGACGATTTTAATATTATCGGTAGATCCGTACGCAGCTGGAACGATGTCAACGGAACTGTTTGTGAACAGACTGTTCTGGAGTATCTCCTGCATGGCGGGAGGAATCATTTTGTGGGATCCGGACAAAGAGGAAAGGAGAAGAAAGAATGGATGGAAAAGACAGGGAAAAAGAATTGGAACAGCAGATAAAAGAGCTGAAAGAACAATTAGAAGCAGAGAAAAGAGAAAAAGAAGAGCTTAGAAAAGAAGCCAATCGGGCAGCAGAGATTGAAGAGAATGCGAATAGCATAGTGGCAGAGCATCAGAAAGTGATTGCCGCACAGAGGGACAAGCTTATGACTGTCACAGGGGAGCTGAAGGCATACAAAAAGATGGCGAGGAGGGCAATGCGATGAAAGTAATAAAGAAGGTCAATGAGTTTGCAAAAGAAATGCTGAGAAAAGGGAACGTATACTTGCTGCGAATAGAGGGTATGGAGATGTATGGGATTGCCGCAATTATAACAGAGAAGAGACTGAATTTTGCGACTGAGCATGGGTTAGTAACCGTCTACCCAGATCAGGTGGCTTCCGGGGATGTAGAAATTAGGCATTTGAAATTGGAGCCAGAGCCGGAAGAGGAATAGAGACGGGAAAAGCCGCCCCTCGACAGGCGACCTCCCAGATAGATATTAAAGTAATTAAGCAATTAAAGTATACAACAGAAATACCGAAAAGGCAAGAGCTTCAGGGGGCTGATCGTCCCCTGGCTACCTTGATAAGGATATTAAAGTTAGGAGCAGCCAGGTGTACATAAAGAAGACATATACCCTTGGACGGGTAAAAGAAGTGGAAAAGTATTATCCAGGGAATTATGGGGCGCCGGGAATGCCAAGGAGGCCGAAGAGGAAACGGACGCCGGAGGACATAGACAGACAGAACAGGATCAACCGGGAGAGGGCGGTGCAAAGGCTCATCCTGGCAAATTTTCAGGAGGGAGACTGGCACCTGATTCTAAATTACCGTATGGATAACCGGCCGGAGACGTTTGAAGGGGCAAAGCGGCAGGTAAGGAAGTTCCTTGGGGATATGAGAAGGGAATACAAAAAAGCCGGATATCCGTTCAAATATATCTATGTGACGGAAAGAGGGAAGCGCGGAGCATGTCACCATCATCTGATTATTGAAGATATCGCCAACGAAAAACTGAACACAAAGAAAATGGTGCTAAAGCACTGGACATATGGCTCCAAAAACTTTGTTCCCCTATACGAAAACGGAGAATTTGAAAACCTGGCAGAGTACATCGTCAAGAAGGAGACAAAAGAAGAACAAGAAGGATGCTCTTACTCCAGGAGCCGGAACCTAATTGTTCCGCAGCCGAAGAGGGAGGAGATACACAGAAGGACATGGAGAGAAGAACCAAAGCCGGAGAAAGGCTATTACATCATCAAAGAATCTGTGATAAACGGGATTAATCCGGTAACCGGATGGCCGTATCAAAAATACAGAATGAGGAGGTACACAGATGAAAGATATGAACGAGGCAGTACGGGTAGAAAAACAGCTGGATGGAACAGAGATCAGGGTCGGGTGCTGTAGGTTTTGCGGACAGGCCTACCAACTGGAGGTTGTAGGGGAATGGACAGATGAAATGCTGGATGAGGCGGCTACAAACAAGTGCGATTGTATAGATGCGGAGAACTGGAAGAAAATCCAGAAGAGAAAAAAGAAAGCGAAGGAGACGGTGGAAGAGCTGTTTGCGGATGAAGAGGAGGATATCTTGGAATTGCTGAAGGATTTGGCAGGAAAGACTTTAGAGGGCCGGATCAGGAAGGCGGCAATTGTGATTGGGTCTGGGGCAAAGGCAGCAGTGTCAATAAGCGCAAAAGGCGGCCTGAAAATTGAGAGGACAGAGACAAAGAAGGGAGCAAGAGAGATATGATGTATCCAAAAACACCGACGAAGAAAAAGCGAAAGCAGCATGCGCCAAGCATCCTCCAGGAGGCGGGAGACCACAGCTGCCTATTGTGTGCACTGCTCAAGAAGGAAGATGCCAGGGGGATCCACCAACATCATGTGTTCGGAGGGACGGCGAACAGGGAGAAATCGGAACAGTGGGGGATGAAAGCCTGGCTATGCTTGGAACATCACGAAGGAAGAACGGGTGTACACAATAACAGGAAGATGGATATGTTTCTGAAGCAGCGTGCCCAGCGGGCGTTTGAAGAGCTGTACGATCATGAAACATTTATGAGAGAATTCGGGAGAAATTATCTATGAACAAGGTGATATTCATGGGGAGGCTGACGGGCAATCCGGTGATCCGATATCCAACCGATGGGGAAATGTCGGCGGTGGCAAGCTTTAGCCTGGCGGTAAACCGCTATCAGGAGGGAGCGGATTTCTTTAACTGCGTAGCGTTTGGACGTAAGGCAGAGTTTGCCGAGAAATACCTGCGCAAAGGAACAAAGATTCTTCTTACAGGGAGAATACAGAACAATAATTATACAAACCGGAACGGCCAGAAGATATATGGAATGCAGATCGTCGTAGAAGAACTGGAATTTGCGGAAAACAAAGCGGCAGCGGGGGGCGGAACTCGGCCGGTATCGGAAAGAGTGGGAGCAGGAAACTGGACGGGAAATGACGGGTTCATGACAATACCGGAAGGAATGGAAGAGGAACTGCCGTTTTCGTAAGGAGGAGACATGGACAAAAAAGAGTACATACAGGAGAAACAGGAAACAGAGAAGCAAAGAGCGGCTCGCTATAAGGGGTATCAACGCTATGTAAACAAGAAAGCGAAGGAAACGTTCAAGAGGCCGGCATTTGCTTATACCAAGTTGGGAGGCAGGAAATGAAGAGAATGACGCACAAAAACCCGGACGGAACAACTTACCGGGTGCCGCTGAGCGACGCGGGGGAATT
>CALWRT010000061.1 GCA_944384015.1 uncultured Lachnospiraceae bacterium | reverse complement strand
AGCACCTGATGGTGTTTGTGAAGAAACAGCACTTTGCTGTGTAAATCTTCCGGAGGAAGAGGACTGGACAGGAGGTTGCTGCGGTTGTGCAAAAGAATTATTCATAGGAGCAAACATCTGCTGTGCCATAGAACCAAACGCACTTCCAGCTCCAATACCCATGCCAATTCCAGCTCCAGCAGCGGCGATACCACCTGCACCTGGATTGTTGGCGAGATCGGATAAGATATTAGCAGCTTGCTGTCTACCCCAATCATCGCCTAAAATGCCCATAACAGCCTTATCAGCTTGTGCTCCACGCATTTTGGCAATAGCATCCATTCCGATTTCGTCATATCTTCTTCGAAGCTCGTCGTCATCAATGTCGATAGCAGCTACGACAAATTTCACACATTTCAAACCGTAATCTTCTAGAGTTTCCTGCATAAACGGTTCGATGATTTCAGAGAACTCGTCAAGACGGGCATCAATCCCCAAAAGCTCTGTGTTAGATTCATTCAATGCACGCGCAATAACAGATTTAATTTTACTTTGGAACTCGTTAATGAAATATTTGTTTAATTCTTCTTGCAACTGTAACGGTACATTATTACCAATGAGCTTTTCAAGGAACTTAACGGGGTTGTCAATTTGGATTTTATAAGAACCACGGCAACGTAACTTTGTTGCAATTCCAAGTAGTTTATCACGCACTTGGATAGGAGAGTCCGTACCCCAACGGATTTCAACACTGTGTGCTTTACGGACAAAATAAACCACACAGCTAAAAGTACTAATACCACCGGAAAAAGCATTTCTTAAACGGCTGATAAAAGGATAGTTCTCCGTAGAAAGCTTGTATGTGCCACTTTCAAATATCTGCTCGACATTTCCACCTTTAATAAAAATTGCTTCTTCACCCGGCATAACAACGAGGGTGGAGTTAGTGTTGAAATCTTCTTCTGGCTGACGCCATATAAGAAGCTCGCCAGGGCCACTGTTTTTAATTACATCCGTCCAATGTTTTTTGCCACCAACATAGGCAGCTTCGTTTGGATTTTTATTAAATAGTGCCATCAATTTTTACCTCCTTAAAAAACGCATATAGCTTTCTGACGGAACTGGATTTAGTTTGTTCAATATCTGTCAAATACTGTTTATACCGAGAAAATAGTTCACTGGTCATTTGTTTCGTCAAAACTGCATCTTCAATGAGTTCATACAATAGGCTTGTGAGTCTCATTTTTTCTACAAAACTGATTGAGCCTCCAATTTGAGAAATACCATGTAAAGACGGGAATAATGCAACCAAGGTAGAGTATGTGTCGGTCGTTTTTGCTATATATTTGTTATCGGATATAGAATATATAGCATAATCATAGCTCGGATTATTTCCATCGAAGTCTGTTGTTTCCATAACGAAGACAGCAAATAATTTTTTGTTGTTTGTTACAATAAAAGAGTCGCTGTTATTAACCGAATATCCTTTATAGCAGTAGTCCGGGCTATTAAATACTTCGCTAATAATTTCATCAAGTTTTCTCATTTATAATTACCTCCTTCCTGCAATTACGCATCCTTGGGCTGAAACACTGATTCTGCCGCCTCCGTTATACGCACGGTACAAGTAATCTTTTTCAATCATTCTTGTTGTACCATTTCCTGTATCTGAAACGATGAAATGAGTTAATACTCCATTCTTATCATATACTGCATTTGAAACATTAACAAAGTGGTCTGCTTGGAATACGCCTCCATTTTGTATCTTCGTCAAATCATCTACATACCTTGCGTAGTTTGGGTCAGTAGCATATCTGTTTGTATCGACATTAGCAGGGTTAAATGCCTGGGCTTTATCCCAGTTCCACATTAAATTATGATTAACAGCCAATGTTGCAACATCACCATTTTTGAGTCGGCTTGCAATGTAATCTGGCGAAGGAACATTATCCTTGACATACATATCTGCTGATAAACCATTGGCATTATAGAAATCTTTTACATTTCCTTCCCAAGTACCACCGCTATTGTAAATATCATCCGTTCCATCTGGCTTGTTCTTTATAGAACAGTTGTGTGTATCATAAGCATAGTTAGCCAAACGGTTCTCACTTGTAACATTTTTTCCGTAAATGTCGTTTATTCCTTTTGCTGTACTTGCAATGCCGCAGTCCTGGCGCATACCTAAGTCGTTTTGCCCTTGTTTTCCAGCCATATGGGATACTCTATCCATAGGATTAGGATAAACAGAATACTCCTGTCCTGTCGCAACATCCCTCATAGTAGCTTTATCTACTGATAAGTCTTTGTCCACGACATAAAGACCGTCGTTATTTTCTACATCGAGGTGTCGAGAATAGCTTGAGAGGTCATCCGGCATTATGTTGCGATCGTTATAGTCGGTTAACAGTTGGCTTGCTTTTTGAGGATTTGTTTGTTTAAGATTTTCATAATCGTTTTTTGACAAATCCTCTAATTTCAGATTGGCTCTATTGATGTCATCTACATCTTTATCATTGAACACATGGTCAGCCACTTCTCCACGAGCCAAGGCCTTATCATCTGCAAATGGATTTGGACCCCACTCATCATAATTCCAAGACTCTTTATGAGAGTTAGAGTTATCCTTGGAAAGATTGTCCTGTGTATCGGCAGAAGCGTCGGGAACCGTGTCCTCGGTTTCACTTGTAGGGTCTTCATCAACCATATCGTTCTGCGTGTCGTCAGGCTGTTCGTCTACGTTAGCATCGGGAGCTGTATCCTCGGTTTCACCGGCAGGAGTTTTGTCTGTCGTATCGTCCTGCGTGTCGATAGACTGCTCATCAGCAGAAGCGTCGGGAGCTGTGTCCTCGGCTTTGTCCACGGGCGTTTCGTCAGCCATATCGTCCTGTGCAGCGTCGAGCTGTTTGTCATCAATTATATCCAAATTGCTATTCTGTTCTGCTACTATTTCCGACGGATAAGCCGCATTATGTAATTTTTGCCACTCTGGGTTCTGCGAATATTCCGGATAATCTCCAATGCCATAATTGTGACTGTTCATATAATCAGAAAGCTGCTCCATTGGAGTTTTTTCTGTTAAATCTTGCGGTTTGTCAGTTATATCTAAATTGCTGTTTTGCTCTGCTACTGTTTCCGACGGATAAGCTGCATTATGTAATTTTTGCCACTCTGGGTCCTGTGAATATTCCGGATAATCTCCAATACCATAGTTGTGACTGTTCATATAATCAGAAAGTTGTTCCATCGGAGTTTTTTCTGTCAAAACAGGCGAATCACTACCCTCAACATATGTGTCATTCCCCAATCTTTCTTCTGGCGTGGTATTACTCTGAACATCAGTGTACTGCTCATCAGCGGACATATCGGGATCTGTGTCCTCGGTTTCGTTTGCAGCAGCTTCATCAGCCATATCGTCCTGTGAAGCGTCAGGCTGTTCATCAGTAGAAGCATCGGGAACTGTGTCTTCGTTCTCACTTACAGAAACTTCATCAGCCATATCGTCCTGTGTGTCATCAGGCTGTTCATCAGCAGAAACAGCGGGATCTGTGTCCTCGGTTTCGTTCGCAGCAGCTTCGTCAGTCATATCATCCTGTGTGTCATCAGACTGTTCATCAGCAGAAGCATTAGGAACTGTGTCCTCGGTTTCGTTCGCAGCAGCTTCGTCAGTCATATCGTCCTGTGTGTCATCAGGCTGTTCATCAGTAGAAGCATCAGAAACCATGTCCTCAGTCTCACTTGTAGAAGTTTCGTCGGCTACATCACCTTGCGTATCAGCGGACTGTACGTCTTTAGGGACATCCTCAGGAACGTCTTCGGGAATATCCTCGGGAACGTCCTCAGGAACGTCTTCGGGAATATCCTCGGGGACATTCTTAGGAACGTCTTCGGGAATATCCTTGGGAACATCCTCAGGAACGTCTTCGGGAATATCCTTGGGAACATCCTCAGGAGCGTCTTCGGGAATATCCTCGGGGACATCCTCAGGAACGTCTTCGGGAATATCCTCGGGGACATCCTCAGGAATGTCTTCAGGAACGTCTTCTATTTCAGGTGTATCATCCACAGGAACATCATCCGCTACATCATTGAATTCTTCGTCCACAAGGAATGCCTCCTTTCTACATTATTTATTTGACTTTTTGACTGAGTTTTCGATTTGAATTTCCTTTACCGGAATTTTAGTCCCATACGAAATCTTTCTCCACAGATGAACCTTTACACATGACAAAAGTTCAGGGGTAAACGGCTCGTCATTTAACTCAGCCTGTACTAATGCGCTAATTTTTCCAAATACCTTTTGGACAATAGTAAAATCCTTAGAGTCAGCCCTAAAATTATGGGTAAAGATCCTGCGAGCAACTTCTCGTGCTAAAATTCTTCTTTCATAATTACAAGTATGCTGACAGGCATTACAATACTGGCACTGAGGGTAAGGACGAAGTGTTTCTGGTTTGTTTTTCCAATATGTAGATAATTGCTTTATTCCAGCATCTGAGAGAGTAATACTGATATTGTTATCAAGACGATAATCTGGAGTAATTACTTCTTCTGGTTCATCCAATTTATTAAAGAACAAAAATGCTTCACCAGGTTTGAGTTTAGCCATTCGCTGAATCTGCGAGTCTGACATATTGGTACTATCGCCAATAATTTGTTTGTCTTCACTTTCGACAAGACGAAATACCATCTTCATATCAGTTAGTGCTACGACATCAGTTGATACTTTACGTGGAGATTGGTCTGCAATTACAAGACCAACTCCATAGGAACGGATTTCGGCTAGCATACGTTTAACTAATCCTTGTGCAATAGCACTTGGATTTGCATCTCCTTGACCTGCGTTAGAAGATGCATCCAACAAGACATGAGCTTCTTCAAGAAGTATCACATTTTTAAGCCCACCTTCACCCACATAATTGGAGTTTACATAAGCAAGAATGGAAAGCAACAATAATGCTATAATCAATGCCTTTTGATCGGCATTTTCAATGGCAGCTAATTCAATGATGGTCGGCTTTTGTAACAAGTCTTCAATAGGAATTGAAAAATAGTTATCAAAGAGATTTACCAAACTATTAAGACGAACAACACCTGCTCTGCCAATATTCTTAGCATCTCCGGTATAACCAATTTCATCGAATGTCTGCTGGAAGCATTTAATGAAATCGGAAATATTGAATATTTTTCCTTTATTGTCAACAGTATATGTATCCAACCAACGGAAATCGGAATAGCAGTTGTTGATAGATTCTTCAAAAATCTTATCCAATGGAGTGGTCATTGATACTGCCGCCGCAAAAGCCGTTTTTAGCGTTGATTTATAGGTTTCGAGTTTTACGTTTTTGGGTGGTACAAAAGGGTTAAACACAAATGGAGAAATGAAGTTCTTACCAGGAGTGAAAACCTGTAAATCGGGGATGCTTTGTACCAATGCTCGATATTCATTTTTTGCTGGTTCAATTACTAAAAACGGAATATGATGATCTTTCCAGAGCCGATCTAACAAACTCACAGAGAAAGTTGTTTTACCAGAACCAGGTGTTCCGACAATGAGCATATGTTTAGCCAAATCTTTCAAAGAAAATCCAATAGTATCGCCGTGTGAAGAAGAACGTAGTTTACCGACGGTAATATCTCCAGAGTTGATGATATTGGATGTGTAGGTTTTACTTGATTTTCCAGACTCATTCACATTTAAGCCAGCAGCAACACGTTCACTACCAATCGGTAAGCGAAAAATTTCAGCCGCTTCTTCGCTCGTAATTATGTAAGGAAGGCGATATAACGAATTGGAGAAATGACCGGAATTCCAAATTTGAACATTTCGGTCTTTTCCCATAAGGATTTCATTTACCGCCCACGGGAGAGGATAAAAATTGGTATCTTTTCTTACTTCATTTCGATTAAGAGAAACCATCTTCAAGTTAGCAGAAGACTCTGTACCTGAAGAAAGTTGTCCATAAACACGGCTTGACAGATTAGAGATGGCTTCATTACTTCCAGAAATAAGGATGTTATAGCAGAACAATTCCTTTGTTTTATTATCAGAGTAATAGCGATAGTTTGCGGCGTGTTTTTCTGCAAGAGCAAAGCTGACATTACCGATGCCTTGATCCATAACTCCCTTACTAAGAGTTTCAAGAGCTTGTGTGATACGGTCAATTTCAGATGCTTCTCCACCATCAAATGTACAGGGAATTAACTGCATCGAAATTGCAGAATCAGGATAGTCAATAAGTGCATTGACTACCCTGCTCAAATCTCCATCCGAGATAGGTAATCTATCATAAGAAAAGCAGAAGGGTAGAAGCTGATTTTGTAAATTCTCCATCTTTTCCTCTTTGACGATTGCTCGGATATTACTATCTGCCACACTTTTAACGACGGGAAATAACTCGTCGTAGGAAAGTGGTTTGTATTCGTATTTCTGAAGTGTCAATGTTGATTGACATAGCTTTATTAAAGACTCAACAGATTTTTGGGCTGAAATTTCGTCATTGTCGATTACTCTTATAACAATAAACAGGCGAATGGATGCCTTGAAAGGTTGATTTTTGACTTCTGTTGTTTTCCAAAGAAGTTCAACAGAGATGTCTTTTGAGTATCCTGCTAAGATACTTATCGTTTTATATGTTTGATATATTTCCTTTAATAAACTATTAAACTCGTTTTTATATCGTAATAAGACTTCTGTGGCAGCATTGGGATTGTCATCAATAATAGAAATATGCGGAACAGAAGTAACTTCAAGAGAAGCAAGCGATATAACCTCTCCACTTGTAAGCTTTTCGGTAGATATTTCACCAAATTGCATCGCTGTACCTCCTATTTAAACTGATTAACAGTTGATTTCAAAGGCAAAATTTATGGGTAATCTATGCGGTATATATTTCCCCGACATTTATAAATAACACGGATATATGTTTTTATTAGTCCAATAATCAATCCGTATTTTTTTATCGCAAGTATTGCGTATTCTGAACAGGTTGGTTTGAAAAGGCATCGCCTTCTTATATCTTCCGGCGCATAATGTTGGTATAGCTTTACCGCACCGATGACAGCCCTTTTCAGAGCAAGTAGTCCCATAAAAATAACAAATATGGAGCAATATAGCACACAAAAAATAGATGGCTGTTGAGTTTGAAATTGAATGAAAAAATCCGGTAATAATGCGAAAATGCCAAGCCTTTGGAACAAATGAAAAGATACAATAGCGAGGGCGACAGAAATAATTGTAAATCCGCAAGTATATTGCACTGCTTTTTTTACATCTGTATCGGGTCGCTCTAATTCACGTTCTAAAACATATTGTTCTGCAATTATCTGTTCTTCCTGACTTGGCATTTCCATATAGCATTATCCTCCGAAAAAAGTGGATAACACTCTGCCACACGACTGCCATCCAAAATTTTATGGTTATTGTCCCTTTTTTTCTCTGAGCTTTGCTTTCATACCCTGAATAGCTCTCTCGGTGTAATCGGACTGCTCCATGGAACAGTAGAACTTGTCGCCAGGGACAACGAGTGCAAAACGGTTAGAGTCAACGTTCTTACGAGCATATGTAGCTTCACCTTTACAGCTAATCTTGTCAAGGACTTCCTTTTCTACGGTATCAGAAGAAGTAGAGAAGTTGGTGATGTCTCTATAGAAGTATTCTTCTGTGGACTCTTTTTTCCCATCTTCATCCATGTTAAATGTGTACTGATACACATATACTTGGGAAGATGAGAAGAAAAGCCACGAAATCTGATATGCAGAACTTCTCCAAACACGGTCTTTGCCCCACTTTGCATAAGTCTTCTTCTCATCGAAATAGTAGCCTTCAAAGTGAACGGGTTCAATTTCATTTACCTGAGATTCATCAAGACCAATTTTATTTAAAGCTTTCTGTTTAAAGTCTATGCTTTTGGCCTTAGCCTGTACGAGTGCATCGTATTCCTCGTCCTTCATGGTGCTTGATAAGCATCCACCACCGCCAAGAAAGTATTTAATAACCTTCTTCTGTTCTTCGGTTCTGCCTTTACACAGGCGTTTAATATCTTGTTGTGTGTAAGCCATTTTCCTACCTCCAAATTTTATTGTTTATCTATTTTAAGAACAGACTGTGGCATCTGCTTCTTAAAATCCGTCTGGTCTTTCGACCCCAAGAATTGCGAACAATTGTTCAACGTCAAAAGGAGAATACCCTGCCTGCTCTGCCATTGCCAAAGCTTCTTGGTATGTTGGAGAGGTTTTGAAAAATTTACGATTGAAGTAATCATATTTTATGTAAGCGAGGAAATAATAATAAATTCCACGAGGTTCTATCATCAATGCCGCATTGATATATTCCTCAATTTTGTCAATTTCAGGACGCATGACTAAAAATGGTTTTTTACCTTTTAATAAGCATACAGCGGCATAGAAGAATGTTTCAGAATTATCAAAATTGTCTTCCATCGCAAGTTCAAATGCTGACAATGCTTTGTCATACAATTTCAGTTTCAAATAGCACATAGCTATCGAATTATTTAACTCGGTATTGTCTGGGTTTTCAGAGAGCGCTTTTTTGTATGCTCCGGCATATTTATTAACTTGCGGCATGGGCATCGTATAAACGCTATTAAAAGTTGAAATAATAACAGGTTGATGACACCATTCACATTCACTCTGTCCTGTGGTGACTCTTGCACCGCAACCTGGACAATTTATATCTATGATTTGTTGGCTCATAATTTATCCTCTTTTCCTATTATTTAGTTTGTGTACCTGATTTTTCTATGATTTATCTCGTTCTGCATCAAATCAAATAATTAGTTCTGTTGGAAATAATGAGAAGCTACGCATCAATTTGTGAGTTTCTAATAATAGCCATAGAACAGAACTAAACTGAGATACGTACTTCATAACATTCTACGCATATTTCTTCCGATAAAACTATATGCTTACCGAGATACATCAATAAAATTTGCAAGTTCTTCTTGTGAAATAGCTGCCTGTGTTCTTAAAATTGCATGATTAAGAGTCGAAGTAGCGATAAAGCCATCTTCTCTACACCAGTTAATATCCATTTGTATACATAATCCATCTAATAGCTCCTTTCTGTAGTATTACGAAATATAAGCTTTCGCAGAGTACCTTCCCCTACGAATTTTTTACTTTATAGAAAATTCTGATTTGGGATAAGTGACAAGAAACCCTGCTAATCGAACAGATGTTAAATCAACAGGAGAATGAATATGACAATAAGACGATGGTTAGATTTAGAAGATATAAAAACCTTCTTCTCCAAATAAATCGTCAAAAGAGTTGTCTTCATTCAGGAAATAATCCATATCCAGAAAGTCATCCTCGTTCATATTGCGGATGTCCTCGGATGCCATTCTTTTCGATGGATTTTCTATGTATTTTTTTCACGCAGTTCCTCGTAATCTCCCTCCATCCCCAGATTCTCAATCACCGCGTCAAGTACCGGACGGCTTGTTGCCAGTACCCGATAATCGTTGGTCAATTGGGTTCCCATCTGCAGATCTGCCAGAGAAGACAGCGTCGTCTCCTTCGTCAGCACCAGGAGGCTGGAGGTCGAAGTGTAGACAGGATCTGCCAGGAACCGTACGTAGGCACAGCACAGGCAGCCGCCCAGCAGGGCCGCAGCTATGATCATCAGGATTTTCTGCTTCAGAACGACGAATATTTCCTTTAAGTAGATTTCTATTTCCTCTTCTTCGTGTATCAGTTCTGCTCTTTTATCCATTGCTTCCTACTCTTTCATCGTTTAATATTTTCTCAGCGTTCTTGCAGCACAGCTCCCTTATATAGCCTTTGGGCAGATGCGCCTCCATCCACTGGCATGTCTCTTCGGTGTCAGGGCTGCGGTAACTGGTATTGTGCATATCCGTGCTAAGGAAATGGATCCGTCCCTCTTTGAGCATCCGCCTGCACCAGCGGGTATTTGCCCGGTACCATGCCCCTTGTACACTGCGGTAGTTCATCTGCATCCGCGCGCCGGCGCGGAGCAGCTCTTCTATCCTTCCCGTCTCCCGGAGAGCCTCATAGCGCTCAATGTGGGCCAGCACCGGCGTATATCTGCCGGCTGTCAGCTCCCGCACCGCCCGGTATATAGCAGAATAAGCGGCTGCAGGATGGAATTCCACCAGCACATAGCTGCTTCCCCCTAATGTCAGCAGCTCGCCCCTCTCCAGCTTTTCTGGAACGTCTTCGGAATAGAAAATTTCCTGCCCGGGGAAAATACGCAGCTCCGGATTCAGCTTCTCTCTTGCCCAGGATTCCAGCTTCCTGCACTGGCTTCGTATCCATTCCGGACGATCATTCCTATATTGGGCAGAGTAATGAGGCGTGGCAATCACAGTTCGAAATCCCTGCCTGACGTCCATCCTGAGCATTTCATGGCTCTCTCTTATCGTTTCCGCGCCGTCATCTGCCCCAGGCAGCACATGGGCGTGTATATCCACTTTCTTCACGGTCTGCTAGTCCTCACCTCTTCACAGCAAAAAAAGCCGCTAAGGATTCTCTTATCAAATCATCTCCAGCGATCATTTTCTCAATTTCTCGGCTATATCAGGATATTATCTAGGCGGATGTCTCCTCTCTATTCCCGGGGGAGGCAGTTTTCCCTTCCCGGAGGGAGCGGCGTATCCGGCTTAACGTCACCGGTGTCATCCCCAAGAAGGAAGCAATATGCCGGTTATTCACCCGGTCAATCAGCCCCGGATATGTATTCAGGAACCATTGATACCTTCCCATCGCGGAATACTGCAGTATGGCCCCTTTCATTTCCCAGTGGCATCGAAAAGACTCCTGCACTAATTTGTTGTAAATATGCATGCATTCCATACTGCTGTTCAGCAATTCCATGGTCTCTGCCATAGGAATGCGCAGAATTTCACTGTTCACAGCTGCTTCTATTGTGACGGCGCACTGGTCTTCAAATCCGAAATTTGAGATCACCGGCGTTCCGAACCGAAACATGAAGCAGTCAGTAATCTCATGTCCATTTTCATCAACGTAAAATCCTCTGAGAATGCCTTTGAGCAGGAATACAATATAAGACTGCTGCCTCCCCTCCTCAAAAATTTCTTCTCCAGAGCTGACTTTTTTGAATTCTGCCAGGTGTTCAAGACTGTCCAGTGCTGTTATATCTGAGACGCCGATCACTTTTTCAAAAAAATTTCTCGCTTCCACATCTCCCACCGCCTCTAAAAGCCTAATTTTTTTAGAATTATAGCACGGATATCTTTTCTTCGCATTATCATTTGTTAACGCGTAGGCAAAAACTAACACAAATATTTTTTATATCTTTCCCTGATATTTCTTGTTTCCGAAATTTTTTCAGCGTATCAGGTGTGGTTTCTTTCCATACAAAAAAGGATGCAGCAGGAATTTTCTTCCCGCTGCATCCTTTTTCAAAAAATGTCGCTCCAAATGTAATTTATACTGGCATCCCCGCTACAAATACGTACATCACAATAAAGTGGCAGACGCTTCCTCCCATGACGAACAGATGGAAAATTTCATGAGAACCGAAATTCTTATGCCTGGCATTGAAAATCGGCAATTTCAGCGCATAAATCACCCCGCCTGCCGTATAGATGATTCCTCCTGCCAGCAGCCAAAGAAACGCAGGCCTGGGAAGAGAATTGATAATCTGGGTAAACGCCAGCACGCACAGCCATCCCATCGCAATATACAGCACGGATGAAAACCATTTCGGGCACGTAATCCAGAATGCCTTAATCAAGATGCCTCCCAGGGCAATTCCCCATACAAGGGCGCACAGCCAATAGCCCACCGAATCTTTCAGCACGATCAGGCAGATGGGCGTATATGTCCCCGCAATCAGCACAGAGATCATCATATGGTCTATCTTGCGCAGCACTTTATTCACCCGCTCAGAGATATCCAGCGTATGATAGGTGGTGCTCGCCGCATAGAGCAGGATCATACTAACTATGAACACTGCCAGAGAGATTACATGAATGCGGTCTGGCTCTCTGGCCGCCTTGATCAGCAGCGGAGTTGCCGCAAACATAGCCATCAGCATGCCAATAAAATGTGTTACCGCACTCCCCGGGTCTTTGACTTTGAATTTTCTTTCTTCATTTTTCTGCATATCATCCGCCGCCTTTCTATCCATCATGCTGTCTGCCGTTCCGTCATATCCTTTCCAGATCGTTACTCCTTACTCCGTCCCGGTCTATCATAAAATTATTATATGCAGCATTATTCATATTATTACACATAGTTTTAAATACTACTTGTTGCATTTTTATGATACACCCAATAAAAAAGCATGTCAAGACTGACATGCTCCCTGATATCACACTGTTCCTAAGGCGGTAACTATCTTAAAGCAACCGCCCGTCGTCAGCGTTATAATGACGATATTATATCACGGCGCTGACTGCCCCGCTTGCCGCTGTTGGCTCCCCGGCGCCGAAGAAGTCTCTTTGCCCGCTATCAATTTTTCTTTCTCTTGGCGGGATAGCTGCTTGAGTGCATGCTCTCTGCGCATAGCCTCCTCCTTAGTGGAGAATTCTTCATAGTATACAAGCTCCACCGGCGTCCTGGCCCGTGTATATTTTGCTCCCTTTTTGCTGTTGTGCGCCTCCATCCTCTTCCCAAGATCGTTTGTCCACCCGGTATAGAGGCTGTTGTCAGCGCATCGTACCATATACGTATAATTCATCTTGCGTCCCTCTCTGTATGTAAACGTCCTTCTCCCGCTGGGATCCGGACGCTCTATGATGAAGCAATCGAGTATAGAATGTATTTTACCTGGGGAAACGCTGATGAATGCGTTTCCCGCGCTGGATTTGCTCCGCTAAGCGGCATTTCTGCTGCAAATCCGCGCGCATCCTGCGGAATATCTAAAGAAACTCTGATTTTGTTTCCTTAGAAATCACTTGCGCTGTAAGATGATTCGATTGCGGATTTTCAGGTACTACATTCCTTCTTTATTATACTCGCCAGCTCTCAATATGTGCAGCGTCCCTGCTGTCCAAAACGTGCGCCCCGTCCCGTATCGGCGGCGTCCTGGCCATCCGTCCGGGTCCGTTACTGCAGATAGTCGAGCGGATCAACCGGCTCTCCGTCCTTGTTCACCTGAAAATACAGATTGCTGCCTTCTACAGAATAATATTTGGTTGGCTCATTGATATAGCCAAGCACGGTATCCTGAGCCACATAGCTTCCTTCCGTCACGGATACATCCTTGAGCTGTCCATAGACGGCCTGGTATCCATTGCCCAGATCCATCGTCACGGTTGTTCCGGTCTCCGCGTCCGAGGCAATGCTCGCCACAATCCCGTCTGCCGCTGCCTTAACTTCTGTCCCCACTTCCCCGGAAATCATAACCGCCGGGTTATACTTATACTGTTCCAGCGTGGGAAAATAAATGCTCGCGTCCATGCTGTAGTCAAGCACGACATTTCCTCTCACCGGCCAAGACAGCTTGTCCTCTGCCTGGAAAGAAAGCTCAGCCTGGACTGCCGCAGCGTCTGCAGACGCCTCCTGGGCCTCGCTGTCCTCTTCTGTCACGGGCTCTTCTTCCTGCTCTTGGGGCGCCTGCGCCGTCTGGTCTTTCGCCGCATCAGCCCCCATGTTTTCTTCTCCCGCGCTCGCCTGTTGATCAGCAAGGTCTACATCCACCTGATCCTCTGCCGCGATCATATCCATAGGAAGCTCTGCGCTGTCCTCAATAAACTCATCCGGTATCCCCTCGTTTACCACAGATTCTCCGGTCGTCTCAATTCTTGAGTCTTCCTCCTCTGTCTTTTCCGCGGTTTCGTTCATTTCTTCCAGTTCAACTTTCTGATTTTCCTCACTGCCGCTTCTCGCCAACCTTACTCCTATTGCCGCGACCGCGACAACCATGCAAATCATCAGAGCAGCGGTAACGACCATCTCGCCGGCAGAAGGTCTTCTGCTGAATCTTCTCATTCTCATCACCTCTGCCTATAGCTTTGCCAAATACCGCCCTTCTATTCACAATTTTCTACCTGAGTGCCCGGAAAATAGCAGGATAATATTTCCTCCCAGGACTTCCCTTCTTTTGCCATCTCGTTTGCCCCATATTGGCTCATGCCAAGTCCATGTCCAACCCCTTTCGTTATAACGGCAACCTTGTCTTCTCCCTGTTCCATCGTAAAGTTTGATGAACGAAGCCCCAGCGCAGCCCGGAACTGTTCGCCTCCCCATATCTCTTCCCCGATGCAGATACTCAGCACATATCCGGCGTCATCCCTGCGCAGGATCTCTATCCGGCCTCCCGGCTCCTCGGCCCCCGCCGCTTCCAGCAGGTCTTTCCATTCTTGTATGCTGAATTCTTTGCGGAATAAATAATCACTGCTCTTAAAATCATTCGGACATTCTGTGCTGAGCAGATAGGGATATCCATCCCCTATCACGGGTTCCGCGTCTCTCGTCATCCCGGCGCTCACCAGATGATAGGCTCCCTCCGCCAAGCTGCCGTCAGCGGCCAGCACGCACCCAGCCACGTCATTCCATGCTTCCAGATATCTATTATAAAAAGGAAAAAACTCTTCTCCCATGCTTTCTCTTCTGGCGTCCAGCTCTTCATACGCCTCTGGAAGCAGCTGGGCAGGCACAATCTCTTCTGCTTCCATCTGTCCGCTCTCCTGCTGCATCTGTGCCGCCCGGTATACGTTCGTCCGCACCAGCACGATCTGAGCCTTCATCATCTCTTCCTGGGCCCACTTCGGCAGTACCGCGAAGGCCGCCCCCATCACATAGTCTTCCGGATCCATATCCTCCGCCACTCCATCGTGGACATAACGAATGCGCCAGCCGCTCTCTTCCGCCCTGCTCTCCTGCCCAGCGGCATCTGTCTGTCCAGGCAGCTCTTCCCCGAGAAACAGTACGGTGACATAAGGCAGCAGCAGCACAATTGCGCCGACAGCCGCGAAATCTTTCCATTTCAATAAGCTGCGTACCTCTCTGCTTTTTATACAGTATATCCAGCTAAGGGCTGTCCCATGTCATTTTACAGCCGGCCATTCTCCATAGAGTCTTCCTACGAAACCTTTCCACAGGAGACTTCTTGTGACCTGCCAGCTCTTGTTGGAGGCTTGGCAGTCACATCAAAAGGCCGCAGCGCAGCCGTCGGCCCTAGGTTCCGTTGCCCCTATGTATACGCCGTCTTCGCCCCGCAGGATCATCTGTGCTCTTCCCATACTGTAGCAGTCCCGAACCTCTGTCATTTCATGTCCCTTGGCTCCCAAGGCGTTCATCCATCCATCTCCAAATTCAGGCTCCGCTTCTACCCACAGCCCGTTTTTCCACTGCCATCTCGGCGCGTTCAAGGCGTCCTGGGGATTCATCCCCAGATCCAGCAGGTTCGCCAGCACCTGAATGTGCCCTTGGGGCTGCATAAAAGCTCCGATTACGCCAAATGCTCCCGCTGCCTCCCCGTCCTTCGTCAGGAAGCCGGGGATAATCGTGTGGTACGGCCGCTTGCCCGGCGCCGCGCAGTTCGGGCTTCCCTTCTCCAGACTGAAGCTGCACCCCCGATCCTGCAGATTGATACCGGTCCCCGGTACTACAATCCCTGCCCCAAAATCATCATAGCTGCTCTGGATCAGGCTCACCATATTTCCTTCCCGGTCCGCCGTACATACATAGGCCGTTCCCCCGCTGTGTGCCTGTTCCGCCGCGTCTGCCGCATGGTCGTCCCGGATGCGTGCCCGCAGCTGTGCCGCATACTGTTCGCTTAGCAGATCCGGCACTGGTATCTCACAGAACCTGGGATCTCCGATATACCGTCTGGCGGCAGCGAAGGCCAGCTTCACCGCCTCAATCTGCCGGTGGCTGCCCTCCCAGCCTTCCGGAAGGGATCCCATTCCCTCCAGTATCTTCAGGGTGATCAGCGCCACAAGGCCCTGCCCATTGGGCGGCAGTTCCCACACGTCATAGCCTCGGTAGCGGACGGATATTGGCTCCACCCATTCCGGCTCATAGGCAGCTAAGTCCTCTCTGCGCAGACTGCCCCCTGTTTTCCGCGCGAAGCGGTCCATCTCTCCGGCCAGATCTCCCTGGTAGAAATCGGCGGCATCTGTCTCCCCGATGATCTCCAGCGTCTTTGCCATATCCGGCAGCTTCCATACCTCCCCCGGTTTCGGCGTACGCCCTTCTTTTGTATAGCTTCGGAACCATTCCGCGAACTCCTGCCTGCCGGTCAGCGGCTTCATCTGCTGGCCGGCTCGCTGCCACATGAGCGCCACCACAGGGGAGACCGGAAATCCATCCCTCGCGTAATCCGCAGCCATCCGCACATTATCCTTCAGCCTGCGTCTCCCGAAGCGCTTCTGAATATGCGCCCAGGCACCGGGAAGTCCCGGGACAGTGACCGGCGTCCACCCCTTCTCTGGAATCTCTCTCATGCTCTCCCACATCGTCCCATCGGCAAGCTGGGGCAGGCCGCCGCTGCCGTTGCAGCCAGTCAGCCTTCCGTCTTTCCAGATTATGGCGAACAGATCTCCCCCCAGGCTGCTGGAAGTTGGCTCCGTCACCGTTAAGGCTGCGGAGGCAGCGATGGCCGCATCTATGGCGTTGCCTCCTTCCAGAAGCGCGTTCAGCCCTGCTTGGGCGGCCAGCGGCTGAGACGTGCAGACCATCCCATTGCGTCCATAGACCGGCGTCCTCCTGGACGGAAATCTTTGTTCCAGCGGCTGAAAATC
>CALWRT010000060.1 GCA_944384015.1 uncultured Lachnospiraceae bacterium | reverse complement strand
AGATAGAAAATAGAAAGACGGAGAGTAAGAAGCAGAATTTGAAGAGTTTGAATGAACGATTTTTATTTCGGGATATTTGGCCGGAAGAGGCTAAGGAAGCGGCAGAGATTGAACGTATCTGTTTTGTGCCAAGAGAGGCCTGCTCCGAGAAGATGATGCTGGAGAGGGCCGCGGCAGCGCCGGAATTATTCTTAGTGGCAGTCGATAAAGCGACGGGAAGAATCGCAGGTTTTCTGAACGGCTTATCGACGGATGAGGAGTCCTTCCGGGATGAGTTTTTTACCGACAGCAGCCTGCACAATCCCAATGGCAGAAATATCATGCTGCTGGGCCTGGATGTGCTTCCCGATTATCGCGGGCAGGGGTTAGCCCGGGAGATTATGCGCCGGTACCTGGACAGAGAGCGGGAGCATGGCCGGCATATAGTTCTTCTGACTTGTGTGCCGGCCAAGGTCGGTATGTACAGGAAGATGGGATTTGAGGATGCGGGCATTGCCAATTCTTCCTGGGGAGGAACCCTCTGGCATGAGATGCGCTGCAGCCTGCAGGGAGATCCTAAGGAAACGCTGATTTGATCAGTGCATTCCTAAGAAACATTTTCATCAGCGTTCTCTTGCTGAGCGAAGGCCTTCTGAAGCTGCCGGAGGAATTTCTCGGAGGCTTTGGAAAAAATTTGATATTTTTTCCAGACAAGGTATGCGGTGGACTCTAGTCTGGGATTGAGCGGGCGGAAACATAGATTGCTGTTTCCGCTCGTATTGATTAGCTTGTCAAAACATACCGTATAGCCGAGTCCTTCTTCGACGAGAAGAGAGGCGTTGAACAGCAGGTTATAGGTGGCCGCCACATTTAATTTCGATAAATCTTTTTTCATCCACTGGGACAGGAACCATCCGTCGTTTGGCTGCTGGGAGAGAATCAGCGGTTTGTCCCACAAATCTTCAGGACTTATAGAGTCTTTCTGGGCGAGAGGAGAATCTCTGCGCATGAGGACTCCCCATACATCATGGATAGGAATTTCCACAAAATCATATTTTGCAGGGTCTGCGGCGGTATACATCAGGCCAAAGTCGATGAGGCCTTTGTCCAGCTGTTCTATGACGAATGCCGCGTTGCCGCTGGAAATATGGAAGCGGATGTCAGGATACTGTAAGCGGAGAGAACGGGCAGCCTGCGCAATACAGCGCACAATTTCGGTTTCTCCGGATCCAATATAGACATCGCCGGCAATGTGCTCATCTGAGAGGGCAATTTCGTTTTCTGCCTTCTGGACAAGGTTCAAAATTTCCTCAGCCCTCTTGCGCAGAATCATACCTTCTTCGGTGAGGGTAACTTTGCGGGAGCCCTTTGTGCCTCGTATTAACAGCTGCTTGCCAAGCTCTCTCTCCAGGTCTTTCAGCTGAGTGGAGAGCGTTGGCTGAGAAAGATGAAGAGACTGCGCCGCGGCGGAAATGTTCTGTTCCCTTGCTACAGCCAAGAAATATTGCAGTACTCGCAGTTCCAAGCTGATCGCCTCCTATTTGTGCTTTTCTGATATCTAGTATGCGTCCTCCCCTCAATTAAGTCAATAGTTTTTACCTATAGATATATATTTAACATAGATATTTGATAGTAAAGAACTTTCTAACTATAATAGATTTGAAAAGAGAAAAAGGAAAAGTGAAAAAGAAGAGTGAAAAAAGCTGGAGAGTGAAAGGTGATGGACGAAGAGGAAAGAAGGGCGCATATGGAATGTGAAATGCGAGAAGCAGTTATCCAGAACTTGAAGGATGCGGGCTGTAATCAGGTGATGATAGAACAATTCCTGGGATATGTCAAGGAGGGACAGACGGATGAACAGCTCCGCCTGCTGATAGGACAGAGGAAGACGCTGCTCGAGCGTGTGCACGTGGAAGAAAGGAAAATTGACTGTCTGGATTATCTGGTATATCAGATCAGAAAAAATGCTGTCGGCGCTGACAGCCGCGAATAATAGAAGGAGTGTGGAACATGAGTGAAAAAAAGGAGATCAGACAAGGATTCTATATAGGAGAGAGGTCATTATTTCAGGCCAGAGATCTGAAGATATACGACACAATTTTCGGGGAAGGGGAATCCCCGCTGAAGGAGAGCAGGGATATTGAACTGTACAACAGTATGTTCCAGTGGAAATACCCGCTCTGGTACACGAAGAATATCGCGGTCCATCAGTGCACCTGGCTGGAAATGGGGCGTGCCGGCGTATGGTATACCGATCAGATTACGGTGGAAGACAGCGCGGTGGAAGCGCCGAAGAATTTCCGGCGTTGCCGGGACGTGCAGCTGCGCAATGTATCATTCCCCAACGCGGCGGAGACCCTCTGGCAGTGCAGCCAGGTGACACTGGATCACATTGTGGCAAGAGGGGACTACTTCGCGATGAACTGCGACCATATGAAGATACGGGATTTGACCCTGTATGGCAATTATTCCTTTGACGGGGTGAGAAATGTAGAAATCCATAACTGAATATTTCATGCTATGAGGGCCATCGATACGCTTTTGAGATCCACCAGTACACATAAGTGATCCACCATTGATCAGTTCATGCAATAGATCCGCCCCGATGCCGAGAGACCAGGTTTTTACTTCA
>CALWRT010000059.1 GCA_944384015.1 uncultured Lachnospiraceae bacterium | reverse complement strand
TGAACAGAAGACAGAGTACCGCAATCAGCTGCAGCGGGATGCCGCGACGGCCATGCAAGAGCTGATCCGGCAGATGAGGGATGGGACTCTGGAGAACTCGCAGCTGGAAGAGCAGATGGAGGCACTGGCGCGGCGCCTGCAAACCGTCAGAGGGAAGAAAGTCTACGGCTACCTGCCGCCGGAGGTGAAGCTGATGGTGGATGGGATCGTGGATGTGCTGGCTGCTGACGAGCGTGTGGCAAAAGCTTATGATCTCTGGAACGAGATGTGGGAAGCCATCTGCCGGACCTACTCTGAGAACCTGCCGGAGCGGCTGCCTCTGTCCAAGCAGAAGGAGTTCAAGCCGGTACGGAACATGGTGATCCGGGAGGCGCTGCAGCTGGCGCGGCAGCAGGAGGGGATCAGCGAGGAACAGGAGCAGCCGATCGATCCAATTCATCTTCAGCAGGAAGCGGAGACAGGCGATGCTGCAGCCATGGGGACGTTGGGCAAAAGATTATTGGAGCGGAGAAGGATCACAGAGGGACTGTTCTGGTTGGAGCAAAGCGCAGGGCAGGGAGATCCATCTGCACAGTATGCGCTTGGGAAGTGGTATCTGAAGCGGGAAAATGTTGCGCAGGCCTTTCGATGGCTGGAGGCGGCTGCTGACCAGAACCACAGTGCTGCGCAGTATCGGCTGGGAACGCTGTATCTACAGGGGGAGCTGGTAGAAAAAGACGTAAATCAGGCATTGAGACACCTGACTGCCTCATGTGAGAACGGGAACCAGTATGCGCAGTGTGCCTTGGGCAGACTGTACCTGCTGGGAGAGGAGGTACCCCCGGATCAGGAGGCGGCAAGAGAGTGGTTGTCCCAATCGGCGGCCCAGGGGAATGTCTATGCGCAGGCATTACTGGATCATCCAGAGCGTGGCTGGACCGCTGTGGCACAGTCCGTGACACAGCTGCTCTACCACATGAGCCGGATCTTCGAGGACACCTGTAAGACGGATGCCATGCACCGCGGACTGCAGATCGACCGCAAGCGCCGACACCAGCTCCGGGAGCGGAGACTGGCTATGGGGCACAAGCCGGATGACCATGAGAATGAGGAGATCAGGCTGCGGTGAGTTGAGGCAGCAGCTTACAGGTGATACCCAGAAAACATTCAACGGGAAAATAAAAAAGAGGATAAAAGGTATGAGCATACAGAGAATGAATGACTTGCAGTATCGCAGGACGCGGAAGTTGGTACATCATTGCTGCAACTATTGTGGCGGCAACTGCCTGCTATTGGATGATGGGGAAGCGTGCATCTGTGTGCAGGAGACCTCCCGTTCGTTGCTGTGCCGGTGGTACCGAGAGAATGTTCTACCGCTGGACGCAGAATTGCATGAGGAGATCGGGGCTGCAGCCAGGATACTGGAAACACCGTAGTGAAGTGTTGGGCCTAAAAACTTCGTTCTCTAGAAGAACGGGACTTTTTCTTGGAGTGAAACGATCATGAGAGAATATATCTCCTTCACGGATGAACAGAAGCACCGGGCCAATGCGGTGGATCTGGAAGACTTCCTGCTTCGGAGAGGGGAGAGGCTGATCTCCTCCGGCCATGACAAGCGGCTTGCCTCAGACCATAGCGTCACGATCTGCGGCAGCGAGTGGTACGATCACGAGGTCAAAAAAGGAGGCCACGCCATCGACTTCGTGCGGATGTATGACGGATGCTCCTTCCAGGAGGCGGTCACGAAACTGATGAATGGGGAGCAGGGACAGATATTTCGTCCGGCAAAGGAAAGAAAACCGGAACCACCTAAACCCTTTGCACTGCCACCTGCCCATCACAGTATGCGCCGCGTATATGCCTATCTCATGAAGCAGCGGCACATCGGCCGGGATATCATCACCCATTTCGCACGGGCGGGAACGCTCTATGAGGATGCGGAGTATCACAACGCCGTGTTCGTCGGGACAGACGAACACGGCGTTCCACGTCATGCACAGAAGCGTAGCACCAATAGTTGGGGAAGAGCCATCAAGCTCAACGTGGAGGGCAGCGAGGCACGGTACAGCTTTCACCACCTGGGAGACGATGGGGAACTGTATGTGTTTGAGGCTCCCATCGACCTGCTTTCCTATCTCACCCTGTACCCGGAAGACTGGCAGCACCACAGCTATGTGGCCTGCTGCGGCATCAGCTATGAACCTGTGCGCTGGATGCTGACGCAGATGGAAGCGCCGCAAATGGTCTCTCTGTGTCTGGACCACGACAGAGCAGGGGAACGCGGAAATGCGCGGATGGCGGAACAGATCGCCTCGGAGTTCGGCATTCCGACTCGGCGATTGATATCAGAACAAAAGGATTGGAATGAAGACCTCTGCGCTATGTGGGAACACCCGAAGCAGGGGATAGAAATGAAAATGAGGTGAGAGATCCAAATGAACCAGAATGTCTGGTCATTGATCGGCTTCGCTACGGTGACGTTGATCGTGGTGGGAGGGCTGGCGTTTCTTTCCCAGCACTACACCTTGGACAATATCAAGAGTAAAACTGTAGGCGACGGGCAGTACGGCACCGCCCGTTGGGCGACAAAGCGGGAGATTCAAAAGACGTATCGCCACGTGCCCTTCCAGCCGGAACTCTGGCGAAAGGGAGAACATCTGCCGGAGCAGCAGGGCCTGGTGCTGGGCAGCGTGGGACGGAAGGATCACGTTACAGCCCTGGTGGACAGCGACGACGTCCACTGCCTCATGATCGGCGCCAGCGGCGTGGGTAAGACCGCTTTCTTCCTGTATCCCAACCTGGAGTACGCCTGCGCCAGTGGCATGAGCTATCTGGCCTTGGACACCAAAGGAGACCTGGCCCGGAACTACGGTGCCGTGGCCAGCAAATACTATGGCTACAAGGTCTCTGTGATCGACCTGCGGAATCCCACGCGATCCGATGGAAACAATCTGCTGACTCTCATCAACCGCTACATGGATTTGGCCCGGGCATACCCAGACAACCTGACCTACAAGGCCCGGGCGGAAAAATACACCAAAATTCTGGCCAAGAGCATCGTCAACCCAGAAGGTGAGAGCTCCCGGGGCGAGAACGCCTACTTCTACGAGTCCGCGGAGAGCCTCCTGGCCGCGGTGATCCTGCTGCTGTCGGAGTATCTGCCGCCGGCGAAGGGGGAGCCGGAGACGCGGCACATCGTGTCGGTGTTCAAGCTGGTGCAGGACCTCCTGGCCGTGGACCCCAGGAGCAAGGACCAGAGGAACGGCTTCCAGATCCTCATGGACCGGCTGCCGGAGAATCACAGGGCCTACATGCTGGCGGGCGCCGCCCTGAACGCCTCCGATCAGGCCATGGCCTCCGTCATGTCCACGGTGCTCTCCCGTCTGAATTCCTTCCTGGACACGGAGTTGGAGCAGGTGCTCTGCTTTGACAGCGCCATCGACGCGGAGACATTTGCCTCCCGGAAATGCGCTATCTTCCTGATCCTTCCGGAGGAGGACACCACTAAAAACTTCATGGCGGGCCTCATCATCCAGAACCTGGCGAGAGAGCTGTTTTTCCTGGCGGACGAAAACGAGGGAAAGCTGAAGAACCGTGTGGTGTTCTTCTGCGACGAGCTGGGTACCATGCCGCCCTTTGACATTCTTCCACTGTTCTCCGCCGGCCGCTCCCGGCGGCTGACGTTGGTGCCCATCATCCAGAGTATCGCACAGCTGGAGAAGAACTACGGCAAGGAGGGGGCGGAAATCCTGACGGACAACTGCCAGGACACCATCTTCGGCGGCTTCGCACCCCAGAGCCAGACGGCCGAGGTGCTGTCCAAGGCCCTGGGCAGCCGTACCGTTCTTTCTGGCTCCATCTCCCGGGGAAAGAACGATCCCAGCCAGTCCCTACAGATGATCTCCCGGCCGCTCATGACTCCCGATGAGCTGAAATCCATCCCCAAGGGAGAGTTCGTGGTGATGAAGACAGGCACCCATCCCATGCGGACTCGGCTGCGGCTGTTTCTGGAGTGGGGGATCACCTTCGGTGAGCCTTATCAGGTGCCGGAGCGGGCGGCCAGAAAGGTGGCCTATGCCGGGAAAAGGCAGCTGACGCAGGCAATCCTGATAGAACGGAAAAAGCGCCCGTCGGCAGATCGGGCTGGAGGTCCGAGCACCTACAACACCGTACAGGGGAGGTGATTGCGTGAGCTTTTTTAACGATGTCTATGGAGACCGAGAACTATCCGCCCGAGCAAAAACGGTATGTCTCTATCTTCACGACAGGGCCAACAGGGAAGGGGAGAGTTGGTACGCCATCGGTACCATAGCGGCGGATCTGGCGCTTTCCCGTTCAACGGTCAAGCGGGCGCTCAACGACCTGGTCCGACTGGGACGGGTGGAGAGGCATCCCCGCTACCGGGAGAACGGCGGCCAGACCTCCAATCTGTACCGACTCGTCCGATAGCCGTAAAAACACAGCCTCCCCGCCAAGGGGTGGCTGCGCAGATCAACTGGACCTGGGGCCAGGTCATTGTGGCCCGGCCAGAAGGTCCCAATAGAAGGAACGCTATCACCAGAGAACGAAAACACAGGTCTCATATTCATGACCATAAAAGTGGTTATCCGCAAAAGAGGAAGGTCCTTTCTTGAATGGGAAAGGACCTTCGCTCTGGAAGCACCTGCCGGTTATTCGATATTTTTAGCTATTCTGATCATGGTGTCTAGGGATTCTTTGCTCTGTAGACGGAAACTGACGCCGGTTTCCGAGTCTGTCCAAGCAAGCGTGCTATATTCTTTGGACTGGAGCCCCGGGATTGTGGCAGAAGAGGAAGAGGTGTTTTCTCCGCTCTGGCTGTTGTCTTCGTCATCAGAATCCACCGTCGCCTCCCAGAAATTGGCTTCCGTTCCGTTCAACGAGACAGTTTCGGAATTGCCATCCGGAACGGCCACTGGATCGGTTGAATACAGCAGAACAAGACTTCTATCATCGCTGGTCCAAATGCTTTGAACAGCGTTGTTCATGCTGACCTGATCAAAATAAGAATATCCGCTGGGAAGCCAATCTAGAGTATAAGAAATCTCGACGCCGGTATATGGCTTCACGCTCTCAGCCACCTGTCGCATTACATCTGCGCTGACTTGATTCCCATCCAGCATGAAAAGGACGCCATCTTCGTTTTCCCATGCCAGCAGGTAGTTGTCACCGTCAGTGTAAAAGTCAGCCATATATCCCTGAATGGGGATTTGTTGATAGTTTTCTGCAGCTGCCTCAGTTTGCATGATCCTGCCGAAAGAAGCATCTGTTGGGTAGGAGCAATGGAAGGTAATGGAACCTTTTCCGTATTGATACTGCCAAGATGCCCAGCTGCTGTCACGCTGTTCCTGATTTAAGCTCACAAGCCCCCACTCGTCGGCATCCCAGGTGGGACGCCACGCAGGATAGGTCTGATAGTCGGTCTCATCCAAACTGCACACGTAGGAAATGGTTTTCCCGATTACAACGCGTGTCCAGCTTCGACTTTGGCCGTCAGCGGGGATGGTAAGGCACTGGCTCAACCGATTGAGAACGACGCAGGCCTGGGCACGGTTCATGTTGCGCTCCCCACCGAATGTTCCATCAGATAGACCGTTTAGAAGATCTGAGGCGTAGCAAACTGCTACAGCAGTACGATAGTTGCTCGGAATGCTGTCCCAATCAGCAATGGAATCTTGAACTGCACTCTGTTCAGCAACGCTTGGAAGCGTAGCACCATAGTTTTGCAGTAGATTGTACAGGATCTGTGCCATATCATAGCGGTTCATCGCGGTGCCGACCTCAACTGGCCATTCGCCACTTTGACTATGCTGGCGGCCAATTTTGGTGCCATCTAGGATCCCATTGCTGTCGCAGGTGGTAATAGCACCATACCACCAATTGGTTTGAGCTTCAGGCAGGGCATCCTGCTGTTTCAGTGCTGTGGGGAAGTAGGTTCGCGCGATCATGGTCGCAAAATGTGCATTTGTTACTGTCCCTGACGGCCTGAAAGTGCCGTCTCCATAGCCATTGACGATTCCGGCATCCGCTGCTTTTTCAATCTCCTCGAAAGCCCAGTGAGACGAAGGGACATCGCTGAAATTTGGAGGTTCAGCTGCCAGAACAGACGGCATGACAGACAGCATCATAAGGAGAGATAACAACACCGCTATTCTTTCCTTCATAAGATTTCTCCCTATCCATAAGATTAGCAGATCAGTTTAAGTGTGCCTGCTTAGTCCACTTTTTGCTGTGTGGAAGTTTGGGATATGCTGCGATGATATACAAATAAAACGAGATGATTTTTCCGCTGGGGTACCGATTAAGTTCACACATCCCTCCTTGATATATGTCCCGGATACTTCCCGCTGTCTGGATAAATACATTCTCCGATAGTGTTCGATTCGAGGTCAGGCAAAACAATGAATCCCAGACTGATTCATACTATAGATCGCATTTGATGTCCTACCTCACAATTTTCGGCCTCTTTGAGAATGATGCGGGTTAGCATCTATTGAAGCGATGCACAAGAGATTATCAAGGCTATCCATATAGGTAACCTTCCTTCCGCAAGCACTCCTTCAATAGCCTTTTTCCGCGTGAAATACGTGTTGCCACTGTAGGCACCTTTATTTTTAGGCGCCGAGCGATTTCACGATTGGTTTCTTCCTCAATATATTTCAGTTCAAGAATTTGCCGATATCGTTCCGGTAGTGCACGAATCAGGGAAGCGAGGTGTTTATATCCATCTTCGCAGAACAGCAGTTCTGGCGGATCCCATACTTGAGGGAATGGAACGACTCGCCTTTCTATGCGTAGCATATCGATGGAAACGTTTTTTGCACAGGTGATGATATAGCCATTTAGTTGCTCCGTGCTGAGTTCCTTGACAAATTCCCAGTGACACCAAAGTCGGAGCCATGTCTGCTGTGCAGCATCTTCTGCCTGAACAGGATTCTCCAATATGTCCAGAGCAACCTTGAAGACCTTCTTTTTATATACTTCAAAAAGATATGTGAATCTATTTTGATCATCCTCTGTTTCTAGCACCGGAAGATAAACTGCCAGCATAGGGGCCTCCTTTGTTACATCTCCTTTTTACAGAATTAAAATGGAATAGACTAAGATTTGGGAAATGCAAGAGGGGTGGCCATCGCGAAGAGGATGACCACCTTTCTTGCAGGCTACTTATGTAGCCAACATATCAATCAATAGCAGACGGAATTAATCTGAATCAGTACTGTTTACCACTGAACTTCCAATCAACAGACGGAGCGCGGTCCGCTACGATGGTGACATCAATGTCGAAATCCAGCTGCTCCCCCTTGTTGTTGGAGATAACAGTGATTCTGCTCTTACCAGCATTAATGTTTTCGGTGAGACTTATGGGCTCGCCGTCATAATAGGAGTAAGTGACGTCCAACCCCCACGAATCGTCAACATTGGTCGTGATCAGTCGACATTGAGTCCCTTCCCCATCAACGCAACTGAAGGTAAATTCACTGTTTTCCAAAGCCGTTGCTGTTCCACTCAAGTTCATGGAAGACCGTGCAAAGACGCTCCTGGGCAGCTGTTCAGTGGGAACGGAAGCAGTCATGATGGTATAGGCGCCGTCATCAGACTGCTTGACCTCAAAATCGTCGGAGGTCATCATGAGTGCAATGATGGAATCATCACTCAGATCTTCCTGTTCGACCGCGGAAGCTGAAACGGCGCACAGGGAAAGAGCCAGAGTCAAAACGATGAACAGGGATGCAAAACGATGAAACTTCTTCATGATCACATTCTCCTTCGTAAAATGATTTATAACATCTGACCAGAGTGTTATCGAGTATATTTTGCTCTAGGGAAATGAGAAGTGCCGATAATATGTCAAAAAGGGTCTTTGCATAAATTGAAACTCAAATGGTAAGGGGAAAGTACTGCTGAATTCAGTATAGAAATTGTCACCACCTTAGTAGCGCTACTAATCAATAAGACAAAAATTTCTAACAAATGCAACTGGACTTAAATAGTTGATATTTAGTTTTTACAGGACCTGCTATATGTCGTACCTAGAAGCGTGAGATAGAGAAGTGCGTAGCCTAGACCATCTAGGAGAGCTAGTTCAATGCAGAAGAGTGGAAATTGCATATTGTAGTTGGCTCGGTTCCTTCCGTAACCTCAACAAGCATTTTTCGGTCGCCACGAGGATCTTCGTGACATTGCTGGGAGCAAAGCATTCCGCTGTCTCGGCAGATTTCTATAGTTATAATCCCATCTCTGGAATACATGAATTCTGTGTATGGCAGGTCAGAGTGAACTGCTTGCATGACCTGCTTCCACAAAATAGAAGCCGGATTGAAAGAATAGTCGATATATTCATTTTGGGGGTAACCAACCCAAACGGCAGCAACATAGTAGGGAGAAAAACCGACAAAGTAGCGATCAAAATTATCTTCGGTAGTTCCTGTCTTCCCCGCAATGCTCATGCCCTCAAACTGTGCTGTTCCACCTGTCCCGTTATAAACAACATCTTGAAGCATTTTGGTCATTAGATATGCCGTAGATTCTTTCATTGCTACATAAGAGGAGACAGGTTTTTCTAAGAGTATTTCTCCAGCGGAGTCTTCTACCCATAAGTATGTTTTGGGGTTATTATATACACCATGATTAGCAAAGACTGCATAAGCGGCAGCCATATCTTCTGTACTAACTCCGCTATATAATTTCCCGTTACCTAATGCAGTAATATTTTGATCAGCGGGATCTAATGGAAGTCCAAGGTTGTTTGTAGCAAAATCAAAAGACTCTTTCAAGCCAACAGAACGTAAAATGTGAATATCAATGGACTGAATTGAATTACGAATACCATCATTCACCGTGCGCGGAGTTGAAAGAGTATCCGCAATTGAATATTCGTCGATTATCGTTGCAGGATTTATCTCCCCGAATTCAATTGCAGGAGCATATGAAGTTAAAGGTGTAATTGCTGTGCCAGGCTGCCGCAGCTCTCTTGCATAATTGATTGTTGAATTATTATTTTTCCCGAGTGAACCGACCATTGCGAGAATATGTCCCGTTTTTGGATCAAGCATGGTTATGCCTGATTGTATATGTTGTTGATCTGTAGCTGAAATAGTTGAGTCATCAAAATCAATATATATTTCTTCTATAACGGTTTGCAACTCGGGGTCGAGAGTTGTATATATTCTGTAGTTTTCATTTTGTAAAAGATCAGCTGCCTCGTCCTGTGAAATACCCCTGTGAGTGGCTAAATCTGCAGTGACATCGGATAGAACAGCGGAAATAAAGGATGAATAGGATGTGGAGTTATTCGTTAAATCTAATAATTCCCATTCTCTACTATCGGAATTTTTATAAAAAAGCTGTAAATGATTATCTGAACTCAACCATTGAGTGGAGCTTCCCTTAGAGGGGCCTGAACTATATGTGGCGAAGACGATGACTGCAACCATGGCCAAAATTGCAAGAAAGAGAAAGATAATACGTTGCATATTACGTCTGTGAGCGGCAGAAGCCATTTTAAACACCTCGCTTTTAAAGTTTATATTTTACTAAGACAAAATTTAATAGAAAATGCAACATAAGAAGAGAGGAGAATCCAATTAAATGCTGCTGGGGGAGTTTGTTGCATTTTTGTGAGGGTATTGTCTAAATAGATAAATAGAGTAAATCTGTAAAACAGCGTGGCTAAAAAAACGAAACGATAGTACATTTCCCGTTGAGTGTGTCATGCCCATATTATCAATTACTGCCCGGTCGCAGCAGTTAGCTGTAATTAATATGGGAAAAATGATTGAGGGAGGTGAAAGGACGGCGAACTCTTAAAATATACTGTTGCAAGGATCAGAGCAATGGGAAGAAAGGACGGTTAGCATGGTTATGAAACGTATCAGTTGTTTTACTCTCGTGATGCTGCTTGCATGCAGCCTTTTAGCATTCCCGGTATGTGCATACGAGGAAGGCGAAGAGGCGTCCAGTGAGATCTATCTTGAGGCGGAACCAATTGGAGATAATCGCTATGCATACCGCAACGAGCAGGGAGAAATCATTGCTATTATGGAAGATATTACAGATGTAGAAGTTCCTCCAACTTCTGCAAGGGCAACTATTTGGGGGATCAAATGGACACTTAAGCCCTCAGAGAAAAAATATGACAGCGCACGTCCACTTGACTCGTTGGATGGAGTTCAAGTTTATGTAGACATCGACTTCTCCACAACGGGAGACTCGTATATTGGATTTTATGTTCCGAGCAGGGACGAGTATTATTGGTTCGATAATGTTGGGACGACGGGGTTCCAGAGAAAATTGACTATTTATAGCGTAAACCCCATTTATCTTGCCATTGAGAATTCCAGCCGCAGGACCATTACATATACTGGCAGATATTCGCTTGACGAATTCTAATCTGCATGAGGTATATACATGAAAAAGAGACTCATTTTCTTAGGAGTAGCAGCACTTTTACTTTTAGGTATGGTTGCTGTAACGGGGGCTGCGAGCGATTCCTCAAATGAAACTATCCTGGTAGGGGAAGAGATTAGGCCGGGTGTTTACCGCTATGAAGATGGAGAAGGAATAGTAGCTGTTGTCGAAGATTGGGAGCCTCAAACCTGATGTTTTTTCGATAGAACACGCAATATAATAGGAAGTATTATAAGTGTGAGGGATATCTCAACTTCATAGAATAGCTCTCGTGTTGTAGTTGTTTATTCGTGAGATCCCCAGAAATAATTGTAAGTATCGAAGCCGGGGCGGCCGAAACATCGGCCGCCCCGGCTTTGATACTTCCGGATAAGAAAAAGGACCTGTGAACTTGTTGCACCATTGCTGATCTGTTGTCTTTATGAAAGGATAGAATGTCGCATTTTAATGGAGTTTACTTTCTGAGTTAATCTTTGCTCCTTTGAGCTATGAAGTAGTATCATAATTTTATAAGCTGCAATATGATTTGGCCTGGAAGTATTGCAGCTTAGAGAGGAGTACTCCAAATGAAAAGACTCGTACCGTTATTGATGCTCTGTTTACTCCTGTG
>CALWRT010000058.1 GCA_944384015.1 uncultured Lachnospiraceae bacterium | reverse complement strand
TGATATCATTAACGGCTGGGCACAAGGGCTGAGTGTGAATGAAGTGTTGGATATTCTGAACAGGGCAGGCATTCCGTGCGCGAAGATCCGGACGGTATTAGAAGTGTTAGAAGACAAAAACTTAATGGAATCTGGGGCGCTCAAACCTCTTGTGCATCCGACAGTAGGGCCGATGAAGGAACTGATGTCCTATGAGAACCCGATCCACTTCAGCAGCGGAAAGACCGATTATGACAGCCCGGCACCGTTTCTGGGGCAGCACAATGAAGAAGTCTATAAGGCGCTTCTCGGGTTAGACACAGAGAAATTGATGGAGTTAAAGCGGGAAGGGGTCATCTAATAGGTACATAGATCAATATAAAAATAGTTTGGCTACGAGAGGAGGAAAATATGACCTTACAGCAGCGTATAGCAAGGTTTATAGAAGGCTACCATAAGGAAGGCCTGAGACAGAAGGTATGGGATGAAGGACGTAAATTTTTTACAGACGCTTTCGGGGTGATGGTGGCGGGATGTGAGGAGCCGGCGGTAAAAATTGCGAAAGATTTCTATCTCTCCTATGAACTGCCGGGAGAATCTGTGGTGCTGGGGAAACCGTGCCAAAAGGCTGGGCCGCTGACAGCAGCGCGCCTCAATGGGATGGCCTGTCATGTACATGATTTTGACGATAACAGTCTGATGCTCTTGGGGCATCCAAGCTGCGTCGTTCTTCCAGCGGTTCTCGCCGCAGGAGAAATCGCGGAGTCTTCTTCGGAGGAGGCCGTATTGGCATATATTATGGGGGTGGATATTACGGTCATGCTGGCCAAAGGCCTTTTCCCGGAACACTATACCCGCGGCTGGCATAGCACGGCAACGCTTGGGATTTTCGGGGCGGCCGCAGCGGCAAGTAAACTGCTGGCCTTGACCGAGGAAGAATGCTGCAGCGCGCTTGGCCTGGCAGCCAGCGGAGCGGCGGGGGTGCGGGGCAACAATGGCTCTATGGGGAAATGCTGGCAGGCGGGCAACGCGGCTCAAGAGGGTGTGGCATGCGCGCTGCTGGCGAAGAGAGGCTTTGTAACGAATCCCACAGCGATGGATGGGACAGCCAACTATTTATTTGCGTCTTCCGGAGAAGTGGATTTTGAAGCGATCGATCAGTATATGAAAAACATGGAGAGCGAGTTTGACCGGCCGGGTATGGCGATGAAGCTGTATCCGTGCTGTAAAGCGACCCATACCTCCATTGACATGATCAAGGAACTGAAGGGAAAGTACGGCTTTGCCGCTGACGATATTGAGCGAATTATCGTTGGCGCCCAGCCAGTGAATATCGACCTTCTGAAGTATGTGTCTCCGCAGACAAAGTTCGAAGGTAAGTTCAGCATGAATTATACAGTAGCTTTAGGCGCGATCTATGGGAATGCGGCCCTCAAGGATTTTATGGGGGATAAGATTGAGGATGAGGCGGTCATTGCCTTTATGCCAAAAGTTTCCATGGAGCTGGAAGAAGACATTGCGCATGGGCAGTACAGTAACGGCGGTTTTGGGACGAGGATGCATGTATATCTGAAGGATGGGCGCGTGTTCCATGCAGAGAGGATGCAGGCACATGGGGATCCAGAAGAGCCGGTGTCTTTCGAGGAGTTTAGAGATAAATTTTTAGACTGTACAGAGATTTATATGTCCAAGAAGGATGCGCAGAAAATTTTTTCGTTGGTCTACGAGCCGAGCAAAGATGAAGACATCGGCCATATCATGTGGGAAGTGGCAGCGGCAATGACAACCAACGAGAAATAAATTTTATAAATAATTCCCTGAATATACGGGGAAGCAAAATATCTATATAGAAAGGGTGGAGTAAATGATACTTACAAATTGTCGGCTGATTCCAGAACTTTGTGAAGGATTCCAGGAGGAGATGGCGGACATCCGCATCGAAGAAGATAAAATTGCAGAGATCCTTCCAGCGGGCGGCCATTATACGGGGGAAGAAGTGATCGACTGTATGGGAAAGACCGTACTTCCGGGACTGTATAACCTGCATCTTCATATTTGCGTGCACGATCATGATCCTCATTGGCTGGATGTGAAACGCAGCGAATATGACCATGCGATGAACGCGGTCAGTTATTTGCATACACTGCTTGCTTACGGTTTTACCTTTATCCGGGATTCTGGCAGCCCTTACGCCATCGCGATGAAACTGAGGGATCGGATCAATGCCGGACAGATGGCGGGGCCTACCATGAAGGCTCCGGGTTATATCCTGGTACCGACCTTTGTGGGACGGACGCCGACGGACAACCATTCCGCGACCGTAGGAAGGCCGCTGGACGGACCGATACAGTGCCGTTATGAGGCTCGCAAACAGCTGGCGGAAGGGGCAGATTACCTGAAGATTCTGGGATCTGCCGTCAGAGTTACCGATCCAAGGGGGACAGGCCCTTTGTTCTATCCAGACGAGTTAGAAGAGCTGGCTAAGGTGGCAAAACTGGAGGGAACGTATATCGCCGTTCATACCACATCTGCGGAATCCAACCAGGCGGCAATCGATATGGAGGCACGCACGATCGAGCATGCATTGTATCTGACAAAGGAAAATATTGATTCGATCCTAGCCCATGGGAAAAAGTCTTCCATCGTGGCTACAGAGGCAGTATGTATGCCTTGGGGACTGGATTATACAAAGGAGCAGACGATTGGGATCAAGGCCGCCGCAGAAGCCGGCATCATGGTGGGCTGGGGAACTGACACCTCGGAATCCGTGTTCTTGAAAGATCCATCCGCAGAGTGGAGGGGCAGGGAGCTGATCGGCTTCAGCCATATGGAGATTTTGAAGCAGGCGACGATTGAGTCAGCTAAGATTATGGGAGATGACAAGGAGAGAGGATCGATTGCGATAGGCAAGAAAGCAGATTTGGCGATCATTGCCGGCAAGCCGGATGAGGACTTCTCCCTGTTTGATAAGCCGTGCGATTATGTGGTGAAGAACGGCAAGATTGTGTCCGAGCATGGGATGATCCGTCACATGCTTGAGAACCGAAAATGACTGCAGAGGCTGTGTAAATAGTGATATTTTAGGAGACAGAAGGAGAAAGATTATGAATAAAAATAAAATGGCAACCTATGCCATCTATATTGCTTCCTTTTTAAGCTATTATTATTTCTTCCCGCAGATTTTGTTGGGAAGCATATATGCCTGGTTCTCGGATATCAGCCAGAGCGTTGTCGTTCTAATGATGACACTTCCTACGCTGAGTATGGGTATGTTGAGTCTTGTGATGAGCACTTTTCTGGGTAAGGCGAATAAGAAGCTGATGCTCCTTATAGGACTGGTGTTGATTATTGCTGGAGGAGGCATTATTCTTGCCAACCAGGGAGCTAGTTTCGGAATATCCCTTGTGGCGGCTGTACTGCCGGCATTCGGTTATACGATTATTATCAACACTGCCAGCGTGGCACTGGTTGAGCTGAACCCGGACGACGGACCAGGTGTTATCGGCGTGAATAACGCCGTCGGCTGTGTGGGGATGATGATTCTGTCCAAAGTTGGCGGCATGATGGCTGCCGACGGGAACTGGGTACGCCCGTACTGGCTGACGCTGCTTGTGGTGCTTCCGGTTATCGCAGTGATCTTCCTATATCCGTCAGAGCTTGCGGCACCGGCAAAGACTGCCCAGGCCGGAGGGGCGCAGAAACCCAAGGCGGCAATATCCGGGGAAAATGTCAAGCGGTTCCTGATGATTGCCATTCCGTTTTTCTTATATACGTTAGGCATTACGGCATGGAACAATAATCTTTCAGATTATATTATCAATGTAAGACAAATTGGTACGGCTGCGCAGGCAGGAAACGCGTCTTCTCTTTCCAGCTTCGCGGGGCTTCTCGGAGGCTTCTTTATGGTTCGTCTGATTTCTAAGACATTGAAGACAAAGACGGTCCCAATCTGTCTGCTGCTAATCGGCGCCAGCTTCTTGACTATGGCATTGAATACGGATCAGATTATGCTGTTATATTTGACCTCCTTCTTGTTCATGGTATTCTTCCAGCCGGTTACGTCAATGAATTTTGCTTCAGTAGGAAAAGCTATGGCAGCAGGAGCGGCAGTGCCGCTTTTGCGAACCATCCAGAGTTTTACGAATTTCTTGGGGCCTTACATAATGACGGCGCTTGCGGCTCCGTTTGGCGGCAGTATTCCAGTAAAAGCTATGATTGGAATTATTATGATTGTCATTGCGGCCCTCTGCTACTTCGTCGTTTATAAGAAAGAGGCGACTTGGTAACAGAATAAGAAAAGTATGATAATGATACCGAAAAGATATTATTAGAAACAAAATCCGGATCAAAGCGGACGTAAAAGCAGGTGGTTTCTTTCAAGATGCAAAAGAAGGCTACATCATATATCCAAAAGGTATGATGCGGCCTTCTTTTATGTATTTTACGGCATAGAACCGGGATGTTATGCTGAACACATAAAGAAAGGCGCTGAACGCGCAGCGTGAAAGAACAAGGAGGAATAAGTAAGTATGGGTTATGCACTGATGACTGATGAACAGAGAGAACTTGTTAACTTGCTCCATGATTTTCAGATGAAGGAGCTGGCTCCCCGGGTTGAAGAGTGCGACTTGACGGGAGAGTTCCCGATGGATGTTCATGATAAGCTGGGAGAGCTTGGATTTCACGGGATGGACATCCCTGCAGAGTACGGCGGATGCGGATTTGATGAGGTGACCAACTACCTGATACGTGAGGAGTTCGGCATGGTGGATGCTGGATTTGGATTTTCCTATACGCTGAGTAAGAGCGGATCTTCCACAGTCATCCGTTACGGTACAGAAGAGCAGAAAAAATATATTTGTGACCGAGTGCTGAATGGGGCGATTGTCTGCAACTGTATCACGGAAGCCAATGCTGGTTCTGAAGTGACCGCGATGCGTACGACGGCGAAGAAAGTAGGAGATGAATATATTCTGAATGGGACAAAGTGTTTTATCTCTAATGGTCCGATCGCGGACGTATATATGGTGATCGCTTATACAGATAAGAGTAAGGGATCCCATGGGCTGTCCCTATTTATGGTTCCCAAGGAGCTGGGCGTAGAGACCGGAAAACATGAGAACAAGATGGGGCTGAGAGCCTCTGTCACCGGCGAAGTCATTTTTAACGATGTAAAGGTACCAGCGAAGAACTTGGTAGGCAAAGAGGGGGAGGGATACCGCAATATCCTCGCGAATTTGACAAGAAACCGTATCCTGAATACGAGTATTGTTGTGGGAACCGCGCAGCACGCGCTAAACGAGGCGATCAAATATGCCAATGAGAGAGAGACTTTTGGAACACCGATCAAAAATCATCAGGGTATCCAGTTTATGCTGGCGGATATGGAGCAGCTTGTACAGGCGTCTAGGAATTATCTGATCTATGGGGCAAACCTGCTGCAGAGAAATGCTCCTAAGGATGTTATTTCACAGGTGGCGGCAGGCGCAAAGGTCTTTGCTTCTGAAGCGGCAATGAAGGTTACGACAGATGCTGTCCAGGTGCTTGGCGGCTATGGATATATGCGGGAATACCCTGTGGAGAAGCTGATGCGCGATACGAAAATCTTCTCCATTTTCGAGGGGACAAACCAGATTAACCGTATGGTACAGGGACGCGCCATCACCAAGATCTGACAAGACGGATATTGTATGAGGACAGAAGGAGCGGCGCAGGTATGAATGAGAAACCTCAGCCTCTTAAAGGGATTCGGGTTATTGAGCTGGGAACCCATGTGGCGGTTCCCAGCGCCACGAGACTTTTGGCGGACTTTGGAGCGGAAGTAATCAAAATCGAAAAGCCTGGGGGGGATCCGTATCGGAGCTTCGGAGACCAATATGGCACCCCGATTGAGGAAGACTACAATCCGTTTTTTACTTTTCACAATGCGAACAAAAAACTGATCTCTTTAAATCTTAAAACGGAAAGCGGGAGAAACATATTATTTGGATTGCTGGAAAAAGCGGATGTATTTATTACCAATGTTCGTCACAAGGCATTGGAATGCATGGAAATTGATTATTCTGCTGTCAAGAAGAAATTCCCCCATTTAATATATTATCATTTTACCAGCCTAGGACTGAAGGGGGCGGAGGCCTGTAAGGCAGGATTTGACACAGGGGCTTTCTGGGGACGGAGCGGGAGCTTGTTGGATATGGTGACTGAAGGGGCAATGCCGGCCCATCCGGTGCTGGGAGCCGGGGATATGGGAGCGGGAGCCATGATGGCCTACGGTATATTGGCTGCTTATATCGGGAGGCTGCGGACAGGAAAAGGAACATTTGTCACCTCTTCTTTATATGGAACAGGAGTCCACTATATGGCTGCGGGAGTCATCAGTGCCCAGGAAAAATTTCATAAGCAGTTTCCTCAAGATGCGTTTCATCCGGACAATCCATTTCGGCATTACTACCTGTGCAAAGACCGTACATGGATTGCACTGGCCGCTCAATCCTATAACCGGATGTGGAAGGACTTGTGCAGAGTATTCGGTTTGGAGGATTGGGCAGATCTGGAAGATTATTCTACCGAAGAACGGGCCAGGGCTGCCGGAGTCGTTCCTTTGATCGTAAACAGATTGAATGAAATATTCCTTACACGAAAAAGAGACGAGTGGGCGGCCATCTTGGATGCGGAAGATATATCCTATGAGAAGCTGAATCATTATAAAGATGTGAGCAAGGACCCGCAGGCCTGGGCAAATGGATATCTTTCCACTATAACATTCCGGGGAGAGGAAGAGGTTATCGTACCCAATTCTCCCGTATGGATGTCGGATTATGGTAAACTGAAAATCCGGCCCCAGGGGGGGATCGGCTGTGATGCGAAAGACCTGCTTGACAGTCTGGGAGAAGAACAGGATTTTAAGGAACAGGAGATACCAGATAGAGACAATAAATAAAGAACCAGGAGGACAGAGGATATATGAATATCTTAGTATGTGTAAAGCAAGTGCCGGATACGACCGAAATTAAAATCGATCCGGAGACAAATACGTTGATTCGTGCGGGCGTTCCTAGTATTGTAAATCCATTCGATACATATGCCCTCGAAGTCGCGGCAAGATTAAAGGATTCCATAGGAGGAAGTAAGGTGACGGTCATGGCCATGGGGCCGGAACAGGCGAAAGCCGCCCTGAAGGAGTGCCTGTCGGTGGGGGCTGACCAGGCATATTTGGTAAGCGGCCGTGAATTTGGAGGTTCCGACACACTGGCCACAAGTTATGTATTATCATGCGCGGTAAAAGCTGTAGAAGAGAAGTCAGGAGAGAATTTCGATATCATTTTCTGCGGTAAGCAGGCCATTGACGGAGATACCGGCCAGGTAGGGCCGGAGCTGGCGGAGCATTTGGGATACCCTCAGATTACCTATGCGTCGGATGTGACTTTTGAGAATGACACGATCAAAGTGAAAAGAGAAAATGACGAGGGCTATGATTATCTGACTTGTCCACTCCCATGCGTCATCACCATCGTCAAAACTCCTTATGAGCCCAGATATGCGACCATCAAGTCCAAGATGGCAGCAAACAGGGCTGTGATTCCTACCCTTAGTGCAGAAGATCTGAAGATTGACACAACAATGTGCGGGCTGAAAGGCTCGCCGACAAAGGTAAAGAAGACATTTACTCCTGTTAGGGAAAAGCACGGAATTAAGATTGAGGACAAAGAAGCTGCGGACGCGGCGAAAGAGCTGGTAGACATGTTGTCTGACGCTAAGATTTTATAAGGAGGATAACGGATCATGGCATTTGAAGAATACAAAAATCTTTGGGTCGTTATCGAGACCGAAGAGGGAAAAGCGAAAAATGTAGGATTTGAGCTGCTGACCCCTGGACGTCAGCTGGCTGATCAACAAGGAGAGAAGCTGGTCGCCGTCGTTATCGGTAAGGATATAGAAGCAGAGGCAAAAAAGGCGATCGCCCACGGCGCGGACCAGGCCATTGTCGTGGAGGGTTATGAATATTTCAATTATAATACGGATGCATTTTCTTATGCGCTGGAACAGCTTATTAAAAAATATAAACCGTCCACAGTGTTAATCGGGGCGACCAACAATGGGCGCGACATGGGGCCAAGAGTGGCCTGCCGGATTAAGACCGGGCTGACGGCAGATTGTACCGGACTTGGGATTGATGAGGAGAGCGGAAATATTGCCTGGACACGTCCTGCGTTTGGAGGGAACCTGATGGCCACGATTCTCTGCCCGAATACCCGGCCTCAGATGGGAACCGTAAGACCCGGGGTCTTTAAGAAAAGTATTCCAGATGAGTCCAGGCAGGGGGAGATTATCCATGAAGACATCCATATACCGGCAGAAGACATAAAAGTGAAGCTGATGGAGCGGATGAAAGAAGTTGCGGAGGCAGTAAATCTGGAGGAAGCGGAGATTATTGTATCAGGAGGGAGGGGGCTTGGCAAGCCGGAGAACTTTTCGTACATTCGCGACCTGGCGGCTGCCTTGGGTGGAGCAGTAGGTGCTTCCAGGGCGGCAGTGGACGCAGGCTGGATCCCGCACGCCCATCAAGTGGGACAGACAGGTAAAACGGTCGCCCCTAAAATTTATATTGCCTGTGGTATTTCGGGAGCCATTCAGCATTTGGCGGGAATGTCTGGCTCAGACACGATCATTGCTATTAATAAGGATCCGGATGCGCCGATTTTTGAGGTGGCCGATTATGGAATTGTAGGCAATCTGTTCGATGTTATTCCGGCGTTAGTTGAAGAGATCAAAAAGCGTAAGCAAGGCTGAATGCTTACGAAGCAGACGCGGACAAAGCCGGCTGAAAGGAGGTTGAGCAGTGCCTTCGGACATCAGACTCTGCCTGATATCATACCACAGGATCTACCTATATGGAAATGTAACTATCAACCTGTATAGATGGGAATTGGGATGAGGGGAGTACCTCTTAGAAGTCCTTACCATCTATTCCAAAAAAGAATAAGTCTGTAAGCTGTTTTTCTTGCTTACAAACTTATTATACGAGTAGGAGGTTTAATATGGATTTTAAATTATCGGATGAGCATCGGGACCTGCAGGCTATGTATCGGGATTTCGCGGTAAATGAAGTGAAGCCGCTGGCAGCGGAAATTGACAAGACAGAGCGGTTCCCGGAGGAGACTGTGGCGAAAATGTCGGAGATGGGGCTGATGGGAATTCCCTTTCCAGAGGAGTACGGTGGAGCAGGGATGGATAATCTATCCTACGCCCAGTGTGTAGAAGAGCTGTCAAAAGTGTGCGCGTCCACTGGTGTAATTGTATCCGCGCACACATCTCTGTGCGCGACGCCAATTTATCTGTTCGGTACAGAGGAGCAGAAACAAAAATATTTAAAACCGTTGGCTTCCGGCCAGAAACTTGGCGCCTTCGGACTAACAGAACCTGGAGCGGGAACAGATGCCTCCGGGCAGAAGACAACAGCTGTCCTGGATGGAGATCATTATATATTGAATGGGAGCAAAATTTTTATCACGAACGCAGGGCCGGCGGATATTTATGTGGTAATGGCAATGACGGATAAGACAAAGGGAAATAAAGGGATTTCCTCCTTTATTGTAGAAAAGGGTTTCCCAGGATTCTCTGTTGGGAAACATGAAGAAAAAATGGGAATCCGTGCATCGTCTACCTGTGAACTTATTTTTGAGGACTGCATTGTCCCGAAGGAAAATTTGCTCGGCGAGGAGGGCAAGGGCTTTAAGATTGCGATGATGACGCTGGACGGCGGAAGAATTGGAATCGCGGCTCAGGCACTCGGAATTGCCCAGGGAGCGATTGACGAGGCGAAAGCTTATGTCCAGACAAGGGTGCAGTTTGGTAAACGGCTAGCCCAGTTCCAGAACATACAGTTTGAGATGGCAGATATGCAGACCAAGATAGACGCGGCAAGGCTGCTGGTATATCGGGCTGCCTGCGCAAAGGATGATCATGAGCCATACAGCCATCTGGCGGCGATGGCGAAATTATTCGCATCCGAGACAGCGAGTGACGTAACAAGAAGAGTTGTACAGATTTTCGGCGGTTATGGATATACGAGAGATTATCCGGTGGAACGCATGATGCGGGATTCTAAGATCACCGAGATTTACGAAGGGACCTCCGAGGTACAAAAAATGGTTATCTCCTCTTGGATGGGAGTAAAATAATAATTATCAGGAGTCAAGTCTGTAACGCCAGACTTCACTTATAAATTCTTTGCTCATACGGAATCCGGGGATAAAATCCCCGGGACATTCCGTACAAGAAAATATTTATAGAAGGTTTTTCTTACACTTAACAAATAATCATAATAATAGAATAGTCATAAATGCCAACCTTAACAGAGAATAAACGGCGTCTGATCAGGAACTGCGAAAATTCCTTTTGCAGCATTCCTAAAAGCGCCGTTTATTCTTTCTATTTACCGTTACCGTTTCAAATGCTGCCAGCCACCGTAAATCAAGCCTATTCCAAAGAGTCCTATCCAACGGGGCTTTTCTTGACACTTCCTGGCAGAATTAGTAAAATAAATTTGGCCAGAACACATAAAGAAGATGCGGTGAAAGAGCACAAGGCGAATGGATGCAGATAAATTTATTGGCACCGTGATGCAGGCAGCAGGGTAACAGAATGTGTAAACAAAAGGGAAGGTCGGGCAATAAATTTGAAAGTAAAGAACGAAAACTGGGCGCTTATGATGAGCGCTGTGAAACAATATTACCAGGAAGGGCTGTCCCAGGAACAGATAGCAAAAAATTTGTATATTTCAAAATCAACGGTTTCCAGGCTTATCAAGAGAGCTGTTGAGTTAGGATATATAGAGTTTAAAATTAACAATTTTGGCGAGCTGGATTATGTTCTTCAGGAAGAACTGGAGAATATGTTCGGAATTCAATGCTATATCCTGCCCACATTAGTGGATTCCTATCCGGTAAGACTGAAGGATGTATGCGCATATGCCGCGGCGACGATTTTTCATAATATAGAAGATCATGAAATTATATGCCTGCCTTGGGGAAGCACCGCCGAGTATCTGGCGGCGAATATCAATAAACCCATCGAACATTGTGAAGGAATAAAGGTATGCATACTGAACGGTTTTGTAAACGGTTCTGTAAATTCTATTAAGGCAATCCATATTGTAGAAAAAATATCCAGCATGTTAAATGCCACAGGGTATGTGATGCCGACGCCTCTGCTGCTGAAGGATAAAGAGACGAAAGATATTCTGCTGAACGAGCCAAGCGTAAAAGAGGTGTTTACACTTCTCCAAAAGTCTGAAACGGTGATATTCTCAGTCGGTCCCTTTGATATGAAAAATACATATCTTACAGAACTAGGCGAAGACGTTATTTCCCATTTGAGCACATTTGACGGAGCGGGAAACTTTGCCGGACATACGTATGATATCAATGGTGTGGAATTTCAAACGGACATCAGCAAAAGACTGATGAGCATGAACATCCGAATGCTGAAAAAGAAGAAAAACAGAATTTGTATCGCGGTGGGCAGCCATAAGGTCAGGCCGGTACTGGGTCTGCTGAGAGGGGGCGCCATCAGCTGTCTCTATACTGATGTGGAGACGGCAAGGGAAATACTGGATCTGCAGAAACAGCTGCAGAAAAAGCCGGGCGTTAAGGGAAGAAAAAGAATTTCTGCTATTCCAGATTAGCATGATACTTCCAGAGCAGGGAGTCGTTGTCTTCAATCTGGAGTGCTTCCGCGATGGTTATGATCAGCGCGTCGGTAAAGATTAAGAGAGCTTCTTCGAATGTGGAAGCTCCTATTTGTGTCTGGGAAGAAGCGCCGCGGGTGTAAGACGCGGGGATGGTAACTGTAATATCGGCCATGCCGCCCAGCTGTTCTTGAGGATTGGCTGTAAAGGCGGCGATCGCTGCGCCGGCAGAGCGGGCTCTTTCACAGATGGTGATCATGGTGGAAGTTCTGCCGCTCCCGGAAGCGATTAATAGAAGATCGCGGCTGGTAATGGCGGGAGTGGTCACGTCTCCAACCATATGAACTGACAGGCCAATATGCATGAGGCGCATGGCGAAAGCGCTCATCATAAGCCGGGACCGGCCCGCGCCTGCCACAAAAATCCGGTCCGCGGCAAGAATACGGCGGATGATAGCAGAGGCCTCCACAGAAGAGATGTTCCATAGGGTGTCGGATATTTCATTCAGAATATCTTTGGCAATCTGTTGATAAAGCATATCAGACATAGGGGCCTCCTTTTTGCGGCAGCGCGGGTACAAACCGATCCAGCCGGACGCGCAGGGAAGTGCTGATGGAAATCGGCCCATCCCTAAAAATAGGATTTTATTTCTGTAATTGCCTGCCGGATATCCGGAGCGCTGTACAATGCCTGCCCCATAATGATGATCCCAGGGGCAAGAGCGAGATAAGTGTGAACGGTTTCTTTGCTGATTCCGCCGGCCACTGCTGCCCGTGAGCCGGGAATGGCTGTAAGCAGGGATTTGAGATCCCCGAGAGGGGTGCGTCCCTTCTTTTGGACATCGACAGCAGTGTGTACACAGATATAATCAGCGCCCAGGGCAAGAAGTTCTGACGCTTTTGCTGGTATATCCTGTACGTTGATAAGATCAGCCATAACCTTTCTGCCATAGCGATGGGCGGTATGGATGACGTCAGCCGTGGTGGCATGATCCGCAAGGGCGAGGACGGTGATGATATCAGCCCCGGCCCTGCACGCGTCTTCGCACTCCACAGCGCCGCCGTCAATAATCTTGGTATCAGCCAGCACGGTCAGCTGAGGGTGTTTTTTCTTGATATCAGAAATGGTATGTAATCCGTCCCGTATAATCATTGGCGTTCCGATTTCCAGTATATCAATGACATCGAAAATCTGATCTGACAATGCCAAGGCCTGATCTCTGGAAAGAGCATCCAGGGCTATCTGCAGTTTGGGCATCGCGGTCATATTAGGCTTCCTCTGCGCCGATCAGAATCATCAGCTTGAGATAGGGCTCTTTATGCTGGTCAACGACTTCGGAGAACAGCGCGGGAACCTCCTCAAGAGAAACACGGTGCGTAACGATGCCTTCCGTACGGTATTTTCCGGCGGCGAGGTTCGCGATGACGTCGGTGAAATCCTGGGGCACAAACATATTGCTTCCAAAGAAGGTAAATTCTTTTTCTGAAAGATCCGGCAGATGCTTGACTTCGCATCCGGGAGCAAGAACGCCGATATTAATCACGCGTGTTCCCCGGTTGGATGCCTCCATAATAGAGTCCAGCGCCGAGCCGTTCCCGCCCACGCAATCGGAGTAAACATCAATATCCTCCGGGAGAGAATGTATAAAATCACTTAAGGACCCGTCATTCAGGTTATAAGTCCCGGTAGCCCCCAGCTTAGACGCCAGATCCAGACGGCTTTGTACGAAATCCGCCATATATACTTTGGCGGCGCCTAGAATAAACGCAGCCTGCATGGCAAAAATACCAATTCCGCCTGCCCCGACAATGACGACGTTGTCGCCCGGGCGGATTCCTTTTTTCATACCGTGATAGGTGACAGCCATGGGCTCAACCATCGCGCCCTGTTCCATGGTGATCGTATCCGGAAGCTGGAAGATCATATCGGCGGGGGCGATCAGGTATTCTGCCTGGGCGCCGGTGGTCTGGCAGCCGATGACAAGCAGGTTCATGCAGTGATTATAGCGCTTCTCAGCGCACGCCTTGCATTTGCGGCAGGGCACATGGGGCAGCACTGTGACGCGCGTTCCCAGAGGAAGGGCTTCTGTGTCAGGCCCGATCTTATCCACCCATCCGCTCAATTCGTGACCCATGACAAGGTTGAAAGGCATGTATGGCTGTTTGCCATAATACGCAGAGATATCACTTCCGCATACGCCAAGGTGGCTGACCTTTATGCGGACCTCGCCTTTCTTCGGTTCGGGGATATCCACTTCTTGAAGTTCAAGATTCTTGTAGCTTTTCAGCAGTACTCTTTTCATTGTAGCCATCGTTCATGATCCTCCGTTTTTTAAAATTTTATGAAGTATGAAATTCATAGAATCCATGTTTCTGCCAGACGGACGACAGGATCGTTATCCTGCGGTACATCTGCATGACCATAGTGTAACAACTCAAAAAATGATAGTCAAACGAAAAGACAATTTGGAGAGCTTTCTGCAATTTCATGCAAAAAATGAGGTAAAAAAGAATTATGTTTCTCATAAATCCATGTATACTAAAGTAAATGACTCAACAACAGATTCCGGAAATTCACAAAAGAAAGTTAGGGAGGGGAGGATATGCCAAAATATTTATTGGCACATGATCTTGGCACATCAGGGAACAAAGCCACGTTATTTACCACAGATGGAACGCTGGTGGGCTCTTCAGTCAGCAGTTACGGCACGAAGTATTATCATGATAACTGGGCCGAACAGAATCCGGAGGATTGGTGGAAGGCAGTCTGCGCTTCTACCAGAAGCATGATGAAAGGTATAAATCCGGAAGACATATGCGCGGTTGCCTTCAGCGGACAGATGATGGGATGTCTCTGTGTGGACAGGAAGGGGACTCCCCTGTTTCCTTCCATTATCTGGGCTGATATGCGGGCGCAGAAGGAAGAACAGGAAATCAGAGAGAAAATCGGAGCCCGGAATTTCTTTGAGACGACAGGACACAGACCTGGGGCGTCCTATTCGCTGGCAAAATTTATGTGGCTGAGGGAACACTATCCGGATGTCTACCGCAGCACCTATAAGATTCTGAACGCGAAAGATTATATGGTGTTTAAGCTGACGGGGCAGTTTTATACCGATTATTCTGACGCCACAGGAACCAACGCCTTTGATATCCGCAGATTTGAATGGTCAGATCATATTCTGGAGGCAGTGGGGATCCCGAGGGAAGTATTCCCGGAAGCTGTGGAAAGCACACGGGTGGTTGGAGAAGTGACAAAGGAGGCGGGAGAGCTGTGCGGGCTGAAAGCAGGAACGCCGGTGGTTATGGGAGCCGGGGACGGCGGATGCGGAGCTTTGGGAGCAGGATGTATCAAGAGCGATATGACCTACTGCTGCATGGGAACATCCGCATGGATTGCCCATATGTCCGACAAGCTGGTTCTGGATGACGATATGAAGCTGGTAAACTGGGCGCATGCCGTGCCGGGCCTTGTATCAGTCAATGGGACGATGCAGTGCGCGGGGACGTCTTATAAATGGATGAAAGACAATCTGTGCCAAGAAGAATGCCAGAAAGCACAGCAGCAGGGCAGGAGTATTTATGAAGTCATCGATGAGACGATAGAAAGCGCCGCTCCCGGCTGCAACGGCCTCTATTATGTCCCATACCTGTGCGGGGAAAGATGCCCTAGATGGGACGCTTATGCCAAAGGCGGGTTCTACGGATTGAAAATGGAACACACCCATAAAGAGATGGTGCGCAGTGTGGTTGAAGGGATTGGGCTGAATATGCGGGTGATACTGGATATTATGAGGCGGTATGTGAGGATTGACCATATGTCTGTCATGGGAGGACTTGTGAGGTCAAAGGCAAATCTGCAAATTCTCGCAGACACCCTGAACACGGAACTTGGAATTTTAAATTATTATGATGAGGCCACGTCTGTGGGCGCGGCTGTGCTGGCCGGGGTTGGGAGCGGAGCGTTAAAAGGATTTGAAGAGGTGGATAAGTTTTCCTGGAACGTGGATTTCTGCAAACCGAATCCGGACAACAGAGCGGTCTATGATAAGATGCTTTCGTTTTTTGATAAGACCTATGATTTGATGAAACCGATATACGATGCGCTGTGAGACGGCGGGGAAGACGCGGGATCTGCGTCGGCGAGGAGGAAATGTGGAAACGAGAGAAAAATTCGACTGGGAACGGGGATGTGTGATTCCTTTTGACCTGTTTACCGGGAAGGCAGACGGCATACCAATGATTCAGAGAAGGCTAAGTGATCTTGCGGGCATGTTCTCGGATGAAGCCGCTTATGAGAAAGCGCTGGAGGCAGGGGATCCTGTGGTTTATGAATATCACGCCATAGAAATACCGCCGACAGACGGGGATCTGTCATTTGGCTACTCTGTACTTTACCCGGGAAAGGTCGGGAAGGAATACTGGTTTACAAAAGGGCACTATCATGAAAAATTATACACCGCGGAAGTATATCATTGCTTGAAGGGGCATGGGATGCTTCTGCTGGAAGACCGGCGGGGAGATTGGAAAACGCTGGAAATGAAAGCGGGAGATATCGGGTATGTGCCTAAGGGATACGCGCACCGCAGCGTAAACATCAGCGATAGCGAACCTTTTGTAACGGTCTTTGCCTATCGCGCGGACGCAGGCCATGATTATGGGACAATTAAGACGAAGGGATTCCGGAAGATTCTTCTGGAAGAGTCCGGGCAGCCGATGATTGCGGATAATCCCAAAGGAATGTCCTGAAATGATTTTTCATATTTGAAAACAAGTGAGGCAGAACAAGAATGGATAAAATGTTAGAAACGACACTCAAAGAAAAAGCAAAGCTGATCAGAGAACTCACGATCAAAGAAATTGGGCAGCTTTCCGTGGGACATATCGGCGGTTCGGTGGATCTGGCCGAATTGCTTGCCGTTCTTTATTTTCATGAGATGAAGATTGATCCCCAGAACCCGGCGATGGAAGATAGAGACCGGTTTGTCCTCTCCAAGGGGCATGCGGGACCGGCGCTGTACGCAACGCTGGCCATCAAGGGATATATCCCGTACGAGGATCTGGATACGCTGAACCGGCCGGGGACGACGCTTCCCAGCCATTGCGATATGCAAAAGACAAGGGGCGTTGATATGACCACAGGTTCCCTGGGACA
>CALWRT010000057.1 GCA_944384015.1 uncultured Lachnospiraceae bacterium | reverse complement strand
TGATAAACGCCTCCAGCGGCTGTTCCCTGCGGGTATCCTCATCCCGGTACCTGCGGTCGAACTCACGCACAATGTCTTCCACACCGGCGCCTTCCCTGTGCATTCTCAAAATGATATCTTTGCTGTTAGCCATCTCCTGCATACAATAATTCCAAAAATCTGGCTGCGCTGCCAGATCATAAATATATCCATGGGGTACCAACACATATCGGGCAGGCAGCTTCGCGCACTTTCGAATGGACTGTTCGCTGTCCCGGTAGCTTACGAGATAGTTCGGAACATAAGTTCCCTGATGGGAGATCACGCAGGTGGTCTCGCTGGCGAATAAGTAACCCCCATCCAGCAAAAATGCCATAGAACATCTCGTGTGTCCCGGCGTCTCATAGGCGGTAAACCCTCTGTCCCCAAGGCTGACCCGGCTGTTCTCTCCTAATATTTCATCTATCCGGAGGGCATCGGGATGAAACAAGACATCCCTGCTTCCCGTATACATCTGGGCGGCATCCTCGTTTAACTCTTGTATCAGCTTCTTCGCTTTCTCGCTCTCGAACACGTGCTTCGTGTAAGCACCCCCATATATCCGAAGCTTCGGCCACCGTTCCAGAAGAGCTGGTATTCCGCTCACATGGTCATAATGGGAGTGGGTGAGCAAGACAACATCCAGATCCCGGCTTCCCAGCACCCTCTCAATATTGCGGATCAGCGTTTGGGCGCTGTATGCCATCCCTGCATCCACAATCGCTGTCTTCTCCTCTCCGAGGACAAGATAGGTCTGAGAGCCCTTGCCCCCCGATACATCATAGATTCCCTGTTTTTCCAAATGTATTCTCTTCATTGGCCATAAGATGAAGAAGCGTACCGATATGGTACGCCTTTCTTTTCCTTTCTTGTATTCATAATCCTTGCAGGCTAAGACTGCTCCGGAGGTTATTCCTCCTCATCCTCCGCCGGTTCATCTGACATGATTTTTACTTTGCCTTCGTTCAGTTCCTCCACCGCGACGGACAGGGGCTTCTTCCCTCTGCCGTCCACAAGAGGAATCTCCCCGGATATAATCTGTCTCGCCCGCTTGGACGTAGCCATCACAATGGAATACCGGCTGTTGACCACAGGAGTATCTCCTTCCTCCACGCCAGAATTTACTACTTTCATCAAATCACTGTAAGACGGATGCAACATACCTTATTTCTCCTTTCCAATCCATTTGACTCCACGCAGCTGCTTACTGCGTATGAATGCTTCATTATAATAGCTTATTGTCTATGAAAAGCTTCATGCCTATGAAGATATCTCTGTCAATTCCTTCTGAATCCGCCGTATCAGATCCATATTCCCGGACGCCCGCTGATGCTGCATCTGGATAATCTGATGGGTCTCTCTCACGCAGGCATCCAGATCATCATTGATAATCAGATAATCGTACTGCTCTATCCCCAAGGCTTCCTCCCCCGCCCTCTTCAGCCGGGAGGCAATCGTCTCCTCATCCTCGGTTCCCCTGCCGATCAGCCGTCTCTTCAGCTCTGCGGCGCTGGGCGGCGTGATAAACAAAAGCAGGGCATCCGGGAACTTCTCCTTCACTTTCAGCGCTCCCTGTATCTCAATCTCCAGTATAACATCTTTCCCTGCCAGCCGCTGTTCCCGCACATACTCCCGCGGGGTTCCATAATAATTGTCCACATAGGAAGCATACTCAATCAGAGCTCCATCCTGGATCATCCGCTGGAATTCTTCCTTCGTCTTGTAGAAGTAGTGCTTCCCCTCCTCTTCTCCCGGCCTCGGACTCCGAGTCGTCGCGGAGATACTCAGGGCGTAGTTGTCATATCTGTCCAGCAGCTCCTTCATCACAGTTCCTTTGCCGGCTCCGGAAAACCCGGACACGACCACGAGCAGTCCTTCCTTACTCATCTTCTTCCTCTTCTCCCTCGTCCTCTATCTTAGAGGAAAATCTTCTTGATATGGTCTCAGGCTGAAGGGCAGACAATATCACGTGCCCGTCATCCATCACGAGCACAGCCTTTGTCCTGCGTCCCTGGGTGGCGTCTACCGTCCGGTCTTCTTCTTTTGCCTTCTGTACAAGTCTTTTCACCGGAGCTGCCTCAGGGGAAACTACCGCAGTTACCTTATCCGTATTCACGGAATTACCAAACCCGATATTCAGCAATCTTGCCATTCCTTCTCATTCCTATTCTCAATCCCGCCGTTTACTCGATATTCTGAATCTGTTCCCGCACCTTCTCAATCTCAGTCTTCAGATCAATCGCCGCGTTGGAAACTTCCAGATCATTCGCCTTAGACAGGATCGTATTCGCTTCCCGATTCATCTCCTGAGCAATGAAATCCAGCTTGCGTCCGATACTCCCGCCTTCCTCCAGCGTCCCCTTCATATGTTCAATATGGCTTCTCAGGCGCACAGTCTCTTCATCAGTACAGATCTTATCAGCGAAAATCGTCACCTCCGCCGCAATACGCCCCTCCTCGATCTGGCTGTCGGACAGCAGCTCCTTCACCTTGTCTTCCAGCTTCGCCCGATACTGGGCCACAATCTTCGGCGAGCGCTCCTCCACGAAGTCTATCTGGCAGAGCATCCCGTTCAGCTTCCCAAGGATATCCTTCTTCAGGTTCTCTCCTTCGGTAATCCTCGTCTCCACAAGCTGCTTCGCCGCCCCGCACAGGGCCTGTCTCAAATCCTCCCAGATCTTCTGCTCGTCCACTCCCTGCTCTTCCATTGTGAATACTTCCGGATATCGTGAGAGATAGGATACCTTGATATCATTCTCCAACCCGAACGTCTCCGACATCTGGGACAGATACTTCAAATATTCTCCCGCCAGCTCTTCATTGTATTTCAGCACCATCCGACTCTCTGTCGTATCTTCATAGGTAATAAATACATCCACTTTACCTCTCTGGATGTAATCCTTGAGCAAGCTACGGATTGCAGACTCGAAAAAGTTCAGTTTCTTCGGCATCTTAATCCCCACATCCAAATACCGGTGGTTCACTGCCTTGATCTCCACGGTAAACTTTCTCTGCTCATCTGCGACCTCGCATCTTCCGAAGCCCGTCATGCTCTTAATCATGATTCTCCTCACCTTTCCTGGCACTGGTGGGCATAAAAGCCCATAATCTAATTTATTATAGTTCATCTCACATGGATAGTCAAACATTTTATTACTGGAGTTCTCCCGTTGCCGGACAGCCTTCTCTGTGGTAAGATAATGGATAAAACAGCCATCTTGTATCGCCCATTCAGACGGTACAAGCAGCTTGGAAAGGAAGGTTATGACATTATGGCCTTTGACGGAATAACTGTGGCAGCGATTGTACAGGAGCTGCGCAGTACGATAGAGAACGGACGGATCAGCAAGATTGCCCAGCCGGAGTCGGATGAGCTTCTGCTCACCATGAAGACCCCTGCCGGCCAGCGGCGCCTCTTGCTGTGTGCCGACGCAAGCCTCCCGCTGGCTTACCTGGCCTCGTCCAACAAGCCAAGCCCTGCCTCCGCCCCGAATTTCTGTATGCTGCTGCGCAAGCACATCGGCAGCGGCCGCATCGCGTCCGTAACTCAGCCAGGATTGGAGCGCATTATCTGCCTGGAGATCGAGCATCTGAATGAACTCAAGGACCCCTGCCGCAAAAAACTGATCATCGAGCTGATGGGCAAGCACAGCAATATCATCTTCTGTGACGAGGACGGTACGATCCTGGACAGCATCAAACACGTCTCCGCCCATATGAGTTCTGTGCGTGAGGTACTGCCGGGGCGTCCATATTTTATTCCTGCTTCTCAGGACAAATATGATCCCCTCACAATCTCCAGAGATACCTTTATCCGGGAGATCTTCTCGAAACCTGTGAAGTTGTCCAAGGCCATCTACACAACTCTCACCGGATTCAGTCCCCTCATGGCAGAGGAGCTCTGCTGCCGCGCCTCCCTCGATTCCGACAGGCCGGCTTCCAGTTTCCAGGAAAATGAACAGCTCCACCTGTACGGAATGTTCACCCACATACAGGAGGATGCGGCAGCCGGGGCCTTCTCCCCTGCCATCTACTATGACGGCGATATCCCGGCGGACTTCAGCGCCCTTCCCCTGCAGCAGTTCGCTGATCTTCGGAGAGTTTCCTACGAGAGCATCTCTGAACTTCTGGAAGAATACTATGCCCGCAAGAACGCCCTGACACGCATACGGCAGAAGTCTTCCGATCTGCGCCGCCTTGTACAGACCGCTTTAGACCGCAACCGCAAGAAATACGATCTGCAGCTCCGGCAGCTGAAGGACACGGAAAAGCGGGAGAAATACCGTGTATACGGGGAACTGATCAATACTTACGGTTACAGTCTCTTAGGTGGAGAGCGGCAGCTGCATGCTACCAACTACTACACAGGGGAAGAGGTCTCTATCCCTCTGGACGAAAATCTAACCCCAGCGGAAAATGCCCAGCGGTATTTTGAGCGCTATAATAAGCTGAAGCGCACATGGGAGGCTCTTCAGACACTGCTGGAAGAGACAAAATCTGAAATCAGCCATCTGGAATCTGTGATGAATTCTCTGGAAATTGCCCGTGGGGAAGAAGATCTTGTCCAGATTAAGGAAGAGCTTATTCAGAGCGGATATATCCGGCGCAGAAGCCAGGATAAGAAGGCGAGGATCACCTCTAAGCCCCTCCATTACCGCTCCTGCGACGGTTTCGATATCTACGTGGGCAAGAACAACCTGCAGAATGAAGAGCTCACTTTCCAGTTTGCCAACGGGGGGGACTGGTGGTTCCATGCCAAGAACGCTCCTGGTTCCCATGTCATTGTCAAAACCCAGGGGCAGGAACTGCCTGACCGGACGTTTGAAGAGGCGGCCGCCCTGGCAGCCCACTATTCCGCCCTCAAGGACAGCGACAAGGCGGAGGTAGACTACGTGGAGCGCAGGCATGTGAAGAAGCCCGGAGGCTCCAAGCCTGGCTTTGTCGTATATTATACGAACTATTCTATGACTATCTCCACGGATATCCGGGGAATCCAGGAGATCGATGATTAACCGCCTGTACGCCGCTGTTCACAGCCGCTCTGACGTAATGCTGAACTGCCGCGCTCTGCCAACACGCGCAGCCTCCGACTGCTTGTCAATATCGGATATGTATGGTAAAATATGATCACTTTTATTCATTGTAATGCCTGCGCTGCAGGCATATCTGTTAAGAGAAGGAGTGATTTTTTTGGATTCCGGTGACGCCGCGCAGCTAGTTATTATCCTGGTACTTCTGGCTATGTCTGCCTTTTTTTCCTCTGCGGAGACCGCCTTTGTGACGGTTAACCGCATCCGTATCCGTACACTGGCTGAAGAAGGGAACGCCGCCGCTCAGCGGATCGAACGGATTCTTGCCAATCCTGGGAAGATGTTGAGCGCTGTCCTGATCGGCAACAATATAGTCAATTTATCGGCATCCGCTATGACAACCGTATGGGCCACCAACCTGTTCGGCAGCAATGCCGTCGGTATGGCCACCGGTATTCTCACGCTGCTTGTTCTCCTGTTCGGGGAGATCAGCCCGAAGAATATCGCCACTGTCTATGCGGAAAAGCTGGCTTTTCTCTACTGTGTGCCCATCTCTTTCATCATGTGGGTGCTCACCCCCGTCATCGCGATTGTCAATACCCTTGTTCGGGGAGTCATGTTCATTCTTCGGATTGATCCCAACCAGAAAAGCGATAATTTTACCACCAGCGAGCTTCGGACCATCGTAGAAGTCAGCCATGAAGAGGGCCTCATTGAAAATGAGGAGAAAGATATTATCAATAACGTCTTCAGCCTGGGCGACACGCAGGCGAAAGACATTATGGTTCCGAGAATTGATATGGTATTTGTCAATATCAACGATACTTATGATGACCTGATTCGTATCTATCAAGAAGAAATGTTCACCCGCCTTCCTGTCTATGAGGAAACAACCGATAATGTGGTAGGCATCGTCAATATGAAAGACTTAATTCTCTATGACGGGACAAAAGAAAATTTTCATATCCGGGATATTTTGCGGGAAGCCCATTTCACTTACGAGTATAAAAAAATTTCCGAGCTGATGCTGGAGATGAGAGATTATTCCGTAAACTTCACCATTGTCCTGGATGAGTACGGGGCCACCGCCGGCCTGATTACTTTTGAAGATCTGCTGGAGGAAATTGTGGGAGATATCCGGGATGAGTACGACAGCGAGGAGGAGAATCTCATCCGCCGTCTGTCAGACCGGGAATATGAAGCAGAGGGCTCTGTCAAGCTGGACGATGTGAACGACGCCCTTGGCTTACACCTGTCCTCCAAAGATTATGATTCCATCGGCGGTATTATCATTGGCCTTCTGGATCACCTTCCCAAGGTTGGGGAGTCCGTCACCACACAAGATGGCATTCGCCTGGTAGTGGACGCGGTAGATAAGAACCGTATTACAAGAGTACATATGTATCTTCCGCCCGACAGCTTGGCCGATTAAATAGACGCAGAGCCGGTGCATAACAGTTGCTGCCATATGCAGCCTGTTATGCACCGGCTCCTGTCTTCTGTCTATTCAGGCGGCAGTTTCCCTAAGAAGCTCTAATTGCATCAGCGTTTCCCTAAAAAATCTGGAAATCTTCTACCCCGAACGTTCGCTGTCCTTTCTCATCTTCTCTGGCGGGCGCAGGTTCATCCTCTCCGAACTGCTCTCCCGTCAGCTTCAGCAGATCCTTCACCTCGTCGGAAGGCATATCCAGGTACTCGGTAATCTCTTCCAGCGTCACCTTCCTGCCCAGTTCCTCAGACAATATGCGAATGCCGTCTCCGATATGATTCATCCGCCTCAGTATCTGATTATCCTTCTCCTTCGCGTTCTCTTCCTCCTCCAGGAGCTGTCTCAGCGCTCCCTCAATTCCCGCTCGGATATATTCATCCTCCGTTATGGTCTCTTCTCTGAGGCTCAGACTGTCCACTGCCATCATCAGCCCGATATTCGCCTCCTGTATCAAGTCTTCCAGAAGAATCCCCCTGCCCGCATACGCGCGCGCAGTCCTAACCGCCCATTCCTGATACAGCTCTACAATACGCGCTCTGTACTTTCCGCTCTCCAGGAAAGCATCCAACAGCATCTGCCGTTCTTTTTCCTCCGCCGCCGGGATCTGTTCCAGCATCTGCATCCATTCCCGGTAGGCCGGCCGGTCTTCCTCACCCAGGTCTTCTTCTGTCCATTCTCTATCCTCTGGCAGAATAGGGCCTCTTGTCCATCCCTCTACCTGTACACCCTGTCCTCTCAAATATTCGTATACTGCATCCTTCTGCTCTTCTGTAATGGCAAACTGCCCAAGATAATCCCGCACTGCTTCCGCCTCCAGCCGGCCATCCCGGCTCTTCGCAAGACGTTCCAGCTCTCTTAAGGCTTCCAGAAAACTTTCCTTCTCCTGCATGTCTCTCTCCCTGCTATCCTATGATTCGATGATCTATGATTTTTCGTTCAGTGTCTTCTATCATAGCACAGAGAGCCTTCCTATGCAATCCGTCGTCTTAGTCAGCTGGCGCGGCCTGATTCCGGACTTCCTCCTGTTTCCTGGTTCAGACTGCAAATTTTCTGTATGTCGAACAGCAGCTTCTGCATGGCTCCTGCACAGCTGCTCCTGCGGCCCCTCCCTCCAAACTGCCTGTCATGCTGAATATATCCCGCTATATCCTCCCGGTTTGCCGTAATCCCTGCATACAGCCTGTCATAGGGCATCAGCAGCCACCGTCCTTCCTGCAGCCGGTAATACTCTTCCATCCGTCTTCGATCCCTCTCCTGATAGGAAGTTCCCACCACAATGTACAGCTTCTGGGTATACCTCCTATGCCCGCTCAGGAACCTGTCAAGTACTCTGTCAATCCGTGGGAAATAAGCCAAAATCGCATCTGCCCGATGGAATTCCTCTTCACAGTACTCCTCATAGTCTCCTGCCAGCATGCAGATATTTAGTTTCAGGCCCTCATCACTGCCGACACTCCTGTTCTGAAGAAGCGTGAGCCCTTCATACAATTTCTTCATCTCCTCCTGATACTGCTTCTCTCCCCAGACAATTAATTTTACACACTTCGTCCCTCGACTCATTTTCTTCCCCTCTTCTTCTGTATCAACAAAATTCCGCCGGAAATGGCGCAGACAGCCATCCAGGGGCCAGGGCCGGCGTCTCCGGTGCTTGGGATATCCTCCTTCCGGCTGCTGTCCCCCGGCCATCGATTACCGCCATCTTCTTCGCCCTCGGCAGCTTCTGATACTGTGTACACCTCATCCCGGTAAATCACTGGGGTTTTCTCATCCACATAAGTGATCGAAATCAGCCGTTTCTCCCGGTCCACAGTATCCTCTCCAAAGCCGTTTCCCGCCTTCATCTGTGTCAAGTAGTAATTTCCCAGCAGAAGTCCTTCGGGCCGTCCTCTCTCATCATCTGTGCCGCCGGTCCACGCCTTTCCTTCTTCATTGCTGACAAGCTGTGCCACCCTGTCGCCTGTTCGGTATACCACTTCTCCGTCCGGCCCCTTCAAATCTTCTGCCGCCTCCAGAAGGAAGACGGCTCCTTCCTGGGGCTGCTTCGTCTTCACCAGCTGTCCTTGTTCATTCTCTGAGAGCTTCTCTCCTTCAATGAACACCGACAGCTTGCCCACAGGCCGGGTATTTTCCTGCCAGACCTCTGTCATATAGGTACCTGTCTTCCCGTCGTAGATCATCCCCTGTTCCGTTATTTGGAAGACGACTGCCTCCGACGGGGTCTTGGTCCATGCTCCCTCTTCTTGTGTCTCATAGAATGTCCCGTTCCCGGATTCACCGGCTGCTGTTCGATTCTTGGCGATCTGCCCCTCTTCTCCCTGGATAATGTATCCCTCCGGCGCTTTTATCTCCTCTAGCTCATAAGTCCCGCAGGGCAGCACCGCGTCGATGATGGCTGCGCATCCGTACGGTTCCTTCAATTCCCTCGTTACCCATGGATGTTCTTTTGTCCCTATGTAATCCCCGGTTGCCGGATCCTGATCGATGACATATCCATCATAGAACAATGCATATTGAGCCTTCTCCCAGAGCGTGGCGCTCTGAAAGTACCGCTCTTTCCAGGCCCCGTCCAGGTCTTTCACCCGGTAGGCAGCCCCTGGTATCGCTTCACTCCCTCCTTCCTCTGTCTTGCGTATCACTAACTTAGACAGCCTGTCAGAATCTTTCAGCAGCCGCGCCTTTCTCTTCTGTCCCCGTCCGTCCCCTAGAACGTCCCGGTCTTCATCGTCACCGCGGATATGAAGGATAATGGGATCCACCGGCAGCTTTCCCTTCGGCGTCGTCGTCTCTGCAATTACATAGTCCCCATAGGGAAGGAGCGGCGTCTCAATCACTCCCCCTTCCCCTTTCAGCTCCCCCACCTCCTGTGCCTCTCCATCCTCATATAAGATGAGAGGCGGCAAGTTCTTCATGGCGGAATAACCCTCGCTTCCCCTGTCTAGATAGGCCTCCTTGACAGCCTCCACAATCTCCTCGTCGGCCATCCCCTCTGTCACTGCTATATTCGTCAGGGATTTCAGCGGGAACACAGAAAATCCGGCGCCTTCCAGCCAATTCATCTCATCTCCGTCTCCGGTGATCTTATAGATCACTTGTCTCTGTTTCTTCACAGGCTCATATACTGTCAATGTTTCCTCCACTTCCAGCACCTGTTCCCCCTGGTAGGCGAGAGATACTGGATAGTCCCGGCTGTCCAGCAAATATCCCTCTGGGGCATCTCCAAGCTCCCTTACCAGATAGTCCCCCAGTTCCAGATCTTCAAATACAAGCCTTCCCTCCCGGTCCACTCTCCCGTCTCTCACCAGCATCCCCTTATCATACAGAACTTCTCCTGTATCCAAGCTTACAATCGTCTCCCCGGCGAACAGCCCGTATCTGGCGTTTTTCTCCTCCTCCTCGTAGAAGAGCACCGCAGCACCCTGGGGTGACGCCAGGCGGGAATCTTCATCTACCTTGGACAGTGCGATCTGTCCTCTTACCCTCATATTTGCCACTTCCAGTTCTCTCTCATCGGCAGTCTTGGTCACAGTTGTCTCATGATTCTCCCCGGTGATTTGGATATCATACGTCTGCTTCTCCTCCTGTCCCCCGGCGAAATCTCCCGCATACCCGTATGGCGCTTTCTCCTCCACAAGGCGGAATTTTCCCTCATTCTCCTCGCTGTAGTACAGCCAGCCTTCACTCTCATACACTCCTCCTCCCATATCTTTTAAATAGACGGGCTTTCCGCCTTCCACGCTGTCCTGGGTCCCGGTATAGGGTATGTAGACGCTTCCCTCCCGTTCATATACGAGCACGGCGAAGACCGCTCCCTCCAGCCCCGCGCCGGACTGCGCGTCTGTTTTGCGCAGGCGCACTTTTATCCGGTATGGCCGGTTATACAAATCTCGGATCAGATCTCCAGGCCCGCCCTGACTCTCCTCCGCGCGGATACATTCGTACATTTCGCTCTCTTCTGTCAGGGAAAATTCATACTTCTCCCCCTCGTTGTTATATAGCACGAGGGGAACCTTAATCCCATCTCCTCTTATCCGCTCCTGGAAGGAATACTCCCATCCTTGCGCCTGTGTCACCTTCTCCTGACGAAGTTCTTCCGCCTTCTGGCCCTCCAGCTTTCGAAGAAGGGTCAGGTGGATCTCTTTGGCTTCGCTCCCCGATATGGTCCAGAACTTTTCGCCGGATATCCTCACGGCGCCATAGGGGAGGATCGGCGTCTCCTTCTCCTGCGTCCGCTTCTCAGTATTGTAGCTGCCTCCTCGGATCTCATACTCGATCCGGCATCCCTTGGACTGCCCGTCCCTGTTTGTGGGATAGCTGGTATCCGACAAGAGCCATCGGTATTCCTCCTTCAGCTTCAGCTTTATCCGGCATGTATAGGTCTTCCCGGATCCTTCCGGGATATCCCATGTGACGGTTCCCCCCTCTGCCTTTGCCTGGCCGTCCTGCGTCTCCACTCCAACAATCTCCCAATATTTCGTCTCAACCACGTCATACATCTTCTTATTCACGGCCTTGATCTCAATATTAGACTGTTCAATGGCAGACAGCGTCTGCGCGAAAGCCGGATCCTCCGAGTGCAGGTTCGTGACAAAAGCCGCGAACGTCGAGCCATCCCGGTTCGTGGACAGTTCCCGGAGAAAGCCTGCTTCCTCAGAGGATGCCTGCATCCCGATTGCCAGCGTATACAGCGTACACCCCGGAATTGTCCGAATGAGTTCATTCCAATACCGGATCTGGTCGTAATTGTCAGCACATTTCCCATCCGATATAAAAATCACCTTTGCCGGGGCGTCTTGATATACTCCAGTTCTGGATGAGAGCTGTTCGTAAATTCTCTGAAAGGAATTCTGATAGTACGTCCCCGCATAGACGAGCGTCTGCTCTACGCAGCTTCTCACCAGCTGATAATCTGTCGTGAGGGGTACATAATTGAACAGCCCCTTCTCCAAGTCCGTATCCAGCTCTCCCTCCGCCTCCGGCCAGTAGGTTCCGGCGAAACTCCAATAGCTGATCCTGCTCCTGGCCATACCGCCGCTCTGCCCCGCATGAGCCTCAATCTGGGATATCAAATCCGCGATTGTCTCCTTAGCCAGCGCCATACGGTCGATACAGCCGTTGACCGCGTCAGGGCGTATCGCTTGTCCCTGGGCATTCCTGTGATGGTCATACAGCTTGGCGTCTGATGGGAAAGACCGGTATTCCCCGCTTCCCCTCACCTCTCCGTTTGTGTAATCGTATAGGTTCACCTGTTCCCCGTTGTATTCATAATAATGCTCCCTGTTCAGGCACGGGGAATGGGAGGCGTTCACGCTCTGGGACGCTCCTCCCTGGAACATCGTATCGTTCAGCGCCATGGTACGCGTCCGGTCCAGCACCAGGATATAGTCGCAGGCCACATTGCTGTAGGCCGGCGTATCCTCTTCCGTCAATATAACTTCTGCCAGCCCCTGCTCAATATCTGTCCAGCGGGCTGTCTTATCGATCGACACCCCCGGCTCCTCTGCGCTGCCTTGTGCCGCCCGGCTTTTCCTGGACGCCGGAATCGACAGCGGAGAATCCCAACCGTCACGGATATCAGCGGCATGACATACTGCTGTCCAGGATGCCGCCGCCAGACATACAGCCCCTATGAGGAGTTGTCTTTTCTTTTTCCAGTTGCTCATGATTCACATCCTCCTTTCAAAATAGGCATGACAAATAAAAGCCGGACGAATCCGCGCCGAAGGCGCTTGCCGTCTAGGGCCTTTACCGCACTTCCTGCTGGAGGATGAATATATCTTCTATACAGTTGTCAAGGTACGTTTTCGGAAATTCTCTATTGGAAGAAATCCAATAAAAGATGAACAAGATGGCTTTCGCCAAAGAAGTATTTCATCAGATACCATTTCATCATAACCACTTTTCGTTGTGTTGTAAATAGATTCCCGCCGATCCGAAAAATCGTTGCAGGATGCTCTTTCCAACGTTTCATTCTGTAGCTTTTTCCCATTTGCAGGGAATGATAAAAAAGCGCGCAGCCGGGGCGGCACGCCCTGTCCGGCATGCCGCCCCGGCTTATTCCTGCTGCGCCTTTTCCATGTATCATTCATTCACCAGGTAGGTAGAGTAACCTCTTTGTCTCAGGCGCTGTTCCATACGCACTGCGTTGTCCAGCTCCCGGAAAGCCCCCACCTGTACCCGGTAATATCCGTCCCGGTAAGTCAGGAACCCCTGGAACCCTTGCTCGTTCAGCTCTTCCAGCAGCCTCTCGGCATTCGCCCGATTCCGGAAAGCTCCCACCTGCACCCGGTAAAACATTTCCTGTCCTTCAGGGTTTACCGTTTCCTCGATCCCATCCGCGATCGCACGGGCTGCCTCGTTGAAATTCTCATCCAGAAGCCTGTTATCCGCATCTGTATTCAGAAACCCCGCTTCCACAAGCACGGCGGGCATCTTCGTTCTCCTCAGCACCACCAAGTTCGGTCTGGCGGATACGCCGATATTGCGAAATCCGAGAGACGCCAGCTGATCATTGATGTTCTCCGCGAGCCTCAGCTTCAGGCCGCTTTTGTCATACACGAGAGATTCCACACCAGAATACCGGTTGGGAACGGCACTTGAATTCCTGTGGATCGATATGAACAAGTCTGCCCCGGAGTTGTTGGCTATCTGGGCCTTCTCATAAGGCGTCTGATACACATCGGTTGTTCTCGTATACTCCACGTCATAGCCATCCTCCGATAATAATTTCCCAACTGCCATCGCAAGCTTCAGCGTATCGTCCTTCTCCTGTCTTCCGTTGTAGACGGCTCCCGGATCTGAGCCGCCGTGTCCCGCATCCAACATAATCTTATATGCCAATGGATATCTCCTTATATCGTTCATCAATATCCATTATATGCGCCGCCGGCTGCAAGGACAGCAGGAATCCGCCGCCTGCAGTTCAGTCTTCAAAAGGGAAACGAAATTCCGTAAGGCCGAATTCATCCCGCATAGCGGTGAATTCCCTCTGAATGGCTTTTCCCACCGGAACCCCTTTCTCTCTGCGTTCCAGCCACACTTCATATTCTTTCTCGCCCGCTGTATAAATCCTCTCATGGCCCGGAGCTTTCTTGGAAGCGCGCAGTTCCCTTAAGATATCCCCTGCGGTCTTCTTGAAGCTCTCTGCCCCGACGAATGCTTCTGTATTGATCGCCAGGAAGAAATGTCCGAGGGGATAAGGAATCTTATTTCCCTTCTCATCTAACCCGCCAAGCATCCGCAGAAAGCTTCCCGCCTGAAGAGCGGCGGAGAGAATTTCCACCACCGTGGCATAACCATATCCTTTGTAGCCTCCCATATCCACTCCGCTTCCTCCCAGAGGAGCCAGGGCAGCCTTCCCGGACGTGAGATCCTTTAATATCTGTTCACTGTCTGTAAGGCAGCTCCCATCTTGTCCGATTACCATCCCTGCCGGTACCTTCTCTCCATTTTTCGCGTAGTATTCGATTTTCCCCCTCTGAGAGATGGAGGTGGCGCAGTCGAGCACAAAGGGAAATGCTTCATCTGTGGGAATTCCGAAGGTCAATGGGTTCGTGCCCAGCATGTTCTCCACACCGAAGGTGGGGGCGATAGACGGCCGGGCATTCGTACCCGTCAATCCAATCATATCCTCTTTCGTACACATGGTCGCATAATATCCTGCGATGCCATAATGGGTAGAATTGCGAACCGCCACCATGCCAAGGCCATAAGTCTTCGCTTTGTCAATGGCCATCTGCATAGAACGCTTCCCGATCACCATCCCCATGCCGTTGTGGCCGTCTACCACGGCGGTCGTGGGGGTCTCCCGCACAATCTCAAAGCGGGTCTTCGGATTCAAGATCCCTTCCTTGATTCGATCCACATAGATGGATTTGAACCGGTTGCATCCGTGACTCTCAATCCCGCGGCGGTCACTCTCCAACAGGATATCCGAACAGATTCTGGCCTCTTCCTCGGGTACCCCAAGCTTTGTCAGCACGGCGGTCATAAAATCATCCATGAATTTCCAGTCCACATACGGTCTCGTCTCTGCCATCATTTCCCCCTCCTATTCTCTTGTCATTGTCTCGTGTTCCTCTTTGATCTCTTCATAGAGCTGTATGGAATTCCAGCCGATATTCTGTTCCGTCACCACTGCCTTCAGCTCTATGGAAATACCTTCCCTTCGCATCAGGGACAGAAGCATATCCAGCCTTCCCCCATATATCCCCTTGAGTACCATCATCTCCTCGGAGAAGTCCTCCCCGTCATAGATCTGCCCGGATGGCTCGGCGCCCTTTACTCCTGACAGATATCCAATAGGCTCCAAGTATTGTTCCGGCCGAATACTGCGGATTTTCATGCCATTTTGGATCAGCAGCCCTCTCAGCTTTCTCCCTCTGTCTCCTTCTACATGATATAACAGCACTGTTTCCCCTGCTTGTTTTCTCATTGCACATCAGCTCCTTTCCTGCTGCCTGTCCGCCCCTTCTCATCTCTCAGCTTCACATGAAGCTTCTTATCCAGCGCCTCCAGCAGAAACTGTTCTGCAAGGCTTCCTCGATATATCTTCTCCCTTGCTTCCTCCAGGGACAGCCAGCTCGCCTGATCCACCTCATCAGGCCTGATGCTCAGCTTATCATCGTTCGTGATACAGGCAAAGTTCATCATCAGTGTATTGCTCCCTGGGAAAAAGCGGCTGGCGTTGAATTGATATTCAGTAATCTCAAGTCCTACTTCTTCCCTCGCTTCCCGGATCAGCGCTTCTTCCGCCGCCTCTCCCCGATTGATATATCCAGCCACCAGTATGCGGCGCTTTCTTCCATACTGCTGTATCAGAAGCGTCTTCTCCCCGGATGGGTCGAAGATTTCCATACTCACCGCCGTACTGTACATTGGAAAACGATATTCTCCGCACCGCCTGCAGTATGGGATACTGCCCTCCCCTGTCAGCGTCCTCCTCTCCAGAAGGCAGCCGCAGGCCGGACAGTGGTACAGGCCAGGAGCCGGCCGATGATTTATCACACAGTATTCCCTCGCCTCCTTGTTATATACAAAGCCAGCCATGCCAAGAGCCTTATCTGCTATTGAGGCTATCTCTGCGGCAGCGGATACCCCTGTTCCCGAACGCCCTGGAACCATTCTCTGAAGAGATGATCTTGACACGGTAAAATCAGATATCCCTGTCTGTACATGTGCCGCCTCCATCAGGCGCATCAGCCCTATATATATCCCCTCCGTTTCTGCCGCCGGTTCCCGCACTCCTCCCAGATACTGTAAATCCAGGCGGCAGCTTCTTTTCCCCACCTGCTCCTCGTTCCAATCCCAGCTGCCTCGCAGGAGTTCTTGCCCTTGCTCTGTATACACAGTTCCTTCCCGGTCCCCTTTCATCAGTTTCTCCATATTTCCTATTCTCCTCTGTCCTCAGCCTTTCTGCTGCCCTGGCTGCCTGCGGCTTCCTGCCCTTCACCGGGCAGCCCCGCTTCTCTTGCTTCCTGCCTAATCATCCGGTATCCGATACCGACATGGGTCTGGATATACTGAGGCTGAGCAGGCGCCGGTTCTATCTTCTTGCGAAGCGTGGCCATATAAACCCGCAGCGCCGGCATATCCCCTGCTTGGGAGCTGCCCCAAGCCTCCTTCAGCAAATAATGGTGGGTAAGCACCTTCCCGGTATTTTGGGACAGAAGGCGCAGCAGCTTGTATTCCATCGGCGTAAGATGTACTTCTTCTCCTTTCATATATACCTTGTCTGACATATAGTCGATCCTCATATCCCCGTTCGTGTATATGCCGGACTGCTCCATCGTCCCTGCATCCTCACACGGAATCCGGCGCAGGGCAGCCCGGATCCGGGCCAGCAGCTCTTCCACACTGAAAGGCTTCGTGAGATAATCGTCCGCCCCTGCGTCCAGTGCCGCCACCTTATCGGTGTCGTCTCCCCTTGCGCTCACAATCACAATCGGCATATTGCTCCAGGACCGCACTTTGTCGATGATCTGTATCCCGTCCATATCCGGCAATCCCAGATCCAGTATCATCACATCCGGGTCATAGGATGCCGCTTCCAAAACTCCTGCGCCCCCTGTCCTCGCCAGACGGCATTCATAGTCTCTTGTCTCCAGCGCCGTAGCAATCAGATTGCTGACTGCCCGGTCATCTTCCACTACTAATATTTT
>CALWRT010000056.1 GCA_944384015.1 uncultured Lachnospiraceae bacterium | reverse complement strand
GGCGGCAAGCACATCCTCCTCCTGCATATGCTCTTGGATAAAGCTGCAAATATCCATCACAAGCTGGGAATGGCTTTGATACAGTGCGTCCTGTACATGACCATACGTCTGGTGATACAGCCGATCTACCATCAAAAGAAATTGTCCCAGAAGAAACTTGATATAGAGAATTTTTTCAAATCCTCCCTCCCCTCTTCTTCGGCTCTTGTCTCCGGCAGAGAATTCATCCAGGCTTCTTACCTGAGAGATCATTTGATCCATTAAAGATAGGTAGTGTGCCGTCTCCTCCTGCTCAGCCTGGAGCACAATCGGGCGCTCTATCTGACCCGGATTAAAAGATTCCAGTAAATTTACCTCCTGGGTGGACAGAGGGGAAATAAATGACGGAGAAAAGTAAAGAACATATCTGTCGCATAGGCCGCTCCCCGGATCCGTAAAAAAGTAATGGAGATCCATGGAATTAAGGAGTATTAAATGATTGGCCGGAATACTTCTGGTGCCTTTTTCTGTTCTGCATTTCATGTTGTCAGAAATTGTGTAAACAATTTCCAGCTGTTTGTGCATATGGAAACTTTTTTTCTCTGTCTGTTCCGATATTTTGTGGGCAATGGAAAACTCATCCGGAAAGCTCTCCAGATATGACTTGTATATATTTGGCATTTTTTCTTCCTTTTCCAGCTCAAAATGCGCGTTTTGATTAAAACGCAAAAAACTGTGATACTTATGCAAAAAAATAATCTATGTATATTGTACAATAAGCATCAGTTAAAAGCAATGATTCACAGCAAATTAAACAGCCGGATGGTGATTCTATGATAGAGAATATAATAGGAAAGACAAATGAGGCAAAAGCATTGCTAAAAGAGGTCAAACAGCTTTCCTGGACGGAAGATGCCAGGACCCGGCTCAAATCGCTTTTAAAAAAAGCCGTTTGCTGCAAGCTGATGATAGCGGAGGATGAAGCGGATGAAATCAGGAAGCTGGTTATTTTAAGCATTAAGCAGCAGAACAAAGAGGATGCCGCTCTTCCAGACCACGTGATCCAGTCAAAAATAGAAAAATACGACTGTCATCAAAGCAGTCTGGTCTCACAGAAAAAGACTCTGCTGATTCTTTTTATTGAACGGGAGCTGGGGCTGCACTTCTCTGATGAGGAGGCAATAAAAATTAAAACCATTGATGATTTGTGCAGTGCGGTTATACGCAGCAGCAGGGCAGGTGAGTAAAATGAGCGAGGAAACTATACGGAGCTGTTTTCCGATTTTCAGCCATAACAAAAATCTTGTTTATCTTGATAACGCCGCGACATCCCAAAAGCCAGAGGCTGTTGTTCAGCGGATCGAGCGGTACTACTCCTTTGAAAACGCCAATATTCACCGTGGGAATTATCCCCTTAGCAATCGGGCTTCTGAAGAATATGACATGTCAAAGGAGACCGTCCGAAGCTGGATTGGCGCAGAAAGCAGCGCTGAGATCGTCTATACCAAAAGCAGCACAGAAGCTGTCAATCTTGCGGCATTCGGCCTTGAACCGTATCTTGACTCAAAACAAAATATTGTGACAACCGAATTGGAGCACTCTTCCAACTTTTTTCCCTGGAAGGAGCTCTGCCGCAGAACAGGGGCCCAGCTGCGCATCGCGAAAGCAGAGCCAGATGGTTTTCTTAAAACGGAGTCAGTATTGGAGCAGATAGACACGCATACAAAGCTTTTGGCTATAACCGGCATGTCCAATGTGACCGGATACTGCCCGGACTTGGAACGCATTATTCCAGAGGCACACCGGCAGGGGGCCCTTGTTTTTGTCGACGCCACCCAAATGATCGTCCATCATCCGCTTTCCGTAAAGGATCTGGGCTGCGACCTATTAAGCTTCTCCTCCCACAAAATTTACGGTCCCATGGGACTAGGTGTTTTATATGGAAAGAGAGAACTGCTGGAAAAGATGCGTCCTCTCCTGTACGGCGGAGATATGGTCATGCGGGGAGACGAAGATAAAATCCTATATAAAACTGACTCTGGAAAATTTGAAGGAGGAACCCAGAATATAGCGGCGGCTTTAGGACTGCAGGCAGCTTTGGATTTTCTTAAAGAACATCATTTTGAAAAGCTCCTGGAGCAGGAACAGGCGCTCGCCGTCTATACACGGGAAGAGCTGAAGAAACTACCGCATATACATCTCCTGAATCCTCAGATAGACGGCCCAATCCTCATTTTTGAGACGGACAGTCTTGGGGCATATGATGTAGGCACCCTTTTGGGATTAAAAAATATAGCTGTACGCTGCGGCTCCCACTGCGCTTACCCCCTCATGAAGCGAATGAACCGGCAAAGTATCTGCCGTGTGTCCTTCGCTGTCTACAACACAAAGGAGGATGCGGACAAACTGATTGTCGCAGCCGCAAATCTGGTGAAATAGGACGGAGCAATGAATATCAGCGAAAAAAACCAGTATTACATAAAAATTTTTCATGAATTGGATGATCCTGCCTCCCAAGCAGAATACCTGATGATGCTGGGAATGAAAAAAAGGGATGATTCAAAACTGCACAGGGATAGCTTTCGGATTGCAGGCTGCAAAACCGGGATATGGATAGACGGCCAAGAAACAGATGGGATCGTACAATTCAAGTCGGACAGTGACTCCCTGCTTGTAAAAGGCGTCCTATATATATTTGAGGATCTCTACCAGGGCGGGACGAAAAAAATAATTAAGGAAAATCCGCCGGCATTTTTAGCCGCCATCTCAGACGATGTAATTTATCCGGAAATCAAAAACAACGGACTCTTAAAATGCTGTCAAAAAATGCTGCATTTTTAGATAAATAAATTATAGATAGACTTGGAGGGAATTTTTATGAAGTACGCAATGGATGTAAAGGTGAATCTGAGGCCAGTGTTTTCCAATCTGGTACACTCCGATTACTGGGAGGGCCCCTGCCGTGTAGGTCCGGAAGAGACAGGCACACCGGAGTATGAGAGACGCCTAGGCAAGGAAGAATTCACCCAGTGGTATGAGGAGCTGAAGGCCAATCTGGATCTGACAAGATGCAATTTAATGGATCCGGTGTATATTGAATTCGATGAAAGTTTCGTGGTAAGAGATTCGGAATTTGACAAGCTCCTTCCGGAAAACCATCTGGTCGATCTGTACCTGATTACCTACCGCGTTCCCGGAATCGAGCGGCTGCAAAAGCCCATCTCCATGATTAACCTGGGCCCCACACCTATCGACCTGATCGGATTCTACCGTGATATCGGGCTGGAGGCCTATATGGCACATGACTACGAAGAATATAACCAGATTCTCACAAATCTGCAGGTTCGCAAAGCCGTTGCCAATACAAAGATTCTGATCCTGTCCAACACAGAGCAGACGCCCGCTTCCGTTAATACAAGTACCTGTGACCTGACACATCTTTTTACGCAGTACGGCATTCGAAACAATCGGATCGATTTCCGTCAAATTATGAAATTTTATGAGGAAACTCCTGTGGACGACCAAATCCGGAAGGAGGCAGAAGATCTGGTTAGTGGCGCTGAAAAGGTGGATGTAAAGACCGAATATGTCTGCAATGATCTCCGCTACTTCCACGCGGTGCGGAAGATGATGGAACACTATGACTGCAATGCCTTTACAACGCCCTGTAAAGAGCTCTGTGCCAGCAAGCTGCCCTGGAACAACAAGTTTGTTCCCTGCCTCTGTCATTCTTTAAATAAAGATGATCGGATTCCTTCCGCCTGCGAGGAGGATCTGGCGGTGTGGATGGCCATGATGATGATGATGTACCTGACCAGGCAGAGTGTATTTATGGGAAATCCTGTTCTTGTATTAAAGGGAAGCAAGACTCTGGAGCAGCTGGGAATGCCCAATCTTTTAACACAGCCCGGGCAGACCTTTGACCATGATGTTCTGGAAATCCACCATGCAGTTCCAACCAGAAAGATGAACGGTTTTAATGCTCCCCAGCAAAAGTATGAGCTGGCTCCCTTTACTACTCATGGATGGGGAACGCACTATCATGTGGATATGAACGAAAATGAGGGACAGGTGGTAACCTTCGGAAGATTTAACCGCCGTGGGACGAAGATGATGGTGGCTGTCGGCCATACTATCGGCTGCGAATTCCGTCCTGTCTACTGCAGTCCCGCCGTTTATTATGATGTGGAGGGCGGCGCGAGGGAATTCCGCCAGGCCCTTGCCAATGGAGGCTACGGCCATCATCAGGCTATCATTTATGGGAATCATGTAAAAGAGCTTCAGGAGCTCGGAAAAGTAGTCGGCTTCGAGGTAGAGTATTTTCACTAATTCTCAGGAAACGTTTTAAATTTTCATTGTTATGGAGGAGGAAACTATGAAGCACAAAAAGATTATGGCACTTGCACTTATGGCAGGCATGGTCGGGGTACTCAGCGGCTGCGGTTTAAAATCGCCGAATGCTTCCCAGGCGGCTGAGACAGAGGCGGCAGGCACAACGGCAGCGGCGGCAGCCGAAACAGCCGCCCCGGCAGAGGATGCAATTACTCTGGTCTATGCGGAGGTAAATTCTCTGGATTCCCTGGATGGGAAAATTGCTACATTCTTTAAAGATAAGGTGGCGGAGAAATCCGGCGGAAGCGTAATCATTGATATCCAGGCCAGCGGCGTGCTGGGCGCAGAGGCAGATGTGCTGGACGGCATGACCAACAACAGTGGAACGGTTGATCTCTGCCGTATTTCCTGCTTCGCCTTAAACAGCTACGGTGCAAAGCTGTCTTCCCTGCTAAGCGTGCCCTTCACCTTTGAGGACAGAGATCATTTCTGGGCCTTCACGGAAACCGATTTGGCCCAGCAGGTTCTGGCAGAGCCCCAGGAGCTCGGACTTGGAATTCATGGTTTGTATTTCCAGGAGGAAGGCTTCCGCGATTTCTTTATGATCGATGAGGTAAATGGCATCGAGGATCTGAGCGGCAGAAAAATTCGTGTGTCCAGCGACCCGATTCTGACAGGTGTGGTAGAATCTTTAGGCGCAAGCCCCACCGTTATCTCTTTTAATGAACTCTACACAAGCCTGCAGTCCGGCGTAGTAGATGGCGGCGATCAGCCCGTGCCTTTGTATGAATCCAACGCCTTCAATGAGGTGGCGCCTTATGTAATCTTAGATCACCACACGCTGTCCGCTTCCGAGGTTGTGGTCTCTGACGCGACATGGAACGAGCTTTCCGCCGAACAGCAGCAGGCCATCATGGAGGCTGGACAGGAAACCAGCGCCTATGCGAAAGAAATTTCCGCCCAGGAAGACGAGGAAAGTATTGCTCGTTTGAAGGAAAAAGGCGTTGTATTTACGGAAGTAACTGACTATACCCCCTGGAAAGAAGCCTGTGCAGATGTAATCGCTGAGTACACTGCCGGTTTGGAGGACGAATACGCTCAGATTACAGCTATGGCCCAGTAAACGGCATACGCTGAAGGAGGATAGATATGTCAGATAATAAAAAGGAGAAAAAAGGCATATTAGATCAATTGTACCGTATTATTAAGGTGATATGCCAATTGTTCCTCATTGCTGAAATATGCATTACTTCTATGGCGGTAGCCGGCCGGTATATCTCTTTTATCCCCGATCCCGCCTGGAGCGAGGAAATGACCCTGACCTGCATGATCTATATGGCTTTTATAGGGGCATCCCTGGCTGTGCGGAAAAAAACGCACATCCGCATGACCTCCCTGGATCAATATATGCCTGCTAAGCTGGTACAGGGAATCGAAATCTTTGATGATCTTCTGGTAATGGCTTTCTCCCTGATGATGGTATTTGTCGGTTTTCCCTATGCCATCGGCGCAGGAAAGGCAGCCTATGTAAGTCTGCCGGCGCTTTCCAGGTTTTGGCTCTACGCACCGGTGCCCTTTGCGGGCGTTGCCATGTGCATTTTCCAGCTGGAAACTCTGGTAAAGGATATAAAAATATTTTTGAAAAAGGAGGCGGAAATAAGTGGACAGTAATACAATTGCCGTTATCATCCTTTTGGCTACATTTTTTATTCTGATTCTGCTCCGTGTGAATATTGCATTTGCCGTTGGAATCGCCTCATGCCTCTGCCTTCTGTATCTGGGCATACCGCTTTCCAATGTCTGCCAGCAGATGGTAAAGGGCCTCAATTCCTTTTCTCTGATGGCCGTCCCCTTCTTCATCACCATGGGCGGCCTTATGGGGAGCGGCGGCATATCGGAACGGCTCATTAATCTAGCCGACTCCCTTGTAGGATGGATGCGCGGCGGCGCTGCTATGGTAAACATTCTGGCCTCCCTGTTTTTCGGCGGCATCTCCGGATCCGCCTCCGCTGATACAGCTTCCTTGGGAAATATTGAGATTCCTATGATGGTCAACATGGGCTATGACACCGACTTTTCAACTGCGGTAACCATTACATCTTCTGTGGAGGGGCTTTTAATTCCTCCCTCTCACAATATGGTTATCTACGCAACTGCGGCCGGAGGTCTCTCCGTTGGCGCCCTGTTTATGGCGGGATATATCCCCGGCTGTATGTTGGCTGTTTCCCTGATGATTGGTTCCTATATCATCTCTGTAAAGAGAAATTATCCGAAGGGGAAGCCCTTCCATCTCGGAACCTTTATCCGCTGTTTTAAAAGCGCAATGTGGGCGCTGCTGTCTGTGCTGATCGTTGTGGTCGGCGTTGTCTTCGGTGTGCTCACTGCCACAGAATCCGCCGCTATCGCGGTTATCTACAGCCTGATTGTAGGCCTTTGCATTTATAAGGAAATGACCTGGAAGGATGTATGGCACGCCATTGGAGACTGCATTGACACGCTGTCCATCGTCTTAATCCTGTGCGGAACCTCCAGCATCTTCGGGTACTGCCTGACCTACCTCCATGTGCCGGATCTCGCGGCAAACGCGATTGTCAGCTTTTCCGACAACCCGATTATCATTGCCCTGCTGATCAATGCAATCCTTTTGGTGCTGGGATGTGTGATGGATATGGCTCCCATTATTCTGATTGCCACCCCCATTCTGCTTCCCGTAGCCACCAGCATCGGCATCGATCCGATTCAGTTCGGCATTATCATGGTGCTCAACTGCGGCATCGGTCTATTGACTCCGCCTGTGGGAACCTGCCTGTTTATTTCCTCGGCTATCTCTCATCTTCCCATTGAGAAAATTGCCAAGGCAACGCTCCCCTTCTATCTATGCATGATCATTGTACTTTTGCTGCTCACCT
>CALWRT010000055.1 GCA_944384015.1 uncultured Lachnospiraceae bacterium | reverse complement strand
ACCATTCTGGCATGCGACGCAAGTTTTTCCTGCGGCTGGGCCGGGTCGTTCTTCGACGTATACCATACAAGAAGAACCATTCTTCCGAGAGGAGCGGGCGGACTGGGCTACGGACTGCCGGCAGGGATCGGAGCGGCAGCGGCAAGGCCGGGAAGCAAGGTTGTCGTTCTCACAGGAGACGGCGGCTTAAGCTATTGCATAGGAGAGATGGCCGTACTTGCAGAACAGAAGATGGACGTGAAAGTCGTCGTGCTAAACAACAGCGTCCTTGGATGGATCAAGTGGTATGAGGCGGCGAACTGGGATGGACGTTTCACGGAAGTGGACACGAAGAAGATCGACTTCGCGACGGTGGCGAAAGGGCTGAACTGTACGGGAGTGAGCATCCACGATCCGAAGAAGCTGGAGGAAGAGCTGAAGGCAGCGCTGGCTATGGAAGGGCCTGCCATGATCGACATCACTACCGTTGAGACGGAGGCCTGCAAGTTCACGGACGATCCAAAGGCAGTCAATTACATCCGGGAGGATGCCAAGAGGAAGGCCGAGGAGCAGTAAGACATCCATGCTTGACTAAGGAATAGCAATTTTATCGGCGTTTCCGCAAGAGAAGGAAGATTGTGAAAGAAACGGGAGAGGCGGAGAACCAACTCGGAGCGTGCCGGACAGAAAAGAGATAAAGGAGTGTTCCGAGCGGTTCCCGCCGAGGAAGATCTATGTGTGATATGCATGAAGAATGAAAGAAGGGATGGGAAGTTCCATGAAAGAAATTATCTGGGAGCCACAGTTAAGTGGATTTGCCACTTGCAAGGAATTTGTAGAAGAATTTCAGCCGGGGGAAAAAGATCTGGTACTGACGAACGAATATATCTATCAGCCGTACTTCGGGGCGATGAATCTGAAATGCGCGGTGCTCTGCCAGGAGAAATACGGAGCCGGGGAGCCGACGGACGTGATGACAGAGGAGATTATGAAGGATGCCGCCAAGACAGGCTGTGAACGGATTATCGCCATCGGAGGAGGCACGGTGATCGACATTGCCAAAGTATTGGCGGTGGCTGGTGATGAGAGCATAGATGAGCTCTATGATATGGCGCCGAACCTGCCGAAGCGAAGAAAATTAGTCATAATCCCGACCACCTGCGGGACAGGAAGTGAGGTGACCAATATCGCGATCCTGAACCGGACGAGGCTTGGGACGAAGATGGGGCTGGTGGGGCCTGCTATGTATGCAGATGACGCGGTGTTGATTCCGCAGCTGCTGGAGACGCTGCCATTCGGGGTGTTTGCCACAAGTTCCATCGACGCGCTGGTACATGCGGTGGAATCCAGCCTGTCGCCGAAGGCGACGCCATACACGAAGCTGTTCGGGTATAAGGCGATTGAAATGATTATCCGAGGATATCAGACAATCGTGAAGGAAGGCCGGGAAGCACGGATTGGACTGCTGAATGACTTCCTGATCGCCTCCAACTATGCAGGCCTTGCATTCGGAACAGCGGGCTGCGCGGCAGTTCATGCGATGAGTTACCCGCTGGGAGGAAAGTATCACGTACCCCACGGGGAGAGCAACTACGCCATGTTTACCGGAGTGCTGAAGAACTATATGGAGATCAGGCAGGACGGGGAGATCGCGGTGATGAACGAGTATCTGTCGAATTTGCTGGGATGCGGGACAGAAGAAGTCTACGACCGCCTGGAAGACCTGCTGAACCAGATTCTGCCGAAGAAGGCGCTGCATGAGTATGGGGTGACAGAGGAAGACCTGAAAGAATTCACAACGAGCGTCATGCAGACCCAGGGGCGGCTGATGGGCAACAACTTCGTCCCGCTGGATGAGGCGAGGGTATATAAAATATACAAAGAGCTGTATTGATGAGCAGATGACTGCGCAGAACAGAATTTTCTTCAGGGGGGAGGGAAATTCTATAGGAGACAGGGAGGGCATGAGAGCGATGAAAGCATTGAGGAAAATGAAGGCAGCCTACGGCTGTATGGAACTTGTAGATATACCGGAACCGGAGGTAACCAGGGGCCATGTGAAGATTAAGGTAGAATACTGCGGGATCTGCGGGTCAGACATGAAATTTTACCACTGGAACATGCGTCCGGGCCTGAATATCCCGATCCCGGTCACCTTCGGCCATGAGTACAGCGGCACAGTTGTGGAAGTGGGAGAAGGGGTAGAAGGCATCGCGGTGGGTGAGAGAGTGGTCTCGGAGACGCCGGAAATTTACTGCGGGAAATGTGAGCAGTGCCGGACAGGGAATATCCTGCTGTGCTCCCACAAGCGCTCCATCGGATACCAGACAGACGGGGCGATGGCGGATTATGTAACTATTCGCCAGGAGCTGGTACATAAGATCCCGGAGAACGTCTCCTTCAAAGAAGCGGCACTGTGTGAGCCCGCGGCGGTGGCAGCCCATGCGGTGTACGACAAGACGACAGTGCAGCCGGGGGATACAACAGTGATCTTTGGCCCGGGAACCATCGGGCTGTTGGTGCTGCAGATGGTAAAGGCAGCGGGAAGCCGGGCGATCCTGGTCGGGATGAGCAAAGACGAGAAGCGGCTGGCCGTCGGCAAAGCATTAGGAGCGGATGAGATACTGCTGTCGGATGAAGCAGACGTACCGGCGAAGATCAAGGAGCTGACAAGAGGAAGAGGGGCGGATGCGGCATTTGAGTGCTCCGGAGCAGGAGCAGTGCTGGATCAGGCAATTGTCTCCCTGAAGAAGATGGGAGAGCTTGTGATCGTATCTTTGTTCAAGAATGGGGAGATCCCGATCAATACCTTTAATACGTTGGTAAATAATGAAATCCGGATCTCGGGTTCCTATGGGCAGAGATACAGAGGATGGGAGAAAGTGCTTCAGATGATGTCAAACGGCCAGCTCAACGCGGAAGCGGTGGAGACAGATGTGTTTTCTCTGACAGATTGGGAGAGGGGATTCGCAAAAGCAGAGAATGGAGAGGGAATTAAGATTCTGTTGAAACCGTGACAGACCGATAGACCATTTTACTTTTATAGCCATAATAGAGATTGCACAAAAATTGCGCCGGTGCTTTTGCACCGGCGTGATTTTTTGAAAAAACAGGAAGTGTATAGAAAAAATCAACAATCATAGAGCAGTTTTCACTGGCATCAGCAGTGCTTTGCAGGGGATATGTAGAGGTGGCTTGATAAGAAGAGGGGATACAGGATGCATATGTCCGCCGGATATTTTGTGCTCCCCCAAATGCAATGCTTATGAAGATATTTATTGTCACATATAGATGATAAGGAGTATAATATTGATGTATCTAATAAGCCGGAGAGGCTAAGACAAAGAATAGGAAGGGAGAATAGTATTATGAGACGCTTAGGGAGAAGAGCGGCTGTTTGTATGGCTGTCGTCATGGCATTTTGCGGGATTGCACTGGCAGGCTGCGGGAAAGAGATTCCGCCAGCGGATGAAACGGTGAGCGCGTTGTATGACTTGGCGGTAAAGGAGAATCCGACTACGCTGAAAGACCTTCTGGGGTTCAGCTCTGATGACGCGGTGATGGAGGCCTTTGTGGAAGATGTGGAAAGCTTCAGCTTTGTAGCATCCTTGGAAGAAGAGTTTATCGCTTCCGGAATCGAATTTACGGATGAAGAACTGGCAGATATGAGCAGCAGCCTGGAAGGGATGCTGGATAAGCTGAGCTGCACGACAGAGATCACAGACGAGAGCAGTGATGAAACAACAGTTTTGCTGACTACGAATGGATATGCAATGACAGATATTGAGAATGCGGCTCTGGAAGTTCAGGAAGAGATGATTGCCGGAATGGATGAAGATACACAGATGGCAATTGCCACGGGAGATACAGAAGCTACGATGAACTATATGAAGGAGTATATGACTGCGTACATAGACAAGATTGTGTCGCTGGAGCCCACGCAGGAGACGCAGATGGAAGTGGTCTGTGAGCGCCTGATTGCAGAAGGAGGCGGCGATGAGATTGTCGCGTGGCTGCCGTCAGATATCGGACAGTTTGAGACTGAGCTGAGCAATGCTATTATGAAATAGCGGCTGGCATATCAATACACGGATATATAAGATAGGAACGAAATCAGCGGTCAGCGCCTGCAGCAATCACTGCAGGCGCGAGTTTTATCTATGCTTGATCAGACGGAATGGAGATTTCTATGTAGGGACCATCTCCATAGGGATCTGCAAGAACAATCGTCACCGTACCGGATTGGAAGAAATAAGAGCTGTCATAAGATTCGGTCGGCTCACCGAAGAGTTCTGCAAGCTGGGCGCGATAAGTTTCTAAATCCCCGGAAGAAAGATCTGCGCGGCATTGTTCTACCAAGTTTTCCCCATACTGATACAGGTTTACAGATAGGGACAGGTCGGCTTGAGCGCCGAGCAGTTCTGCTGTATAGGTTCTGCTAAGAAGAACATCATCGCCGTTATATTCTGGAGTTCCCTCACCCAGCAGAGCTACGGCTTCGGAGTCATTTTTGCCGAGCAGTTCTACAAGAGAGGCAAGACTGACTTCCACGGCTGCGCCGTCGGTTCCTGAGGAAGTCCCTGTACCTGAGGCGGCAGATTCTTTATCAGGAGCGGATGTCCCCTCAGAATCCGTCTCTGCGCTAGAGGAAGAGGAGGCCGTTTCCTTGCCTGCCTCAGAATTAGAAGCGGCGCCCCGAACACCGCAGGCAGTGAGCGCAAAAGCGCAAATAGCTGATAGCAACAATAATTTTCGATTCATAAAATACATCCTCCTTATTTTGGTATGTACGATTGTAGCAGAAGTGCGGTGGGATTGGAAGGGAAGTCTGGGATTTGTAAGCAATCGTATGGAAAATGTCAGAAAAGGGAAATTTTTTATAACATGGATGAAAGAAAATCGTAACTGCAGCCGGCTTGCCGCAATATCGAACAAGTCCGTCCGCAGTCTTCCTGACTTTGGCCTGTATGGGACTGGTATCCGAACAGACGTCTGCTATATTTTTGATTTTATAGTTCCGTTTTGAGATGTTTTCATGTAAAATGGAATATAGATGTATATTGTCCAAGGAACAGGAAATTGGGAGGAATCATAATGGCAAACATTTTAAAGAGATTTACAGATATCATGTCGGCAAATATCAATGCACTGTTAGATAAAGCAGAAGATCCGGAGAAGATGATCAGCCAGTATATGAGAGATATTGAGAGTGATCTAGGCAAAGTGAAGGCGGAGACTGCCGCTGTGATGGCAAGCGAGAAGAAGGCGAAGCGGGACCTGGAAGAGAATGAGGCTGAGGCTGCGAAGATGCAGAAATATGCTGAGAAAGCGCTGATGGCCGGCAATGAGGGAGATGCCAGGACATTTCTGGCTAAGAAAACAGAGCTTACAGCGAAGCAGGCGAACCTGCAGCAGATATATGATGTCTCAGTACAGAACTCTCGGAAAATGAGAGAAATGCACGATAAGCTGGAGGCGGATTTGAAGGAACTGCGCCAGCGCAAGTCGGAGATCCAGGCCAAGATGGCGATGGTGAAGACAAGGGAACGCATGAACAAGCTGGGAAGCAGCATGGACGGCGTCGGAGAGTCCATGTCGGCCTTTGACCGGATGGAAGAGAAGGCGAACCGGATGCTGGATGAAGCCGAGGCGATGGCAGAGCTGAACAGCCAAGAAGACACGGCAGAAGACCTGATGAAGAAATATGATGAAGGGACGCCGGCCAGCAGCGAGGTGGATGATGAACTTGCGGCTCTGAAAGCGAAGCTGGGACTGTAATATATGGGGAACATATACCGATGTGAGAACTGTGGAAGTATTATGGAGTTTGACCCCAGGACACAGACGCTTCGATGCCCTGGGTGCGGTACTTCCATTGAAATTACGAATGACAGAGAAAAGATACAAGAGCACGCGGTGACCCGGGAGGCCAGGAGGACGATCCGGGCGGGAGAGAAGACGTCCCACACGATGATTTGCCAGGGGTGCGGAGCCAAAGTGGAAGTAGAAGCCACCAGCACAGCGGCGGAATGCCCCTACTGCGGCTCTAAATATGTGCTGGCAGATAAGCAGGAGGATGTGATTGTCCCAGACGGGGTTGTGCCGTTCCGATTTGATAAGAAGGAAGCGGGGATAAAATTCCAGGAATGGGTCAAAGGACGATTCTGGGCGCCGGGAGAGCTGAAGCATTTGTATCAGAAGGACCGGCTTCAGGGAATTTACATTCCATATTGGACGTTCGATGCCCAGTCGGAGAGCGATTATATGGCTGACGGCGGTATCCGCCATGTGCAGACCTATAAGAATTCCAAAGGAGAGACCCAGACAAGGACTTATATGACCTGGCATCCTGTGAGCGGCCATATTGGACACTTTTTCGACGATGTATTGATTCCGGCATCCCGTAAGCTGGACGAAGGCCTGCTGAAGGATGTGGATCAGTTCGACACGCGGGAAGTGGCCTCCTATGCTCCGGAATACTTCTCCGGATATGCATCAGAGTGTTTTACAGTCAGCCTGGATGAGGCTTACATAGACGCGCACAGGGAAATGGAGAGAAGGCTGGAAGATTTTATCAGGAGCGAGGTGCTCGCCAGGTACGACGATGTCAGAAATATCCGAATGACGCCTTTTTTCTCAGCAGAGACGTTCAAACACATTCTGCTGCCGGTCTATACGACAGCGTACAAATATAAAGATGAAGTATACCATGTGCTGATGAATGGGCAGACGGGCCAGATTGAAGGGGAATACCCGAAGAGCATTTTCAAGATCGCTTTGTGTATTTTGATTATATTAGCGGCGGCGGGTCTAGTATTTTACTTTATAGGTTAGGAAACGGGGGAAATGGCAATGGGTTTATTTAGCAATCAGTTTTCGGATGTCATTGAATGGGAGGAATTCCGGGATGACATGCTGTTCTGGAAATGGAGCAACGCCGAGATTAAGAAAGGAAGCCGTCTGATCATCCGTCCGGGACAGGATGCGGTATTTCTGTACAATGGTGTAGTAGAAGGGATCTTCCGGGATGAGGGAAGCTATGAGATGGAATCGGACATCATTCCCTTCCTGTCTACGCTGAAGGGCTTTAAATTCGGCTTCAACAGCGGAATCCGGGCGGAAGTGCTGTTTATCAATACGAAGGAGATTCTGGTGAAATGGGGGACAAAAAGTCCTGTGCTGATACCTGCGCCGGGACTGCCAGGGGGAATGCCCATCCGCGCGTTCGGAACGTTTACGTGCAAGGTGGATGACTATGATGTCCTGATCGATAAGATTGCGGGAGTGCGGAGACAATTTACCGTAGACGACGTGAAAGAGCGCATCATCGCTTCCTTGGATCCGTTCCTGATGAAATGGATCGGCAAGGAAGGGAAGAATATGTTCAACCTTCAGATGAACGCCAGGGAGATTGGGGACGGCATTCAGGAAGATCTGGATATGGAGATGAGAGGCATCGGCATTGCCATAACTTCTTTTTCCATTTCCAACTTTAATTATCCAGAAGAAGTGCAGCGTATGGCAGAGAAGGCTGCTGCCCAGAGCATGATCGGAGATGTGGGGCGTTTCCAGCAAGTGTCAATGGGAGAGGCGCTTGGAAGAGGAGGCAGCGGCCCAGCATCCGATATGGCTGGAATGGCCATGGGGATGGCTATGGGCCAGCAGATGGCGTCCCAGATGCAGCAGAGGAACAGCGGTGGCCCAAGCGGTCCGGGAACAGGCGGTGCGGGCGGATATGTACAGAATCCGGCGCCCCAGGGACAGCCGGGTGAAGGCACAATTCCCAACTTCTGTCCGAACTGCGGCGCGAAGACAAATGGGATGCGGTTCTGCGGAAACTGCGGGTTCCGATTAGGGTAACTTTGATGAAAGAGTGCCGCGTGCCGGCTAGGAGACAGAATAGGGAGATGATATGTGCCCAGGCAGCCGGCAGGCGGTCTGGGCACTGTGTTCCGGGTGTGTCAGCGTAACAGACAAATGACAGAAAAGCGGGGAAATTTCATTGGAAGGAATTGGTACAATCATAAATATGGCGGGGCAATGGAGAATATGCTGCCCGCCGTTGTAATCGCGGTGATATGGTCATTTTTCTGAGGATTCTCAGGGGAACGCTTATTTTATCGGTGTTTTCTTAGGACAGACAGCCTGTTGGAAAGATGAAGGAACATCGTAAGCTGGACATCATACAAGAGAGAAAGGAAAACAGATGTATATTGCGGATTTACATATCCATTCCAGATATTCCAGGGCTACGAGCAAGGATGGAACGCCGGAGCAGCTGGATCTGTGGGCCAGGCGAAAAGGAATAGCAATCGTCGGCACCGGGGATTTTACCCACCCAGCCTGGCGGGAGGAACTGGCAGAGAAACTGGCGCCGGCGGAAGATGGACTCTATGTGTTGAAGGAAGAATACCGGATACCAGACGGCCCTGTCTCGGACGCGTTCTATCCGAGATTCGCTGTAACCGGGGAGATCAGCTCTATCTACAAGAAAAACGGCAAAGTCAGGAAAGTACACAGCCTGATACTGCTTCCCGGGCTGGAGGAGGCCAATCGCCTGTCCAGGAAGCTGGAAGTTATCGGCAATATCCATTCTGACGGGCGGCCGATTCTTGGGATAGACTGCCGGAATCTGCTGGAGATTATGCTGGAGGTCAGCCCGAAGGGGATCTATGTCCCTGCGCATATCTGGACGCCTCACTTTTCCATGTTCGGAGCCTTCTCTGGATTTGACAGCATGGAGGAGTGCTTTGAGGATCTGGCCGGGCATATCCACGCAGTGGAGACGGGGCTGTCCTCGGATCCGCCGATGAACTGGAGAGTATCGGATTTGGACGGCTGCCAGCTCATCTCGAATTCCGACGCCCATTCACCGTCCAAGCTGGGCAGGGAGGCGAATCTGCTGGACATTGATCTGTCCTATGAAGGGCTGTACCGGGCAATCCAAGAGGGCGAAGGGCTGTGTGGAACCATTGAATTTTTCCCGGAAGAGGGGAAATACCATTTTGACGGCCACAGAAAATGCGGCGTGTGTCTATCGCCGGGAGAGGCGGCCGGACTGGGAGGCATCTGCCCTGTGTGCGGCAAAAAACTGACGGTCGGCGTCTCCCACCGGGCAGAACAGCTCTCAGACAGAGAGGAGGGTTACGTTCCCCCTGGGGCAAGGCCGTATGAGAGCCTGATGCCTCTGCCGGAGCTGCTGGGAAATGTGCTGGGACGCGGGCCGTCAGGCAAGCAGGTGCAGAAGGAATATCAGAAGATGCTGGGAACCCTCGGCTCAGAATTTGCTATTTTGAGGGAGATCCCTGTGGAAGACATCCGCAGAGTATCAGGGACGATGATTGCAGAGGGAATCCAGAGGCTGAGGGATGGAAAAGTGAATAAAATCCCGGGTTATGACGGGGCATACGGGACCATACAGGTCTTTCTTCCGGGGGAAGAGAGGAATACGGAAGGACAGATGGATTTCTTTGCCCTTCTGGGAGCAATGGGAGAGGAAAAAGGAGAGGAAAAGAAGGACAAGACCCCGCGCAATGATGGAGTCCATAAGATGGAGGAGAGCCGGGAAGAGGCCGTCAGCCCAGATCAGAGCGGCGGGCTGAATGAGGAACAGCGGCGGGCGGCTTACTCGCCTAAGAGAAGGATCATGGTGACGGCGGGACCCGGGACAGGGAAAACAAAGACGCTCATCTCGCGCATCCAGTATTTGCTGGAGGACAGAGGGATGCGGCCGGAGCAGATTACGGCGGTGACATTTACAAACCAGGCCGCTGCGGAATTGAAGGGGCGATTGCCCAGAGGAGCCGAGGGAGTACAGGCCGGCACCTTCCATACGATCTGTGTGCGGCTTCTGAGAGAGGCGGGAAGAGAGTTTTCCATCGCCGGGGAGGAACAGTCGCTGGAAGCTGCCCAAGAAGCGGTTGAGAAATGCAGTCTTACAGTCTCCCCGGGGAAGTTCCGGGAAAAAGTCTCCCGCTGGAAGTCCCAGGACGAAAGAAGCGAGGATGAGAAATTTCAGGAGGCGCTTCACTGCTACCAGGCTTGGATGCAGGAGAAGGGACTGCTGGATTTTGATGACTTATTGCTGGAAGCCGAAAGGCTGGATGATAGGGACGGGGCGGCTCGCGGCGGCATGTTTTCCTGCCTGCTGGTGGATGAATTCCAGGATATTAACCCGCTGCAGTACCGGCTGATCCAGAAGTGGCACAGACTGGGGACAGATCTGTTTGTGATCGGAGATATGGATCAGGCCATTTATGGATTCCGGGGGGCTGACCCAGGCTGCTTCGGGCGCCTTGGAACAGACTATCCGGATATATGCCGGGTTACCCTTGTAGAAAATTACAGAAGTACAAAGAAGATATTAGAGGCGGCGTGGGAAATCATCGCGCGTAATCCAGGTGACAGGCAGCGCCTGCATGCAAACAGGGGAGAAGGAACCCCGGTACGGCTGGTGAGCGCGGCAACTCCTATGGGAGAAGGGATTTTTATTGCCAAAGAAATCAGCCGCATGACAGGAGGATTGGATATGCTGGGCGCTCAGGCTCTGTCGGTTCAGAAGGAGCGAGGGCTGCGCGGCTTTGGAGAGATTGCGGTCTTGTACCGTACACACCGGCAGGCAAGGCTGCTGGAAAAGTGCCTTCGACAGGAAGGGATCCCGTATATTGTGGCCGGGAGAGAGACATTTCTGAGAGAGAAGCCGGTGCAGGACAGCCTGGCATTTTTCCAGTATCTTGCACAGCCGTCTGATGAGGCAGCTCAGAAGCGGTGCCTGCAGCGGTGGCAGGAAGAAGAGGCCGGAGCGGTCGGGGAAGAAGTGCTCCGTACGATGGCAGAGCAGTTTGCCCCATATTACCAAGAGGAGCAGCCGGAACGGTTCATCCGCAGATGGATGGCCCAGATGGGGCTGGCCCAGGACGAGGCGATGGAACAGCTGGCCCAGATGGGAGTCTTCTATTCCTCTATGGGAGAGCTGTTGGAGGCGATAACCTTAGGAGTGGAGAGCGACTTGAAGCGATGCGGGCAAAAGTCTTATGAGGGAGAGGCTGTCACGCTGATGACTCTCCACGGCTCGAAAGGATTGGAGTTCCCGGTGATCTTCCTGTACGGGATAGAAGCCGGTATCGTACCGCCCCGGGAAGAGAAGTATCATGTGGACAGAGAAGAGGAGAGAAGACTGCTGTATGTGGGGATGACCCGCGCGCAGGAAGAGCTGATACTGACATGCGGACAAGAGGAATCGGAGTTTCTTTTCCCAGTGCCGGATTATCTGATAGTGAGAGAAGAGGCATTCCGGAGAAAGGAGCAGGGAGGGCATCAGATGAGCCTGTCAGAGCTGTTTGACTTGTAGAAGCAGGAGGGTGTACACAATGAAAACAACGGAGA
>CALWRT010000054.1 GCA_944384015.1 uncultured Lachnospiraceae bacterium | reverse complement strand
AATGTTCATTCCTCCGATTCCCATGCTGCCCTGACTGGCAGCCACATAATTGACAAGGAATGATATCCCATAGCTTAACAGGATACCGATGGTCCCTCCCACGAAGCCGATAAATCCCGCTTCCATTAAGAACATGCTGCGGATATTCTTCATGTCGCATCCCAGTACTTTGATAACGCCAATTTCTTTCGTGCGCTCATAGATAGACATCATCATCGTATTTGCAATACCGATAGCCGCTACAAACAGAGACACCGCTCCAATTCCTCCCAATGCCATCTGCAGATTATTGGAAGATTCCTGCTGCTGCTCAATCCACTCTGCATTGCTGTTGGCTGACAGCCCCAGCCCCTGTATCTGGGTCTGCACATCCTTCATATTATCCATGTCATCTACTTTGACATCCACCTGGTTATAATATATCTCCTTATAAGGCTTGCCGCTGGAAGTCGTAGGCTGTCCGGGTATCGCCTTATTCTTAAACACCTTCTTCAGCTGAGTCTTCAGAAGTTCCAGGTCGCAGAACACATAGTTGCTGTTCTCTCCATCGGTCTCTACGTCTCCAGCCATCATACCGCAGGCCTCAATCATATATTTTTTCGGCGGGGGAGTCACAGTGCCATTCTCACTTGGATACTGGGACTGGTAATATGCGTCAGTATCGAATATCACGTACATCGGATCTTCCATAAAATTAATCTCCGGAACAACCCCAGTCTCCCAATAATATTGATTGGTCTTTTCCACATAGAAATTTGTAATCACTGTGTTGCCGTAGAAAAACTTCAGCTCCTGGTCTCCAGGTACCGGCAGAGTCCCCTCGGCCACCTCAATATTGTTCATCTGAGCCAAAAGTTCCGAGGGAATTCCCCGTACAGACAGATATCCCATATATTTTCCAGACTTGGCGATACAGTCTACAGACAGTATCGGCGTCACAGACGTTACATGATCCAAGCCTGCCAACACCTGCAGCATCTCATCGTTCAGCCGAACGGGTTCTGAGTTCTTGGAGGAGGAAGAGGCGTCGCCCGAAGACGACACAGCCACCGCCATCCCTCCTCCATAATAGGAGTCCCCGGAATAGACATTGATGGTTGTCAGCCCTCCGTACTGCTCGATCTGCTGCATCATGTTCCGGTTCATTCCGATGCCGATGGAGACCATCACGACGATTGACGCTGTTCCAATAATTACCCCAAGAACTGTCAGAAAGGTTCGGAGCTTCCTTCGCCAGAGATTGCTCACACTCATGGTCAGCAAGTCAAAAAACTTCATCTCATTCTCCTTTATCCTTGTCCGGCTCTGATTCCTCGGATTCCTCCACAGCCTCTTCAACTAGAGATTCTTCCAGAAGGGCCGCCGCTTTCGCCTTTCTCTTCTTCCGTATCATTACTGCAGCTGCTCCAGCCGCCGCCAGAATCACAATGACAATCAGCGCGATTGCCCAGCCTGGGAAGCCGCCGGGCTCCTCTTCCGGAATCATGTAGTCCATATACATGTCATCATACACAGGCTCTGATACATACAGAGTAAATTCTTTCTCTGCCTCGCTCGCGTTCGTCTCATTGTCCTCATAGCTGATGATCGCCTTCACGATCCCCTCATCCATTGTCGCCGCCTGACCGGCAACCATTGTATCCACCTGGCCGGTCCCTCCGGGCGCAATATTTCCTACGAAGGCATCTCCTCCAGAGATACTGTCCCCCTCAAAACGGACGGACACATTGTACAGCGTCGTCTTTCCTGTATTGTAAATGCTGAACATAATGTTCGACTCACTGCCCACTTCAATGGTATTGGGCATGACTTCCGGCTCGCTGATCTCAAAGCGGGCTTCCTGATGTACTGGAATGGATACGCTGGACTCCCCGGTAAATTCCTTGAGATTCTCATCCTCATATTTCATGGATATATTCATCACATAGGGCTTCTGAGCCAAGTCCGCCTTGGCTTTCAAGTCAATGCTCAAGTCAGCCGTCCCATCCTTGGGAATATTATCCACAAAGATTGTATTGGAACCGGCCACCGGAAGGAACGCCTCATAGACTGCATTCTCATCTGTCCCTTCCGTTGCCGCCTTCAGCGTAAATTCTACGTTGGACACATCCGTCCTCTTGGATGTGTTCTTCATATGGATCACCAGGTTAAATTCATCCCCCGCCTGTACTTCGGCCGGGTTCGTCTCGAACCCTGTTACAATCAGACGAGGCGTGGACGTGGCATCCCCCTTGCCGGAGCCCGGCGCTCCCACAGCCTCCACATAAGTGGACAGCGTTGTATTTACCTTCTCCCCCGCAGAATTCGTATACTGCACAAGGAAACCGATCTTCTTATAGCCTGACGTCACATCCTCCCGGGTCTTAAAGTTCCAGGTAATCTCCTGCCTCCTTGCCATTGCGTCCGGGTTCACATTTTCTCCGGCAAGGCAGTCCAGCTTCACCGTGTAAGACGACTTTTCTATATCAAAAGGCCACACTTCCGGATCCGCGTCCAGCACCGGCGTCACAATCACATCATATGCGTCTTCCTTGGCCATATTCACAATCGGAAGCACTACGCTGACCCTCTGCCCGTAAGTAGCCACCGGAGTCACCCAATTGCCTCCTACCTGCACATAGTCTGTGGGTGCCGGAAGCTCCGGTTCCTCTGCTGGCGCCGTATAATTGGCATTGTCATATGCCTCCATCCTGGATTTCGTCTTCGATACGAACTCTTGCAGACCAGAAGAAGTCCAGGAGCCAGAACGGTTCTGGATTTCCTCAGTCGCGAATTTCTTAATCTCCTCTACCGCATCCCTGTCATAACAATCCTGAAGGACAATCGCCGCGTAGTCCTCAATGGCCTGGATTGCGGAGGCTTCTGTGTACGGATCTGTCTGCCCGCCGCCGCTTCCGTCTCCGGAACCGCTTCCGCCATTGCCGTCCGTCCCTGTGCCGCCCTGCTGCCCGTCGGCGAGAACCTTGTCCATCTCTGCCTTGGCATCTTTCACAAGCTGTTCCAGACCGTCTTTGGAATAGCGAAAAGGGGCCAAGCCCACATACTTGTCGCAGATACCCTGCAGCTGATTCTTCGTCTCATCGTTCTGGGCCAGTTCTTTCTGGCGCTCGCAGTAGTCCTTGATCTCATTTGTCACGCGCAGCCGCACATCGGCAATCGTCTCCGCATCTCCAATACCGACCTCCAGATCTGCTCCGCCCGCCGACACGGTGGAAGCCTGAGCCACACTGCCCGGCATCAGGCAGACCGCGCACAAGGCGGCAGCTACCAATCTCTTATACCCCTTCATACCCTAAGTTCCTCCCTGTAATTTTCTCTCTCTTCTATCTTAACGATCTTCCCGTCAATAATGTGGAAAATCCGGTCCGCGAAACCCGCCAGATGGTTATCGTGAGTGACCATCACAAGCGTCTTATGCTGTTCCTTGACAACTTTGCGCATCAGCTCCATCACTTCTGCCGATGTATGGGAATCCAGATTTCCTGTAGGTTCATCGGCGAAAATGATCTTCGGATCCATCACAAGCGCCCTGGCCACCCCAACTCTCTGCTGCTGTCCTCCCGACATCTGCATCGGCTTATGATGCATCTGTTTGCCAAGGCCAACCAACTTCAACATCTCCTCAGCCTTCTTGTTGCGGATCTCCTTCTTCACTCCCCGGAACATCAATGGAAGCGCCACATTCTCCACCGAATTCATCGTCCCAAGCAAGTTAAATGACTGAAAAATAAAGCCCACGTTCTCCCTGCGGAACTTCACAAGCTGGTTCTCCGTCATCTTCTCAATATGGGAGCCGCCGATGATGATCTCCCCTTTCGTCGGCTTCTCCAGTCCTGCCAGCATATTCAGAAGCGTGGATTTCCCTGATCCGGATGTGCCGACAATGGAACAAAATTCTCCTTCCCGTATTGAGAGGTTGACTCCGTTCAGGGCAAATACCCGGTTCTCTCCGAGCGCATAGACTTTGTAAAGTTTCCTGGCCTCTATGATCGGTCTTTTCTCTTTGTCGGCCATCTCCCGCCCTCCTTATCCTGCC
>CALWRT010000053.1 GCA_944384015.1 uncultured Lachnospiraceae bacterium | reverse complement strand
GCCTTCAACAACCTGTCCGATGCCGGAGCGTCTGTGGTGACGCTGATCGGTTTTCATATGGCGGGAAAGCCGGCGGATCTGGACCATCCGTTTGGCCATGGCAGGATTGAGTATTTATCGGGGCTGTTTGTGGCGGCGGCTATCTTGATTATGGGATTTGAACTTTTTACCACTTCCATAGACAAAATACTGCATCCAGAATCCCCGGATTTTACGCCCTTGGCCATGGGAATACTGATATTATCTATTCTTGTGAAGCTATGGATGTCCCGCTTTCATTATTCCATCGGGAAGCGAATCGGCTCAGATACGATGAAGGCGACAGCTGCCGACAGCCTGAGCGACTGCATCTCCACGGGCACTGTACTGATGGGAGCCTGCGTCTCCTATTTCACGGAGAAGAATATTGACGGATACATCGGGCTGCTGGTAGCGGCCTTCGTTCTCTACGCAGGATATGAGACGGCAAAAGATACAATACAGCCCTTGTTAGGGGAAGCGCCGGATAAGGAATTTGTAGACGGCGTGACGGCCATGGTATTGGAGGAGCCAATGATCCTTGGAATCCATGATATGATCGTCCACGATTATGGACCGGGCCGCCGGATTGTCTCTCTCCACGCGGAAGTTCCCTATCGCCTCGACCTGCTGGAAATCCACGATGTGATAGACAATGTGGAGAAAAAGGTCGGCGAGCATTTTCAATGTGAGATTACGATCCACATGGACCCGGTGGTGACGGATGACCGGGAACTGGACGACGCCAGGGCGATGGTGGAGAGGATTGTCAAAGAGACCGATGAGAGGTGGAAAATCCATGACTTCCGTATGGTGCGGGGGGAGACTCACTCAAACTTGATTTTTGACGTTGTCGTCTCTCCAGAACAGGTGGAGCAAGAAGAAGAGATAGAAGAACAGCTGAAAAAGAAAATACATGAGAAAAATCCCCATTATTATGCGGTTGTGAAAGCTGAGAGAAGCTATGTATAGCAGAGGATGCTGCGCAGCTTTGCGACGGCATGCATATCTTTATTTGTAGAAATCTGCGGGCGGGAGCTTATGAAATGAAATATGGAAATACAGCGGGAGGAATCAGGATGAAAGAGCATGAGGAGATGACAAAAGAACAGCTGTGGGAGTGGGTGAAGGCTCTGGGCAGCTGTGCCGGAAAAACGGATGAAGGATTTCTTCGGAACATTTGGGAAGGGCTTCAGAGAGAGGAAGACATTTGCGAAGAATTTTTATACTACATACAGCGCGGAGAATTGCTGGGGCAGTGTGCGGTGGAAGGATGTACGCTGGCGGACATTCTGATTTTTCAAATTGACCATTTTCGAGCTTTCCTGGATCGGGACGATGCCAAGATAGATGCCGGCGGGCCTCAGATGGTGCTGATGGCTTTTGATACAATGCTGAAGATGAAAAGACAGCCGGGGAAATACGCGGCAAGGATGAGAGGGGAGACAGGGACAGACAAGATTATAACGTAAAAGGGCATCCCCGAACCGCTGCCGGTTCGGGGATGCCTTCTTTCGCTTGATGGCCGTCATGTATGGAAAGATAGATCCCTGGCGGAATACATGCAGGGATTAGCAGACGACTACATTGACTGCCTGCAGTCCCTTCTTGCCTTCTTCCATATCGAAAGTGACATGCTGGCCTTCCTCGAGAGTTTTGAATCCGTCTGCAACGATGCCGGAGAAATGCACAAATACTTCCTGTCCATTTTCAGAATTCGTGATGAATCCATAACCCTTTGTGGAATTGAACCATTTTACAATACCTTTGTTCATGATTACAACCTCCTTCTATAAATGTTGTTACATTGGGTTTCAAATAATGCAGTATTTCCTAGTAAAAAAAAATCACATATCCTAGTAAGTCACAAGTAATTGCTGACTTACAAAAATATGTGAATCACAAATTAACTGTTAAATACTAAAATCAACATATCACAGTTTGATGTATCCGTCAAGGGGAAAAACAGCAAGTCAAATACTTTTGCCGGAAGCCGGGGCATTTGCCCCCATTCATGAGCCCTCTCGGAAATCAGCTGGCGCATGAAATTCAGCTATGCTGTATTGTGGGCTTTCTAAATGTGACAAAAATATTAAAAATTTAAGAAAAATATTAAAATGGCATTGAAAGAAGGAGAAAGAAAAGTTATAATAAAAGAAGTTAACCGGGCATTATGGAGGGCGTCCAAAATGGAGCGTGAACCTGGAGAAAATACATAAGGATGGTATTATGAAGAAAGCAATAAGATTTTTTGCCGCATTGCTCTGTGCGGTACAGTTGATGGGAATGACAGCGGAAGCTTCTTCTGTGAGCGATTTGCAGAACCAGAAGGAGGAGAGCCAGCAGAAGCTGGATGAGGTGAATGACAGTATCAGCAGTTTGGAGAGCAGCAAGAGCCAGACCGAGTCAGAGATTAGCGAGCTGGATTCGGAGCTGGTAACTCTGTTGGCAGACTTGGATATCCTGGAGCAGGATATTACCAATAAGGAAGCGGAGATTGCCCAGGCTCAGGAGGATTACGACGCGGCCAAGGCCCAGGAGGAGAGCCAATATGAGGCGATGAAGCTGCGTATCCAATATATGTATGAGCAGGGAAACACGAGCTACGTGGAGATGCTTCTTCAGGCCCAGAGCATCACGGATTTCATTAATCAGGCTGATTTTACTCAGCAGGTTTACGAATACGACCGGCAGATGCTGGTAGCATACCAGGAGACGAAGCAGCAGGTTGCTGAGCTTCAGCAGCAGCTGGAAGATGAGGAAGAAGAACTGCTGGAGATTGAGGCTAATTATAAAGAGCAGCAGGCGAGCCTGGAGTCTCTTCTGGCAGAGAAACGGGCGCAGGTGGAGAACTTTGACGCCCAGCTGGCTGAGGCGGAAGAGCAGGCTGCGGCTCTGAAGGCAGAGATTGAGGAGACGAACTCTAAGATTAAGAAAGCCCAGGCGGAAGAAGCGAAGAAGAATGAGACCTCATCAGGAAGCAGTTCTTCCGAGTCAAGCAGTTCTTCAGGGAGCAGCTCTTCCGGGACAAGCGTCTCCGGCGGCAGCGGACTTGGCGCCAGCATAGCAAGCTATGCGTGCCAGTTTGTCGGCAATCCGTACGTATACGGCGGAACGAGTCTTACCAACGGAGCGGATTGCTCTGGGTTTACCCAGGCGGTATACGCTCACTTTGGCATCTCTATACCCCGTACGTCTGGGGGACAGGCAAGTTCAGGGACGACGGTGTCCTATGCGGATGCCCAGCCTGGAGATATCATCTGCTATCCGGGACATGTGGCGATATATTTAGGAGGCGGAAGAATTGTGCATGCCAGCACGCCGTCTACTGGAATCAAGTATGGCAACGCAACTTATCGGACGATTAAGTGTGTGAAGAGATATTATTGAGAAAACGCTGATTTGCAGCAAAGATGCGGCGCAAAGACGCTTCAGTCTATCGTTTTTCTAAGATAGATGTCAGGTTTGTAAGAGAGAGGATATAGCGAGGGACGTGTGAAATACACGTCCCCCTGCTTATATTCTATTTTTTTCTGACAGAATCAGATCCATAAGACTGATATCGGGCTTGGCAGCTGCTTCCAGAAAGGGGATGCCGTAAGAGGGGAAGATTTTCTGTATATATTCCTCCCTCACAGAGGCGAGACGGCAGATGCGGGAAGCATCTTTGGCGACGATGGCTGAGAGATGTCCAAGCTTTGCGTGCTCCATCATACGGGAGAAAGCCGGGCGGTCCATGGTCAGGCCTGAGACGCCGCTGTCAATATAGAAGACGGGGTTTTCCAGTCTGTGTAAATGACAGTAGTTCAGCAGAAGATCTTTTTGATCTTCGATGGCCTGGGGAGTATCCGCGTAAGCGAACCGGCAGTAGAGGGCTGTATGTTTTTTCATATCCATGTATATCGCTCCTATCGCTGCTTTATCTTTAGCTGATGTCAGAAATAAATTCGGTCCATAGTATTCACAAGAAGGCCTGTCGGCATATTGCTCATAAGGGGGAAAGCGTCTCGAAAGCATAGGTGCCCTGGCCTGCGGGCAGCCCGTCCGTCTTTGCTTTGAGACTGGACTTTTATAGTATACTTCAGATAAACAGATTGTGCAAGGGAAGGGGGAGTAGACAGAATAATGTATGCTTATACAAGCAATCAGTGGATGCTGTTTTTCTTTATCTACTGTTTCCTGGGATGGATATTTGAGAGTACTTACGTATCTGTCTGTGAGAAGAGATTTGTCAACAGAGGATTTATGAGAGGGCCGTTTCTGCCCCTCTATGGGACTGGAGCCATACTAATCTTGTTTGTATCTATACCGCTGCAGGGACATCTGGTGTGGATGTTTTTGGCCGGCAGCGCTGCGGCAACGGCGCTGGAGTATGTGACGGGCGTCTGCATGGAAGCCTTGTTCAAAGTGAGGTATTGGGATTACAGCCATAAGAAGATTCAGTATAAAGGCTATATCTGCTTGTCTTCATCTATTGCCTGGGGAGGACTGACGATATTTTTGGTGAAGGTTATCCACAGGCCAATTGAACAGGCAGTGCTAAGTCTTAATGAAGAAGCGGCAGAGATCTTTGTCCATGTTCTGACTGTGGCCGCGGCTGCAGACTTTGCGCTGGCATTCAAAGCGGCTCTGGATCTGAGGGACATCCTAGTGAAGATGACGGCGATGAAGGAAGAGATGGAGATGATACAGGAGAAGGCAGAGAAAATTCTTGGGAATGTACAGGAGGACATTCGAAGACAGGTGGAAGAAAAGCTTGCTCAACAGAAGAAAGTGCTGGAGCTTGGGAGAGAGAAGCTGGATAACCAGAGAGAAGCAGGCAGACAGAGAAGGCAGGAACTGGAGAACAGGCTGGAGACGATATTGACCGGGCTGGGTTGGGAGAGAGAGCGGCTTGGTCAGCTTCGCCCCGAGTTGGATGAACTGAGGATGAAGTTTCGGATGAATCAGCGGAGCAGACAGGCTCTGGGAGACCGGTTGGGGAGAACTATGAAGGGATTGCTTAAGAACAGTCCGACCGCGAATTCCAGAGAATTTAAGGAAGCGTTAAAGGAGCTGAGGGATAGACTGGAAGAGCGGAAGTAGAGAAAGCCGGCGGCATAGGCATCACATTCGGGCGCTGCATTTTGCAGCGCCCTTAACGCCAAAACGGCCTGCTGCGGCGGAGATCCCGACCGGCAGCTTCTCTCGCTCATTTGTGATCATACGGCAGGCAATCAGAAATATAGCAGTGATCAGCCGGCCTGCCCGTCTGTCTCGCGGGACTGTGCCGGAGTCCTGCTGAGGGATACGTATTCCCGCTGAGGGCCTGGCTCTGCAGGCTCCACATAGGACTCATCCTCTGGATCGTCAGAATCAGAGCCGCCGAAGGAGGAATCTCTAAACTTCTGAACAAGGCAGTAAGCGGCGGCAGCGGCAGCAGAGCAGACGACAGCGCCTGTTAACAATTTTCCTATTTTCTTCATGCTCATATACTCCCTTCTACATTGCTTCCGAGGAAATGCAGTGATATATAATGGCCTGCAGAGCAGCGTACAGGCCCTGCAGGTATGCATTATTGTAATACAAAATCTTCCAAAAGAAAAGGGGAAATTCATAGCAAATATCCTGCAGAAGAGTTGGCAGGGCTAAAAATGAAAAATTGGGCAGCTGAAGGAAATGTGGTCGACCTATGCTGAGCGAATCAATGCGTGAACATGTTCGCCAGGCTTAATGCCGACGGAAGATCCAGTCGGCCGTCGGAATCGTCTGGAGGCATATTGACATTTTTATACCGGGGAATTAGAATACATCATAGAGTAGCAGGAGAAGGGGTAGTAGGCATGATGGAAAATTTTTCCAGAACTGAATTATTGCTGGGGCGAGAAGCAATGCGAAGACTGAGCGAATCCCGTGTGGCGGTGTTTGGACTCGGCGGTGTGGGAAGCGCGGCTGCGGAAGCTTTGGCGCGGGGAGGGGTAGGTATTCTGGACTTAATAGATCATGACATCGTGGGCAGAACGAATATCAACCGGCAGCTGATTGCCACGGAGCTGACGATAGGCAGAGAGAAGGTTGAAGTGATGAAGGAGCGCATCCGATCCATCAATTCTGACGCGGTGGTGAATACTCATGCCTGCTTCTACATGCCGGATACGGCAGATATTTTTGATTTATCTGTGTATGATTATATTATAGACGCCATGGACACGGTCACGGCTAAGATTGAACTGATTGTAAGGGCGAAGGCGGCCGGGACGCCGATCATCAGCTGTATGGGAACGGGAAATAAGCTGGAGCCGGAGAAGTTCGAGGTGACGGATATCTCGAAGACGTCTGTCTGCCCGTTGGCGAAGGTGATGCGCAAGGAGCTGAAGGAGCGGGGAATTAAGAAGTGCAAGGTTGTCTATTCCAAGGAGATTCCGATCACGCCTGTAGAGAGCGAGGCGGCTAGGGAGGAACGGGAGGCCTCTTCCAGGAGGAGCATTCCAGGCAGCGTATCTTTTGTCCCCCCGGTGGCAGGGATGATCCTGGCGGGTGAGGCGATCAAGGATCTCTGTGTCCGTGAGAAGAAGGAACGCCCCATGTAACGATGACGGGAATGGAGCTTTAGAAAGAGATAGCAATAAAACGAATAAAACTATAAAGATAAGCGATGTGTGAAATGTCGGATTCATCGGTTGCTGGGCTGGCGGAATCTGGCAGGAAGGCGGTTGTGGGAGACCGCAGGGAAGATATTGGGGGGAAAGACGGAGGCGTATATGAGATATGAAGGAATGGTGTACAGACCCCCAAGCGAGGCGAGAAGCCTGATTATACAGCTGACCATCGGCTGTGCAAGAAATAAGTGCACTTTTTGCAGTATGTATAAGGAGAAGCGGTTCCGCGTCCGCAAGATACAGGAGGTCATAGAAGACTTACATGAGGCGAGAAGAGCGTATGGACCCCATATCCGCAGAATTTTTCTGGCAGACGGAGATGCTCTTGTGGTGAAGACGGAGGAACTGCTTGCTGTTCTGGAAGAGGCGTACCGGCTTTTTCCGAAGCTGCAGCGAGTGACGGCTTACGGGGCGCCTCTGGATGTGCTGGGCAAGACCCACGAGGAGTTGGTGAGCTTGCGCAGAGCAGGGTTGTTTATGGTATATATTGGGGCAGAGTCAGGGGACGACCAGGTGCTTAAGGCAGTGAAGAAAGGAGCCACAGCTGCCCAGATTGAGGAGGCCTGCCTCAAATTGAAAGCTGCAGGCATCCAGGTATCCGTGACGCTGATCTCCGGCCTGGGCGGTCCGGAACGTATGAAGGAACACGCCATGGAGAGCGCAAGGCTGATCAGCGGAATCAAGCCGGAGTATGTCAGTATCCTGACATTGATGCTGGAGCCGGGGACGCCTTTGTATGAGGAGCACAGAGCTGGCAAGTTCCGGTTGCTGAACCCGGATGAGGTGGCAGAGGAGATGTTGCTCTTCCTGAGCAATGTGGACAGCGAAGGGAGTGTGTTCCGCTCTAACCATGCGTCGAATTATATATGCCTGGGGGGCATGCTGAATGCTGAGAGGGATTGTATGATTGAACAGATTAAGAGGGCAAGGAAGGCCGGACAGTACAAGCCGGAAGGATTCCGGGGATTGTAGGCCGGCAAGGAGGAGAGAATGTTGACAAGAGAAGAGGCATGGGAACTTTTGTGTGAATATAACCATGAGGAATTCCATCTGAAGCACGCCAGGACAGTAGAAGGCGTGATGCGTTACTTTGCCAGGGAGGAGGGTTACGGAGACGAAGAAGAGTTCTGGGGAATTGTCGGACTCCTCCACGACCTGGATTATGAACAGTATCCCAGCGAGCATTGTGTCAAGTGCCGGGAGATTATGGAAGAGAGAGGAATCGACGAACGGCTGATCCGCGCGGTGGTGAGCCATGGATACGGGCTCGTATCGGATGTGAAGCCGGAGCATCCTATGGAGAAGATTCTCTATGCTACGGATGAATTGACCGGACTGATCGGGGCCGCGGCTGCTGTACGTCCGTCCAAGAGTACGATGGATATGGAGCTGAAATCATTAAAGAAGAAGTTCAAGACTCCCAGTTTTGCGGCTGGATGTTCCAGGGATGTGATCCAGAAAGGGGCGGATATGCTCGGATGGAGCCTGGATGAACTTCTGCAGCGTACAATTTTCGCTATGCGCGAGGTTGAAAAGACTATCGGGATATGATATACTGTCTTTGAATAATTTTGTGATGAATGATATTTATGGGAGGAATCAGATATGAAGCACATCAAGACGTTAAATACACAGACACTGTGCAATACCATGAAGAAGGGCGGATGCGGAGAATGCCAGACATCGTGCCAGTCTGCATGCAAGACGTCCTGTACAGTAGGGAACCAGAGCTGTGAGAACAGCAAATAAGCCTGTAGAACCTGCGGGAAGATAGGGAATCATAAATACAAAGAATCCTGTATAGCAATCGCAGGATTCTTTTTTGTACGATAGGAAAGATCATTTCCTATCGTACAAAATTTTCCGGTGAATTGCGCGGCGGCGGAAGAGATATGCGGTCCAATGCCCATACGTCTGAGCGTACAAGTGCGCCCATCCGTATGGCCGCTGTCCGGGACTTTTTGCCAAATATGAAAGTCAATCGCTCCGTGCTGAGCACTCTCGCGATTACCGCCGATATTCGCAATCCGGCCTGCCGGCCTGCTTGCTCATACCGGTCAGCCCGTCCAATGCCCATGCGTCTGAGCGTACAAGTACGCCCATCCGTATGGCCGCTGTCCGGGACTTTTATAGTAAAAATATCAATAGGAGGATAAGATGGTTCATCAGTATAAGAATAACGGGATGAATATTGTGCTGGACGTGAACAGCGGATCGGTTCACGTAGTGGATGACCTGGCATATGAAGTCATTCCGATGTATCAGGAGAAGACGGCAGAAGAGATTGTACAGTCTCTGTCTGACAAGTATCCGAAGGAAGAGATTATGGAGACATTGTCTGATATCAGGGATCTGGAGAAGGAGGGGAAACTGTTCGCCGAGGATATTTACCGGGATTATATCTTTGATGTAAAGTCCAGGAATACCGTTGTGAAGGCGCTCTGCCTGCACATTGCCCATGACTGCAATTTGGCATGTAAGTACTGCTTCGCCGAAGAGGGAGAGTACCATGGGAGAAGGGCTCTGATGAGCTTTGATGTGGGGAAGAGAGCGCTGGATTTTCTGATTGCAAACTCAGGGAACCGGAGGAATCTGGAAGTGGATTTCTTCGGCGGCGAACCGTTGATGAACTGGCAGGTAGTGAAGGATCTAGTGAAATATGGAAGAGAGCAGGAGAAGCTCCATGATAAGAAATTCCGGTTTACTCTGACCACAAACGGCATCCTGCTGAATGATGAGATACAGGAATTTGTCAACAGGGAGATGAGCAATGTGGTGCTGAGCTTGGACGGAAGAAAGGAAGTCAACGACAAGATGAGGCCGTTCCGGGGAGGGCAGGGCAGCTATGACGCCATCGTGCCCAAGTATCAGAAGCTGGCCGACAGCAGGGACCAGAGGAACTACTATGTGAGGGGAACTTTTACAAGGAATAATCTGGATTTTACCCAGGATGTGATGCACATGGCAGATCTGGGATTCCAGCAGATCTCCATAGAGCCCGTTGTGGCGGATGAGAGCGAAGACTACGCGATCCGGGAAGAGGATATTCCGGCTATCAAGGAAGAATATGACCGGCTGGCCCGGGAGATGGTGAAGAGGAACCGGGAGGGGAAGAGCTTCAACTTCTTCCACTTCATGATTGATCTGACCGGAGGGCCATGTGTGGCCAAGCGCCTGTCAGGGTGCGGGTCGGGGACGGAATATCTGGCAGTGACTCCCTGGGGGGACTTCTACCCCTGCCATCAGTTTGTGGGGAATGAAGAATTCCGGATGGGAAATGTATACGAGGGGATTACGAGGGAAGACATCCGGGACACATTCAAGGCGTGCAATGTGTACACGAAGGAGAAGTGCCAGGACTGCTTCGCTAAATTCTACTGCAGCGGCGGCTGCGCGGCCAACGCTTATCATTTCCACGGCTCCATCAATGACGCCTATGATATTGGATGCGAGCTGGAGCGCAAACGGGTGGAATGCGCGATTATGGTCAAAGCAGCCCAGCTGATGGACGAAGAAGTCCGGGATACCGATGCGGCAGAAGATAGATAGGGGAAGATGAGATGGAGCGATGGTTTGTTGCGGCCAAGAAGGCGGATTTTCAGGCAATTGCCGAGAAGTTCGGCATTTCCCCGGTGACTGCCCGGCTGATACGCAACCGGGATATCATCGGGGAAGAGGCGATACGGGAATACTTATACGGCACGACGGATGAGCTGAAGGAGCCGTGGCTGATGAAGGATATGCGCGCGGCGGCGGATATCCTCTCCGGCAAGATCCGCCAGGAAAAGCCCATTCGGATCGTGGGGGACTATGATATCGACGGCGTGTGCGCCACCTACATCCTCCTGTCTGGCCTCAAGAAGCTGGGAGCCCTTGCGGATTATCGGATTCCAGACCGCATACGGGACGGCTACGGCATCAATCAGGCAATCATCGAACAGGCAATTGCTGACGGGATTGATACGATTGTCACATGCGACAACGGCATCTCCGCGATACCCGAGATCAACTACGCAAAGGATATGGGAATGACAGTTGTTGTCACCGATCACCATGATATCCCCTATGAAGAGATGCCCGACGGAAGCCGGCAGACGAAGAGGAGCCGGGCTGACGCCATCATCAATCCCAAGCAGGAGGACTGCCCCTATCCGTTTAAGCTGTTGTGCGGAGCCGCTGTGGCATTTAAGCTCATGGAGGCTCTCTACGAGGAAGCGGGATACGGCAAGGAAGAGGCGCTGGAGGATTTCCTGGAATTTGCCGCCATCGCCACCGTAGGGGATATTATGGAGCTGCGGGGTGAGAACCGTATTCTGGTGAAGCATGGACTGAAGAAGCTGGGGAGGACGAAGAATGTGGGACTGCAGTGCCTGATGGAGGCCTGCGGCCTGGATCCGGACAATATCAGCGCCTACCATGTGGGGTTTGTAATGGGGCCATGCATCAACGCCAGCGGCAGGCTGGATACGGCGGCCAGGGCGCTGCAGCTGCTTCTGTGTGAAGACAGGGCCCAGGGGAGGCGGGAAGCCGCACAGCTTAAGGAGCTGAATGATGAGCGCAAAAATATGACAGAGCAGGGAGTAGAGACGGCGGTCTCCCTCATTGAGGAGCAAGGGCTTGCCAAGGACGATGTGCTGGTCGTTCCTCTGTATGACTGCCATGAGAGCCTTGCTGGGATTATCGCGGGCAGAATACGGGAAAAATATCATAGACCGGTATTTGTCCTGACAGACAGCGAAGACGGAGTCAAAGGTTCCGGCCGGTCCATCGAGAACTATTCCATGTATGAAGAATTGGTCAGGTGCAAGGATCTGCTGACGAAATTCGGAGGACATCCGATGGCGGCAGGCTTAAGCCTTCCCAAAGACAATGTGGAGGCGTTCCGGGCCAGGCTGAACGAGAACTCTCCTCTTACAGAGGAGGACTTCCTGCCGAAAGTATCCATTGACGTGGCAATGCCCATCGAATATGTGAGCGAGGAGCAGATCGCACAGCTGTCCCTCCTGGAACCCTTCGGGAAGGGAAACGAGAAGCCCCAGTTCGCCCAGAAAGGACTTAGAGTCAAGAGTGCCAGGATGATCGGCAAGAACCGCAGCGTGATGAAGCTGCTGCTGGAGAGTCCGGCAAGCGGCCTGTGTATGGAGGGAATCTACTTCGGGGACGCACAGAAGCTGGATGGCTATATCCGGGAAAAATTCGGGACAGAGGAAGCGGAGCGGATGTACCTTGGAAGAGCGAACCATGTGGAGCTCTCCGTCGTGTACTACCCGGATGTGAACGAGTACAGAGGTAAGCGGACGCTGCAGATTGTCGTGAAAAATTACCAATAAATCCTATCCCGCAGCCGGAAAAGTTAGAGAGAAGTTAGAAGGACAGGAAGAGAATGGGAAGCGTGCCAAATTCCTTTTGATAATGAGAAAAAAAAGTGTTATACTGTTGACGGATTCTTTTGCGGCCGGAGACGGCAGGCTATATACCCGCGGCAGGCCGACGGGCATCACACTTATAAGGTAGGGATTCTAATGAAAAAAATCGAAGAATATGTGAGAAGTATCCCGGATTTCCCGGAGCCGGGCATTATTTTCCGGGATGTAACGTCCATTCTGCAGGACGCGGATGGACTGAGACTGGCTATCGACTCCCTGGAGGCATTGCTGGAGGGCGTAGATTTTGACGTAGTGGTCGGTACAGAGTCGAGAGGATTCATTTTCGGAGTCCCCATCGCTTATAATATGCACAAGCCCTTTGTGCCGGTGCGCAAGAAGGGGAAGCTGCCCTGCGCCACCATCAGCAAGAGCTACGATTTGGAGTATGGAAGCGCCACGGTGGAGATGCACAGGGACTCCATCAAGCCGGGACAGAAGGTTGTAATTGTGGATGACCTGATCGCCACAGGCGGCACGGTGGAAGCGAGCATTGCCATGGTGGAGGAGCTTGGCGGGGAAGTAGTCAAGGTCGTCTTCCTGATGGAGCTTGGCGGGCTCAAGGGCAGAGAACGGCTGAAAGGCTACGATGTAGCTTCCGTTATCTGCTATGAGGGCAAATAAGCCCCGTATGTGATGCGGTAAGGATGCTAGAGTGAAGAAGGTGCAGAGTATGGAACGTCAGGAGATTCAGACGAAGGAGAGCAGACGGGAAGAGGCGCTGCGCAGCCTAAATGAGATGGAGGACAACCAGCTGGAACAGATCAACCAGAAGCTGGAAGATCCGGGAATCGCCCATATAGATGCCGCAGTCAAGAATATGGATGACTTTACAAGCCCGGAGACGCTTTATCGCGAGCTGATAGCCAGTGTGCGCAAATACCATCCTTCTGATGACATCAGTTTGATTGAGAAGGCATATCAGATCGCCTACCACGCCCATGAAGGACAGGTGCGCAAATCGGGTGAGCCGTATATCATCCACCCTTTGTGTGTGGCGATCATTCTGGCCGATCTGGAGCTGGATAAGGAGACAATCGTCGCGGGGCTTCTGCACGATGTTGTGGAAGATACGGTGATGACCCAGGAAGAGATCACGAAGGAATTCGGGGAAGAAGTAGCTCTCCTGGTGGACGGCGTCACGAAGCTGGGGCAGCTGTCTTATTCCAGCGACAAGGTAGAAGTGCAGGCAGAGAATCTGAGGAAGATGTTCCTGGCAATGGCCAAGGATATCCGTGTCATTCTGATCAAATTGGCAGACCGGCTGCACAACATGCGTACATTGAAATATATGTCCCCTGAGAAGCAGAAGGAGAAGGCGCGGGAGACGATGGATATCTATGCGCCTATTGCCCAGCGTCTCGGTATTTCCAAGATTAAGGTGGAATTAGACGACCTGTCTTTGAAATATTTGGAGCCGGAAGTCTACTATGACCTGGTGAAGAAGATCGCCAGCCGCAAGAGCGAGAGGGAAGCATTCGTACAGAGCATTGTAGACGAGGTGAGAGCCCACATTGAGAACGCGGGGATCAAGGCGAAGATTGACGGAAGGGTGAAGCATTTCTTCAGTATTTATAAGAAAATGGTCAATCAGGACAAGACGCTGGATCAGATCTATGACCTGTTCGCGGTGCGGATCATTGTGGATACGGTGAAGGACTGTTATGCTGCCCTTGGCGTAATCCATGAGATGTATAAGCCTATTCCGGGCAGATTCAAAGATTATATCGCGATGCCGAAGCCGAATATGTATCAGTCGCTGCACACAACGCTGATCGGGCCCAACGGACAGCCCTTCGAGATACAGATCCGAACGTTTGAGATGCACAAGACGGCGGAGTACGGTATCGCGGCTCACTGGAAATATAAGGAGGCCTCCGACGGCAAGAAGCCGAGCGCCGATCAGGAGGAAGAGAAGCTGAACTGGCTGCGCCAGATACTGGAGTGGCAGCGGGATATGTCGGACAACAGGGAATTCATCTCACTGTTGAAGAACGACCTGGATCTCTTCTCCGAGACGATCTACTGCTTTACTCCTGCCGGCGATGTGAAGAACTTGCCGAAGGGGTCTACGCCGGTGGATTTCGCGTACAGCATCCACAGCGCGGTGGGCAACCGGATGGTGGGGGCCAGGGTGAACGGCAAGCTGGTTCCCATTGACTATGAGATACAGAACGGCGACCGGGTGGAGGTGCTGACCTCCCAGAAGTCCAAGGGAACGAGCCGGGACTGGCTGAATATTGTCAAGAGTACCCAGGCGAAGACGAAGATTAACCAATGGTTCAAGAACCAGTTCAAAGAAGAGAATATTGTAAGAGGCAAGGAGACGATCCTGCAGTATTGCAAGTCCAAGGGGATCAACTATGCGGAGCTGCGCAAGCCCGCCTATATGGAGGCGGTGCAGCGCAAGTACGGTTTCCGGGACTGGGATGCGGTGCTGGCTGCCGTGGGTCACGGAGGACTGAAGGAAGGCCAGGTGGTGAACCGCCTCCAGGAAGAATACCGCAAGGAGCACAAGAAGCAGATTACCGATGAGAAGGTGCTGGAGACCGTATCCGAGGCCCATGAGAAGGAGAAGGTACACATTGCCAAGTCTAAGAGCGGCATTGTGGTCAAGGGAATTCATGACGTGGCGGTCAGATTTTCCAAATGCTGCAATCCAGTGCCCGGAGACGAGATTGTGGGATTCGTCACGAGAGGCCGGGGGGTATCTATTCACAGGACAGACTGCGTGAATATCATCCACCTTCCCGTGGAGGAGAGGGTGCGGCTCATCGACGCGGAGTGGCAGCTGCCCGACGGAAGCGCGGCAGGCGGCAAATACTCAGCGGAGATAAAAATATACGGCAACAACCGTCCAGGACTTTTGGTGGATATCTCCAGGATTTTCACAGAGAAGCAGATCGATATGACGGCCGTCAACAGCCGGGTAAATAAGCAGGGAATGGCCACCATCGCGATTTCCTTCGAGACCGGCGGAGTAGAGGAATTGAACTCGATCATTGATAAAATCAGGCAGGTGGACAGTGTCATCGATATTGAGAGGACGACTGGTTGAGGAGGATTGTATGGGAAAGTGCAAGATTGAGAGACATTTATGCGGTTCTGTTGGGACGAACTGCTACTTTATCGTGAACACGCAGACAAAGGAGATTATCATCGTGGACCCCGCGGACAATGCTCCGATGCTGAAGGGCAAAGTACAGGCAGGGGATTACAAGCCGGTGGCGATCCTGCTCACCCACGGACATTTCGACCACATTCTGGCGGCGGACGAGATGAGGAAGACTTATCGGATACCGATCATCGCCCACGAGAAGGAGAAGGAGATTTTGGAAGACCCCAGAGGGAACCTCTCGAGAATGTGGGGAGGCGCCTATACGCTGAGGGCTGACCGCTTTGTCACAGACAGTGAGGAGCTGGAACTGGCCGGGTTTGCCATTCGGGTACTGTACACACCGGGACATACAATCGGGGGCTGTTGCTATTACCTGCCCCAGGAAGGCGTGCTGATGAGCGGGGATACGCTGTTCTGCGAATCGATCGGACGGACAGATTTTCCCACGGGCAGCATGTCAACCTTGATCCGCTCCATCAAGGAGAAGCTGCTTGTGCTTCCCGATGACACGAAGGTATACCCGGGGCATGAGAGTATGACGTTCATTGAGCAGGAAAAACTGAACAACCCGTTCCTGGGATAGTCCGGTGAAGGATAATGGAAGAAGCTGGCTCCGATGCGGGCCGGCTTTTTGACAAAGGGGATAAGGCATGATTGCGATAAATTTGAAAGAGGAAGAGTTCCAGAACGATGTATATGCCCTGGTGAGGGCCTTCTGCCCGGGAGAAGACGTTCAGGTGTATGTGAGGGAACAATGCCCGGGAATTGCCGTCAAGCTGCCGGATGGGGATGAGCTGACGGTGGAAGATACGTGGAGCGGCCATAAGCTGGGGCGTAAGGAGAGAAAGAGCGAGATGAAGCGGATCCTGTACGCCGCTCTGTGCGAGAAGATGGGCAAGACGCTGCCTTGGGGAACCCTCACCGGCATCCGTCCGGTCAAAATACCGATGCAGCTTCTGGAGGCGGGGATCGGCGACGATGAGATTGCCGTCCACATGAAGGAGGCGTACCGGATCAGCGATGAGAAAATCCGTCTGAGCCTGGAAATTGCCCGCACAGAACGGGAAGTGATGCGGGATATTGATTACCAGGACGGATGGAGCCTGTACGTAGGCATCCCCTTCTGCCCTTCCATCTGCCTGTACTGCTCTTTCAGCTCGTATCCCTATGAGAAATATGGACATCTGGCTGATGCCTATCTGGAGGCTTTGTTCCAGGATCTGGACTATATGTCCGGAATGTTCGCGGGCAGGAAGCTGAACACGATCTATATCGGAGGCGGGACGCCTACAACTTTGAACGCCTCTCAGCTTAGAAGGCTGATTGGAAGAATCCGGGACAAGCTGGATGTGTCCGGGCTGAAGGAATTCACCGTGGAGGCGGGCAGGCCGGACAGCATTACCCGGGAGAAGCTGGAGGCGATGAAAGAGGGCGGAGTAACAAGAATCTCCGTTAATCCCCAGTCGATGCAGCAGAAGACCCTGGACCTGATTGGAAGGAAGCACACGGTAGAGCAGACAAGGGAGGCCTTTGCCCTTGCCCGGGAAGTGGGCTTTGACAACATCAATATGGATCTGATCGTGGGCCTGCCGGGAGAGACGGCTGAAGATGTGGGGAAGACGATGGAGGAGCTGCGCCTGCTCGGCCCTGACAGCGTGACGGTCCATTCCCTGGCTGTCAAGCGGGCAGCCAGGCTGAATATGGAACAGGACAAGTACGCATCCGCCGGTCAGCAGGAAGTGGAGCGGATGATCGAGGCCGCCTCAGAAGGGGCCAGGGCGATGGGCCTGAAGCCCTATTACCTGTACCGGCAGAAAAATATTGCCGGCAACTTCGAGAATGTGGGCTATGCAAAGGTTGACAAAGCAGGCATTTATAATATACTTATCATGGAAGAACGGCAGACCATCGCGGGGATTGGGGCTGGAGCCTCCACGAAGCTGCTGATTCCGGGAGAGAACCGGATTGAGCGGGTAGAAAATGTGAAAAACGTGGAGCAGTACATCAGCCGGATTGATGAGATGATCGACCGCAAGCGGCTGTTCTTCGAGAGGAATCCCATCGACGGCAGAAAAGAGGCTGATACGGCCGTCTATGAGGATTTGGAGAGGGAGATCGCCCATGGCATCTGTGTCAGCAACCTGGCTGTGCGGCTTGGCCGTGAACTGGGGCTGTCTGATGAGGAACAGCATGATCTGGCAGTCGCTGGTTTTCTCCACGATATCGGCAAGCTGAAGCTGTCATCCTATCTGTACGGGCATAAGAAGCCGCTGATGAATGTGGAGAGGATGAAGTATGTCAGAACTCACGCCAGGAACGGCTATCAAGTACTGAAAGAAGAGGGGTACAAGCCGTCCATCTGCGAGGCGGTGCTGTATCACCACGAGAATTATGACGGTTCCGGGTATCCGGATAACCTGTCCGGGGAAGAGATTCCCTATATGGCCAGAATCCTGCGGGTGTGTGATGTGTTCGCCGCACTGACGTCCCAGCGAAGCTATCGGGAAGCCTTCGACATGGATACGGCGGCGGAGTTGATGATTGAAGAAGTGAAAAATTTCGACATGAGTATTTTTCTCGCTTTCCAGAGAATCATCCATGAGGAAGGAATTGAACAGATACTGAATACAAAAATTGAGATACAGGAGGATACGTTATGATTACACAGGCGCCGAGAGGGGTGCAGGACTGGTATGGAGAGTCCATGCACAAGCGTCAGATTGTGGAGAAGATTGCCCGCAGTCTGGCCCGCACCTACAATATGACAGAAATTATCACGCCGATGTTCGAGCACACGGTGCTTTTTGCCCGGGGAGTTGGGGAGACGACCGACGTGGTGCAGAAGGAAATGTATACATTCGAGGACAAAGGCGGCCGAAGCATTACCCTGAAGCCAGAAGGGACGGCTGGAGTGATGCGGGCCTATCTGGAGCATAACATGTATGCCCAGCCGGCACCCACAAAGCTGTACTATATTACCCAGGCATTCCGGTATGAGAAGCCCCAGAGCGGGCGGCTGCGCCAGCACCATCAGTTTGGCGTGGAGTTTGTCGGCTCCAAGAGCCCTCTGGCGGAAGTAGAAGTGATCAGTCTTGTCACAGAGTTCATCCACACTCTCGGCCTTCGGGACGCGAAGCTGCATATTAACAGCATCGGATGCAGGAACTGCCGCAAGACGTACAACGACGCCCTCCTGTCTTATTTGAAGGAACATGAGGAGGCGCTGTGCCCCACCTGCCGGGAGCGGATGCAGAAGAATCCGCTTCGGGTGATCGACTGCAAGGTGGAGGGATGCAGGAAGATTGTAGAACATGCCCCCAGGACGATTGATTACCTGGATGAGGAGTGCCGGGAGCACTTTTCGGAGCTGAAATCCCTGCTGGAGGAAGTGGGAATCCCCTATGAGGTGGATACCGGGATTGTGCGCGGCCTGGACTATTATACGAAGACGGTCTTCGAGTTTGTCAACAGCGAAGGCTTCACACTCTGCGGCGGAGGCCGCTATGACGGGCTGATCCATGAGATCGACGAGAAGCAGGATATTCCGTCTGTGGGCTTCGGCATGGGTATTGAGCGTATTTTATATTTCCTGGAAAAAGAAGGAGTAGAGCTTCCGCCGATGGACAAGCCGGCCCTCTATGTGGGAATCCTTGGACGAGAGGCGAGGGCGAAAGCCTACAAGCTGGTGAATGAGATCCGCCGAAGCGGCGTCATTGTGGAGACGGATTACATGGACCGCAGCGTGAAGGCGCAGATGAAATACGCCAATAAGATCGGTGCCAAGAAGGCCGTGATTATCGGAAGCGATGAGCTGGAGCGGGGACGGGCATCGGTGAAGGATATGGAGACGAAGGAAGAAGTGGAAGTCTCCCTGGATGAGATTGCCGGGCTGTTCTTGGAAAGACAATGATGGAATCAGTGCTTCGTGAGAGAACAGCTGTATGAAATAGTCAATAGGAGGACGAAGAGAAAATGGCAGAGTCGATGCGTGGAATGAAGAGAAGCCATAGATGCACAGAGGTGACGAAGGCCGATATCGGGACAACGGTAACCGTCATGGGCTGGGTGCAGAAGAGAAGAAACTTGGGAAATTTGATTTTTATTGATTTGCGGGACCGTTCCGGCCTGCTGCAGATTGTATTTGACAGCGCCGACGTGGGAGACGCAGGAATGGAGAAGGCGGCAGGGCTGAGAAGCGAGTATGTCATTGCCGTGTCTGGTATTGTGGCCAAGAGGGGCGGGGCAGTCAATGAGAATCTGGCTACGGGAGAACTGGAGATACAGGCGAAGGAGCTTCGTATCCTCTCCGAGTCCCAGACCCCTCCGTTCCCTATCGAGGAAGGAATTCAGACAAAAGATGAGCTCCGGTTAAAATACCGCTATCTGGATCTTCGCAGGCCAAACCTCCAGCGAAACCTGATGCTGCGAAGCAAAGTGGCCACAGAAGTGCGCAAGTTCATGGAGCAGGAAGGGTTTCTGGAGATTGAGACGCCGATCCTTGTGAAGAGTACACCGGAAGGGGCAAGGGACTACCTTGTGCCCAGCCGTATACATCCTGGCAATTTCTACGCCCTGCCCCAGTCGCCCCAGCTGTTTAAGCAGCTGCTCATGTGCTCTGGCTATGACAGGTATTTCCAGATCGCGAAGTGTTTCCGGGACGAGGATCTGAGGGCCGACCGGCAGCCGGAATTTACCCAGATCGATATGGAGCTTTCCTTTGTGGATATTGACGATGTGATCGACGTGAATGAGCGCCTGCTCGCCCACATTTTCAAGAAAGCCATCGGCGTGGACGTTCCTCTGCCTATTCCCCGGATGACTTGGCAGGAGGCAATGGACCGTTATGGATCTGATAAGCCTGACACCCGCTTCGGCATGGAGCTGCGCGACGTATCAGAGATTGTGAGGGGATGCGGCTTCGGCGTATTCTCAGGAGCGCTGGAGAACGGAGGAAGCGTTCGGGGAATCAACGCCAAGGGCCAGGGAGGGATGCCCAGGAAGAAGATCGATGCTCTTGTGGATTTTGCCAAAGGCTATGGGGCCAAAGGGCTGGCTTACCTGTGTGTCAATGAGGACGGCAGCTATAAGTCCTCCTTTGCCAAGTTCATGACGGCAGAGGAGCTGGATGCCCTTGTGCGGGCTATGGAAGGTGAACCAGGAGATTTGCTGCTCTTCGCCGCCGACCGCACGAAGCTCGTGTGGGAAGTGCTGGGAGCCCTTCGTCTGGAGATCGCGAAGAACCTTGGACTGCTCAAGAAGGATGAATATCAGTTCCTGTGGATCACAGAGTTCCCGCTTTTTGAGTGGTCAGACGAGCAGAACCGGCTTGTAGCCATGCATCATCCGTTTACCATGCCGATGGAGGAAGATCTGGATAAGCTGGATACGGATCCAGCCGCAGTGCGGGCGAAGGCCTATGATATTACGCTGAACGGCAACGAGATCGGCGGGGGAAGCGTGCGTATCTTCCAGAATGATATCCAGGAGAAGATGTTCGAGATTCTTGGCTTCACGAAGGAGGAGGCCCAAGAGCGCTTCGGCTTCCTATTGGATGCCTTCAAGTATGGGGTTCCGCCTCACGCAGGCCTGGCCTATGGCCTGGACCGCCTGATTATGCTGATGGCCCAGGAGGACTCCATCCGAGAAGTCATTGCCTTCCCGAAGGTGAAGGATGCCTCCTGTCTCATGAGCGGGGCGCCGGATGTGGTGGATGAGAAGCAGCTGCAGGAGCTGTCCATCGCCATTGTAAGGGAAGAAGCGGACGAGGAGAAAGAATTGTAGTACGATACAAGCGTCAAAAGGTCATGCGGACTGCGCTTGCGCAGGCATGCATGACCTTTTGACGCCTTCATCATAATATATGACTGCAAATGCCCCTGGTCGGATATAGAAATGGCCAGGGGCATTTTATGGATATAGCGGGAAATGTTCTGGAGCGGGGGTCACAGCGCATAAAGCGCCACATGACTGCCGTCGATCAGTGTCAAAGTATCGCCGGAATAGCGGAAGATCAGCTCATAGGTCCTGCCGTCTTCCACATCGATGGTGACCGTGCCGTCTTCCCGGAAATCGAAGGAGGCGCCAAGAGGCTCTCCCTCGTTGTAGACGATCTGGGGTTCATCAGCGCTGGGATAGACGGCGGTAATGCCGTCAATGCCGTCATAGCCTGCCACCAGCGTCCCGCCGTGGGTGACATGTCCGTCTTCTTCGTCCCGTATCGTTACAAAGGGGACGTAGGTGACGCTCTCGTCCTCATAAGTCAGCGTCAATTTCCAGCCCGTCCAGTCAAGAAGATAATCCAGCTCCTGCACTTTTGCCGCGCTGTCATCCTCACCGGAATCGTAGAAGCCCACGGCTAATGTCGTCCCGTTTACCGTATAGGGCAGGATGCTGTAGAAAGGCGTCCCGTCCTGGCTGCGGTAAGTGAAATCTGTGAGATAATAGCCGGCGTTGACCGACAGGCCGGCGAGGGAATCTACGGGATAACCGCTGCTGCCCAGGCCGAAGACAAGAGTGTCAGGAAGACAAGTCAGTTCTTCAATGGCAGGGCTGCCGGATGAAAACTGCGCAGGGATCATCTGGTCGGTGGAGGCAAGAGGCGTCTCTGTGGAAGAGCCTTCCACGCACCAGGTGCCTTTCAGGGACACTGGGTCAATGCAGGCAGGAATAGATTCCGTAAGGCGGTATTCCTCCGGCACCCTGCCGCCGGATGCAAGCTGGGTAATAACCTCCGGGAGCAGATTTCCCTGCAGGGGCAGCTCGCCGTCCAGGATGGCATATTG
>CALWRT010000052.1 GCA_944384015.1 uncultured Lachnospiraceae bacterium | reverse complement strand
CTTCCAGTACCGTTGTATCAGAATCGTGCCAATTATATCGGATACTTTTGCGATTCAGCTCACCCATCATCGTCTCCCGCACTAGTTTCGCCTTCTCTTCAAATTGTTCAGCCGTATTCATCGGCGCCCACTGAAACGGGGTGAAGGGCTTGGGGACAAAGAAGGACGTGCTGGCAGTAATCTGACATTTTCCGTTCCTGCGCTCCTTCGGCACCACTTCATAATATCTGCGAGCAATCCTGTCGCACAGGTGCATGATCTCTTCGATATCTTCCGCTGTCTCTTGGGGCAGTCCAAGCATAAAGTAAAGCTTTACCTTAGACCATCCCCCCTCAAATGCCTGGGAAGCCCCTTCCAGGATGTCCTCTTCGGTCAGTCCTTTATTAATCACGTCCCGCATTCTCTGGGAACCTGCCTCCGGCGCGAAAGTTAAGCTGCTCTTCTTCACATCCTGCACCTTACTCATCACATCAAGGGAAAAGGCGTCGATCCGAAGGGATGGAAGAGACACGTTGATCCCTCCTTTGCCGTGAAATTCTTCAATCAGATATTCCACAAGCTCTTTTAGCCTGCTGTAGTCACTGGAACTAAGAGAGTTCAGGGATATCTCGTCGTAGCCGGTGGATTCCAGCATTTTCCGTGCTGTCTCCTTCAGTTCTTCCAGGCTTCTCTCCCTTGTGGGCCTGTACAGCATTCCTGCCTGGCAGAAACGGCAGCCGCGGATACAGCCGCGCATGATCTCCAGTACAACCCGGTCTTGGGTCACCTTGATGTATGGGACGACCGGCTTATCCGGGTAGCAAAGTCCCTCAAGATCTACGGCAATCTCCTTCTCAATCCGTGCCGGCATCTTCTCGGCCGTCGGATAAAATTCCCGAACCGTCCCATCCTCGTGGTAGGAGACCTCATAAAACATCGGAGCGTAAATCCCTGGTATGCGCCCTGCCTCCCGAAGAAACTCCTCCCGGGAGGCTCCCCTGCGCCGCATATCCTTATACAGCTGCAGGAGCCCGCCGTACTGGGTTTCCCCTTCGCCGATATAGAACAGATCGAAGAAGGGCGCAATTGGCTCCGGATTATAGGTACACGGCCCTCCGCCGATGACGATGGGATCTTCCCAAGTCCTCTCGGATGCTGTGCATCCTATTCCAGACAAATCCAATATCTGCAAAATATTCGTATAGCACATCTCATACTGCAGGGTAATGCCGAGAAAATCAAATTCCTTCACTGGATCCTGGGATTCCAGGGCGAACAAGGGGATCCCTTCCTCCTTCAGGATTTTATGGAGGTCAAGCCACGGGGAAAATACCCGTTCGCACCACGTATCTTCCCTCCGGTTGAACATATCGTACAAGATCTGCATGCCGAGATGGGACATCCCGATCTCATACACATCCGGGAAGCACATGGCAAAACGAATCTCTACGGATTCCCTGTCCTTCATTACCGAATTGATCTCCCCGCCGATATATCGGGCAGGTTTCTCTACATTCAGCAGTATTTCATCACTCAATGCCAGTTTTCTCATGATTCGTTCCTTCCATATATTTATCTCTATCCATGATCTGGGATATCCATCCTATTATAAATGGATTCTTTCGGAAATTCAATGACTGCTGTGCTCAAAACCTTCACATCCGCGGCAGTCCAGCCCGCGTCGTTCACAAATCTCCATTATGACAACTCAAACATGCCGTGATACAGACGGTAATACATGCCTTTCTGCGCAAGCAGCTCTTCATGCTCTCCCCGCTCAATAATCCGTCCGTCTTCCAGCACCATAATGGCATCCGCATTGCGGACTGTGGAGAGTCTGTGGGCGATAACAAACACCGTCCTTCCTTCCATCAGCCCGTCCATCCCCTTCTGGATCATCGCCTCTGTACGGGTATCAATGCTTGACGTAGCTTCATCCAGTATCAGAACTGGAGGATCCGATACTGCAGCCCTTGCGATGGCAAGAAGCTGCCTCTGCCCCTGGGACAAGTTGGCCCCGTCTGCGGTAACCATTGTATCATATCCTTGCGGCAGCCGGCGAATGAAAGAATCTGCATTGGCAATTTTGGCCGCGCGCTCGATCTCCTCTTGGGTGGCGTCCAGCTTGCCGAAGCGTATATTGTCGGAAATCGTGCCGGTAAACAGGTGAGTATCCTGCAGAACAATCCCGAGAGAACGTCTCAAGTCGTTCTTTTTGATATCTTTCACATTAATACCGTCGTAAGTAATCTCGCCGCCCTGTACATCATAGAAGCGGTTGATTAAATTCGTAATCGTCGTCTTCCCGGCTCCGGTTGCTCCTACAAAAGCGATTTTTTGTCCCGGCTTGGCATACAGGTTGATATCCTTCAGAATTCTTCTCCCGCTTCCATAGCCAAAATTCACCCGGTGAAAACGCACGTCCCCCTTAAGCGGCACAAGGGCGCCGCCCTCCTTCTTCCATGCCCATCGGCCGGTCTTGCCGGCGCACTCTTCCAGTTTCCCGTCCTTCTCCTTCACATGAACCAGACGCGTTGTCCCTTTGTCAAGCTCCGGCTCCATACGCATAACCCGGAATATCCGTTCCGCCCCTGCCAGAGCGGAAAGCAGGAAGCTGCTCTGCTGGGTAAACTGGTTGATGGGCATGGCTGCCTGGCGAACGAACACCAGATAGCTTGCCAAGCTTCCCACATCCGTCATGCCGTTCATGGCCATGATTCCGCCTAGGACTGCCACGATTGCATAGTTGATATAGGAAATACTTACAACAGCCGGAATCATCGTAGCTGCATAGCTTTGAGCCCCTACTCCCGCATAGCGCAGATTCTCATTCTTCTCCCGAAAAATTTCGATATTCTCTTCCTCATGGCTGAACACCTTCACAATCTTCTGGCCGCTTACCATTTCCTGGATGTAACCGTCCATCTCTCCCAGGAATACCTGCTGACGGGAAAAATATTCTTTGCTCTTCTTCCCGCTGTATCGGATGTACAGAAACATAACCGCATAGAAAAAGGCGGCGATCAGCGACAGCCTCCAGTTCAATAGGAAAAGGATGGTAAGCGTGCCGACAATCTGAATAAAACTCTGGATCACCATGGCAAAACTATTGTTCATCGCATCTGCGATCGTATCCACGTCATTGGTGAAATAGCTCATAATATCTCCGTGCTTATTGCCGTCAAAGAACCGCAGGGGAAGGGTGTGCAGGTGAGCAAACAGATCCTTGCGGATATCAAAGAGCACCTTCTGGGCCGCTCGAACCATCGTCTGAGTATAACCTACAGCCGCAAGCACGCCGGTAAGATAGATTGCCCCTGCAGTCAGCACTCCACGGATCAGGGCATCCCTTCCCCCGCTTACCAGCTGATTGACAATGGGACGTATCATATAAGTGCCCAGCAGATTAGCCATGGCACTGATTGTGACTAGGAAGGCGACAATCAGCATGAGGATCTTATGCCGTCCCAGATAGGACAGAAGAGACGACAAGGTAAACATTAGATTTTCTGGTCTCTTACCGTTCATTGTTCTGGCCATCGTTCATACCCCCTCTCATCTGAGACGCATAGATTTCCTGATAAATGGTATCAGAGGTCAGTAGTTCTTCATGTGTTCCTGCCGCGTGAATTCGCCCATCGTCCAGGACAATAATCTGGTCTGCGTGCATCACAGACGTAATGCGCTGGGCGATGATGATTTTCGTCACATTGGAGAGGGCGGCGAGCGCGGAGCGGATGCGGGCCTCGGTCGCAGTGTCCACAGCGCTGGTGGAATCGTCAAAAATCAACACTTTCGGTTCTTTCAGCAGTGTCCTGGCAATGCAGAGCCTCTGCTTCTGTCCTCCGGAGACGTTGACGCCGCCCTGGCCTAGATCCGTATCCAACCCCTTAGGCATGCGGACGAGAAATTCATCGGCGCCGGCCGCTTTGCAGGCTTCCCACAGCATCCGGTCGTTGGCGTGCTTATTTCCCCATAGAAGGTTGTCTCTCACCGTTCCGGAAAACAGCACATTTTTCTGCAGGACAATCCCGACGGCATCCCGAAGCACCTTCAGATCATATTTTCGCACGTCTCGTCCTCCGACGATCACTCTGCCCTTGCTCGCATCGTACAGTCTTGGGATCAGCTGGACGAGAGTGGATTTGGCGGAGCCGGTCCCTCCCAGTATTCCCACGGTCTGTCCAGACGGGATCTTAAGGTTAATGTCAGAGAGGGCGTATTCTTT
>CALWRT010000051.1 GCA_944384015.1 uncultured Lachnospiraceae bacterium | reverse complement strand
ATGCAGGACAGCGTCCGAGACGCTTTTGCGGTGGCTCTCAAGAGACTGGGCTATTCTCTCAATTCTACCGATGAGGCAGAGCTTGAGGAGGCTAAGAACCTTCTTGTGGAGCAGAAACCTCTTGTCCAGGCATATGTGATCGACCAGGTGCGGGATAAGATGATCGGCAATGAAGCGGCTATCGGCGTTATCTACTCCGGGGAAGCCATCTACACTCAGCGCGAGAATCCGGATCTGGAATACGTAATCCCCAAGGAAGGAAGCAATGTCTGGATTGACGCCTGGGTCATCCCGAAGGACGCGCAGAACAAGGAAAACGCAGAGGCATTCATCAATTTCCTGTGTGATCCGGAAATTGCCCTCATGAACTTTGAGTACATCACCTATTCCACCCCTAACGCGGCGGCCAGGGAATTGATCGAAGACGAGGATATCCGCAATTCTACCATCGCGTTCCCCACGGAAGATATGCTGGAAGGCTGCGAGACATTCAAATATCTCGGACCTGAGGTAGATGAACTGTACAACAGCTTATGGAAGGAAGTTAAGTCAGAGTAATGGATCGAGATCTCGTCATCACTGTCACAGAAGAGGAGTCAGGCCTCACTTATTGGCAGATTCTTAAGGGCCGGGGATTCTCCCGGCACCTGTTAACACAGATAAAGAACAGAGAAGACGGCAGGAAGAAGCGTTCCCAAGAAGGAGCGCTTTTTTCTGCTGCCAAGGCCGGAACTTCCTTCTCCGTACACATCCCGGAGACGGCCCCCTCTGAAGGCATTCTTCCCACGCCCATGCCTCTGTCTATTGTGCATGAGGATGAGGACATTCTTGTGATCTGCAAACCTTCCAACATGCCGGTGCATCCTTCCATCGGCAATTATGAGAATACTTTGGCCAACGCTCTGATGGCGTACTATGCGAAGGAGGAGACTCCCTTTGTCTTTCGCTGCATCAACCGCCTGGACCGGGACACGTCCGGCCTCCTTCTGATCGCCAAGAACCCGTTAAGCGGCTGTCTTCTGTCTGCACAGATGAAGAACCGAGCCATCCGCCGGGAATATATTGCTGTAGTCAAAGGCGTCCTTCCTCCCAGCGGAACCGTTGACGCCCCCATTGCCAGGGATTCCGGTTCCATCTTGAAGCGCACCGTTGATTATCTAAGAGGGGAGCATGCCTGCACCCACTATGAGCGGCTCGCCTACTCCCCGGACATGCGCTACAGCCTGGCGCGCATATATCTGGACACCGGACGTACCCATCAGATCCGCGTGCACATGTCTTACATTGGGCATCCGCTGCCGGGAGACTTCCTATACTGCCCAGACTATACAGATTATCCCAGCCAGCCGCTGCACTCCTATCGGCTCCGCTTCCTCCATCCGGTAACCGGGGATGAACTCTCCTTCACTGCCCCGCCCCCCTTTTCATTTCCGCCCTCCTCACGATAGGCCGAACCGCAAATACCGCAGGCGTTCTGTTTTCTCCTGCCTCAGATTACCAGCAGGATCTTTGACGGGGGCAGAACTTTCATCCAGCCTCCGTGAGCCTCCATAATCTGCCGCACAATCCGAAGCCCCATAATATGTCTGGCGGTCTCGGTACCTTCATTTAAGCAGCTTACCACATCCTGGGGAATTCCTCTCCCATCGTCCTCCACGGACATCATACAGCGTTCCCCTTCCAGAAATCCGTTTACTCTCAGATGACAGCCCTCCGGATTATGGCGGACTGCGTTGCCGATCACATTCTCCAGAGCCCGCAGAAGCAGATGTTCATCCGCTTCCAGCCGTTTCTTCTGAAATTCCTCTGAGACGGACAATTCAATCGGATATTTCTCCTCATCTTGATCCTGCAGCTGGTTCATGCAGGAGGCCACCGCCTTCCTCAGAAGGGCAGCTGGAGAAACTTCCTTCTTGCGCACTGGCTGCATATGGTAGGCCAGCTTGGATGTTAGGTTCAAATCTTCAATCAGGCTGCGGATACGCAGGCTCTGTTCTTTCATCATGGCGGCCATCTTCTTTACCTGAGGATCCAGATCCTCCCTCTCCTCAATCAATTCTGCATTGCCCATGACAATCGCCAGCGGCGTTCGGATATCGTGGGAGACGCCGCTGATCCATTCTGTACGAGACTCGTCCCTCCTGCGCAGCATCTGCTGCTGTTCATTCAGTTTCCTGGATGCTTCATTAATATAGCTTGCCACCTCGCCGAAGCTCTCTTTTCTGGACAGGACGACGCTCTCCCCTTTGGACAGGCCAACAATTGCCTGTATCAGCGAACGCATTTTCCGGTAATATAGAAATCCCATCAGCAAGATCAGCAGCACTGCCAGCAGGGCAGCCCCTGCCAGGCACATAATCAGAAACTTTACATAGTACATAAGATCAGACTGTCTCATAATATTGTTATACCTGACAAAGGAGCCCTCCGGATAGCCGGCGACGAACAGCTTTTCTCCCAGCTTCCAGACAACGACCGGGCAGTCGTCCAGATACCATCTGGAGAACAGGGCAATTTCTCCGGCAGAGTAAGAGTGGTTCAAATGATCCGGCAGCCCTTCCTCCCACAGGATTTCTCCTGTCCCTGACAGCAGCATCGACCAAGACGCCCCTGTGGCTCGAATAGCCTGGGCGGTCTCGCGGCTGTTGGTCACCCGTCCTTGTTCGTCTATGGAGATATCCTCCGCAATCTCCTCCACTGCCGCCCTCCCTCCCAGGGGATAACGCTCTTTGCTGCTCCATTCCGTCCCCAGGAAGACGAGGATGCCCAGTTCCACTGCCAGGAAAACAAACACAATGAGTATAGACATGACAAAATATTTCAAATAAATTTTCATTAAAATCTTCATTTGTTCAGCCGGTACCCTAATCCTTTCATCGTGATCAGCCACTGAGGTTTTCCAGGATTCTCCTCCAATTTCTCCCGAAGCTTACGGATATGAACCATCAGTGTATTTTCATATCCATAATAGTTCTCTCCCCATACCACTTCGGCCAGATAGTCCAATGTGAGAATTCTTCCCCGATTCTCCAGGAACAGCTTGAGAAGCTGAAATTCCTTGTTGGGCAGAGACACGGTCCTGCTGCCGTTTCCGTCAGGAATCTCTATCGTTCCGGCAGATAAGTTCACAATCCTCTCGCCCACCCGGTAAATTTCCTCTTCACTCTCTTCCTCTCTCCTCCGATATGTCCTCCTCAGTACTGCGGCACACCTCAGAACCAGTTCTCTGGAAAGGAAAGGCTTGGTCAGATAATCGTCTGCCCCAAGCCCCAGCCCTGTCAGCCTATCCTCGTTCTGATCCCTGGCCGACAGAAAAATCACCGGGATATTCTTGCCGCAGCACACATCTTGGTAGAAGGTAAATCCATCCTCTCCCGGAAAATTCACATCCAGGATGAGAAGATCCGCCTCTTCCTGATCCAGTCTCCCCCTGGCCTCTTCACAGGAGAGTACATGTTCCAGCCTATGGTAGCCTTCTCTTCTCAAAATATGTTCAATCAGGAAACACAGTTCCTCGTTGTCATCCACAATCAGCACATACGCGTCCTTATAATCCGCCACTGAACCGTCCCCCTTTTCCTTTCTTATACTCCTTATGCTGTGATACATCTCTGCTGCACTTTTACATTTTTTTGCTCTTGTGCATTCCTGTCGCTGGTTGCTGTCTTTCTGCATTATAGCTCTTCTATTATAGCTCTTCTCTTCACATTTTTCTCTGGAAAAGGAAGAAATTAAAGTAAATTTAAGGCTGCGGCAAGGATGAAATAAGGTTCGCCATCCATAATGAAAAAAGGCCGGAGAGGATTTCTTCCTGTCCCGTCAGCGAAATGCAAAACCGATATTTACAAGCGCAAACAAAAGGAGGTATCCCACAGATGAAATATGTGATACAGACAGAACAGCTAACCAAGAGCTATCACGGCAAACGTGCCGTCAACCAGCTCTCCTTAAAAGTCCCGGCCGGCAAAATCTACGGTTTTCTCGGTCCCAACGGCGCCGGCAAGAGCACCACTATGAAAATGCTCTTAGGACTCACCAAGCCTGACTCCGGCACTGTTACCCTGCTGGGAGAGACTATGGACGCCGGCAACCGGCTGTCCATTCTGGAGAAGACCGGCTCACTCATTGAATCTCCTTCTTATTACGGGAACTTAACAGGCTATGAAAATCTGAAAATTACCTGCATCCTCAAGGGACTTCCCCTAAAAGAGATCGACCGGGTGCTGGCTATCGTGCGCATGACGGAGCAGAAAGGAAAAAAGGCCAGCCACTATTCCCTTGGCATGAAACAGCGTCTCGCTATCGCGAACGCTCTCTTAGGAATGCCTCGTCTGCTTCTGCTGGATGAGCCGACCAATGGCCTGGATCCCGCAGGAATCCATGAAATGAGAGATCTCATCCGCTCTCTCCCTGAAAAATACGGCATGACGGTCATGCTGTCCAGCCATCTGCTGGCGGAAATCGAGCAGGTGGCCGATTACGTAGGAATCATAAGTTTCGGCAAGATGATTTATCAAAACCGTCTCAGCCTTCTCCGCTCCTCTGTGAAACGGCACCTGTTCATCCAGACCGCGGACTTATCCAGCGACGCCAAATTTCTCAGGGAAGAATTCCACTTAGATCCCCAAGTCACCGAAGAAGGCATACGGCTGGACTATGCGGAGAACGACCT
>CALWRT010000050.1 GCA_944384015.1 uncultured Lachnospiraceae bacterium | reverse complement strand
GGATTAGAGAACTTTACAGCAGATTATGAGAAGACAGAAGAGATGGCAGACGCGGACGCAGTGCTTGTGAGAAGCGCTTCCATGCACGACATGGCATTTTCTGATAAGCTGGCAGGGATTGCCAGGGCCGGGGCCGGGGTCAATAATATCCCCCTGGACGAATGCGCGCAGAAAGGGATCGTTGTCTTTAATACACCCGGAGCTAATGCCAACGGAGTGAAGGAACTGGTGATTGCCGGTATGCTGCTGGCTTCCAGGGATATCGTAGGCGGAATCGAGTGGGCGATCTCTGACAGCAATGATGAGAATATCGCGAAGGCGACAGAGAAAGAGAAGAAGAAGTTTGCCGGCTGCGAAATTGAGGGCAAGAAGCTGGGTATCATCGGACTTGGGGCAATCGGCGTTCGGGTGGCTAACGCAGCCGTCCACCTGGGAATGGAAGTGTACGGCTATGACCCTTATATATCCGTGGAGGCGGCCTGGAATCTGTCCAGGAACATTAAACATATCAGCAATGTGGAAGATATATACCGGGAATGCGACTATATAACCATCCATGTGCCGCTGATGGATTCCACGAAGAAAATGATCGGGGCAGACGCGGTGTACATGATGAAGGAAGGAGTCGTTCTCCTGAATTTTGCCAGGGATCTGCTTGTGGATGAGGAGGCTGTGCTGAAAGCCATTGGAGAAGGAAGAGTCAAAAAGTATGTGACCGATTTCCCGAATACGACGACAGCGGGCAAGAAGGGCGTAATCGTCATTCCTCATCTGGGAGCTTCCACGGAAGAGTCTGAGGACAACTGTGCCAAAATGGCCGTCAAAGAAATCAAGGATTTTCTTGAGAACGGGAATATCCAGAATTCGGTCAACTATCCGAACTGCGATATGGGACCGTGTACGGCCGCAGGAAGGATTTCTATCTGCCATAAGAATGTGAAGAATATGATCAGTCAGTTTACGACGATTTTGTCAGGGGCAGACACGAATATTCTGAATATGACAAATAAGAGCAGAGGAGATTACGCGTACAGCTTGTTCGACATTGAGCCGAAGGTATCTGAGGAGATAGTCGGCAGGCTTAAGAATGTTGACGGCGTATTTAAAGTCCGTGTGGTAAAATAATGGCGAAGATCAGACCATTCCGGGCTTTGCGCCCGGCAGAAGGGCTGGAAGGGCAGATTGCTTCCCTTCCGTATGATGTATATGATGAGAAAGAGGCAAGGGAGGAGACACTGCGCTCCCCCCTTTCTTTCCTTAAGATCGACCGTCCGGAGACTATGTTCCCGGAAGGGACTGATATGTATTCTCCCGAGGTGTATGAGAAGGCGAGGGATACCATTCGAGATATGTTCCGGGCAGGTCAATTTGTTCAGGAAGAAACCCCTTGCTATTACATCTATGAACTGGAGATGAATGGGAGGAAGCAGGATGGAATCGTAGGCTGCGCCTCTATTGAAGACTATATGTCTGGAGTTATCAAGAAGCACGAGGAGACAAGGGCGAAGAAAGAAGAGGACAGGATACGGCATATCGACGTGTGCAATATGCAGACGGGGCCGATCTTTTTGGCCTACAGGAGCAGGAAGGAGCTGGATGCCTTCGTAGACGGGGTGAAGAAGCGCTTCGCTCTGTACGACTTCACATCGGAGGATGGGGTGAACCATCGGGTGTGGAGGATTGACGAGCCTCAGGAGATCGAAGCAGTGGGCAGCTTGTTCGGACAGATTGGGTCTATCTATATTGCCGACGGCCATCACCGGGCGGCGTCTGCCGTGCAGGTGGGATTGAGGCGAAGAGAGGCTTACTGCAGGGAAGAGGGTATCGAAGACGCAAGCGGCCTGCCGCGGGAATTCTGGGAGAAGGCAGGATTGGAATCCGATGATTTCCTGGCCGTGCTCTTCCCAGACAGCCAGCTTCATATTCTAGATTACAATCGGGTGGTGAAAGATCTGAACGGCTGCCAGGCAGAAGACTTCTTGGAACAGCTGCGAGGCTTCTGCGATGTGACGCGGGAGAAATATCCGGTAAGGCCTGTATGCAAAGGTAGCTTCGGCATGTACCTGGGCGGGGCGTGGTATCGGCTGCAATTGAGAGAAGAAGCAGTCGAGATGGAAGAGACCCCAGTGGACAGCTTGGATGTGTCCAGGCTTCAGAGGCTTGTGCTGGAGCCGCTTCTGGGCATCCATGACCCCAGACAGGATGAGAGAATTGATTTTGTCGGCGGGATTCGCGGACTGGAAGAACTAGAGCGCCGGGTAGACGGCGGCTGGGCGGCAGCCTTCTCTTTGTATCCCACTTCCATGAAAGAGCTGATGGACGTAGCCGACGCAGGTCTTCTTATGCCGCCCAAATCCACGTGGTTTGAACCGAAGCTGAGAAGCGGGCTGTTTCTTCATGAATTGTAAGATGAATCAGCAAGTAAGATAGATTGACAAGTAAGATGTGCCCTGCGGCATTTTATGCCGCAGGGCGCAGCAACGTTTATTCGGGATTTGGCGTGATTTACCGCCGGTATTTTTTGCTTCTGCTATATAGAGCTGTGCCGGCCAGAACTGCGGCGGCAGCTGCCATAACGGCCATCCGCAGGGAAAGATCGCTGCTGTCGCCTGTGGCCGGCGCAGCGGTGCCGTCTGCGGGGGATGCTGCCTGGCTCCCGGCGCCTGAATGGGATGTGCCAGCACCAGAAGAGGCGGAATCATCCGCGGGATGGGCCGCCTGGATCGTAAACTCCGTCTCGGCGGTGCCGGTGCTGGACACGATGGCAAGGGTGTGCGTGCCGACAGGCAAAGTTGCCAGATAGGAGACTTTCAAGGTGACAATCGTGCTTCCTTCCCTGACGTCATAATTGGAGGCGTCCAGATCCGTGCCGTCTACCTGCACCTTCAGGAAATCTGCGAAGGCCGCGTTGGAGGTAAAGGACAGTCCGTCTGTCTCATTGTTCTGCCATACGCCGTTGGCTCCGGCGATAATGACCGGACGGAACGAGGAATCCGGTTCGCCGCAGACAGTGCACTTGCCGTCCGCGTAGCTGTGTCCGGCGGCCGTTCCGCTGGTGAAGGTCTCTGTCCCTGCCGCGCCGCAGATGCAGGAATAGTAATATGCCGCCGGCGCGGTACAGGAGGCGGCGCTTGCCTGATAGGCATCGGAGATGGTCTGCTGGTCGAAGACGTGGACGTGGGGTTCGCTGTGGAAGTAAAGGCCCTGTGCGGTTATAGCCGTTGCTTCCGACAGGGGCGAGCCATCGTACTGGGACGCCGTTTCCTCGCTGCCGCCCATCCACACGTCGATCAGATTCCCGTCCGGCGGGGTCAGGGTAAAGGTGCCGTCGCTGCCAATGGAACCCGAGCCCCCAACGGCGGTTACCTCGGAAGCTCCATGAATCTGCAGATCATGGAAAGTCCGTATACCATAGGCCTGTCCTGTTGTGGCGGCGCTGACAGTGCTGTCAGATATGGTGATATCGTTGGCAACGAGAGCAGGATAGTTCCCGGAAGTGGCCGCTGTGACTTCGGAATCGGTGACGGTAATATTTCCCGTGGGTGTATAGGCAGCATTGCCGGTGGCGGATTGAATCGTCACCTTACTGTTGTCCGATATTGTGATATGGCCGATTGTCGGGGTTGCGTTGCCGGCCGATATGGCTACATCCCCGTAGACGGAATTGGTTTTGGCATCCACGGTGGAACGGCTGATCGATATATCTCTATCAGATGTAATTGCGCCATAACCCTCCGCTGATGTGGTGTACGCATAGACGGTGCTGTCAGCAATGACGACGCCTCCGTTGCCCATGAGAGGCTGCTCCATTATGCGGGCGGTGTCGATATAGGCGCCGTTTAAGATGGACAGTATACCGCCGGCATGAATGCCGGAGGCCACAAAAGCCCCGGTTTTTTCCACGTCAATTGTTAAATTCGCGCCGTCCACCTTGATATTCCCGCCGTCTGTAATTTTGTAGATTCCGGAGAAAACGCTGTCAACCGTCAGCTTGTCCCCGGTGATGGTGAGGGTGCCCCTGTATCCGCTGTAGATACCGGCACAGCTGGAAATGATGGAATTGTCGCCGGCCAAATGGATGTTCAGATCCCCGTCAAATGTGATCGCACCTTGGGTGTTGCTGTCTCCGCTGCTATGCTGGTAATTGATCTGGACATTGTTCAGCGTCAGCGTATTGGTAGAAAAGTCATAGACTGCCTCCCCGCTGCCGCAGGCAACAGTATTACCCGGAGCGGTCAGGATATCTGTTCCATTTACGGTCAGCTCGTAGAGCGGGCAAAGTACCTGGCCGTGTTCAATCGTTATTTTCTTATCTATCCCGGTGAATGGCTCGCTTCCGATTGTGACCGTGCCTCCCTGTTCCGAGCGGAGCGCCTGTGTCGCGGCATTGATGTATAATCGTCCGATATCAGCCCCAACAGTCAGATCATTGGCGGCGACGATACCAAATGAGAGGATTCCTTCCATACTCAGCGAACCGGTGCCTGCGATAGAGATGCTTCCGTTTATCGCCTGGATGCCATAATACAAGCCGTCTATGGTGTTATCCCCCTCCAGCAGGATTGTCAAATCACCATCCGCGTAAATGCCGCTGCTGCTGTATGTTGTTGTAATCTCTGCATCGCTCAGCGTCAGCGTATTGGAGGATTGATCATACACCGCCGTTCCGCCGTTACAGTCTACGGTATAATTCGGGGCGGCTAGGATATCTTGTCCATTTACATAAATGGATGCAGGCGCTGCCGCGAAAGCCGGCGCCGGAACCATACCAACGAGGAACAGGGTGGACAACAGCACTGCGGATGCCCTGAGAAACAATTTGGGGTTCATACGTTTTCCTCCTTCATCTAACATGTATTTGAAAGGTTGCTTGCCAGACTTAACGCGATCGGATAGGAGAAGTTCCTCCTCCTATCCGCCGCGATACCGCGGGCAGCTCGTGGCATACATAGCCACTCACTGTCCGTTGCCAGGCAAATGTCTCTCTGGCTGTGCAAGCAAGCTTGCCCACCCAGAAAGCCGCTTCCCGAGCGTATCGCGCAAAAAGGCGTATCCTGACCATACAGAAATGGCCAGAATACGCCTTCAAAAAATATGCAGTTTGCCTCTTGACAGGGAAAATGGGCAGGATTACACTATGCTTGCTTGCTTGCTTGCTTGCTTGCTTGCTAAGATTCTGCCCCTTTCACCCATTTTCGTAAACTGTATCCATCAAAATGGACACTTTTCCTTTCCGAAACTTTCATGTCTGCTGACGCGGACAACACCATGAATAAAAGCCCTTAGATTGCTCCACGCTGCGCGTTCCCGCAATCCGACCCGTATTCGCAATCCGGCCTGTCGGCCTGCTTGCCATACAGGTTAGCGTCTCGAAAGCAGGGACGTCACTTCCTGCGAGCAGTCCGTTTCGTCTCTGCTTTGAGACAGGGCTTTTATAGTAAAATATATAGTAATTGTAGCGGGAAATCCGAAGATTTTCAAGATGCTGCCGTGTAATATTTTTCTATTTGATGATACCTTTTGGATGGGTATATGTGGCAGCGAAGCCGGAAGGATGACCTGCTGCGGGCATATCCCATCTCTATAGGAATTTCAGCATGTCCTGCACTTCATTCTCCTGTACAGCGAAAATTTCGGTGCAGCGATCCATATATAGGATGAAGAGATCTTCCAGGGCTATTTCGTGGAGTTCAGCCAGGCGCTCCATCTCAGGGCGTATGGCTGCCAGCTGTTCACCGATTTTGACTTTCTGAGGGTCAATATCGCCGAGGACACGATCCGCATAGGCATTCAGCTCTTCTACAATCTTATCTGCTGTCTCCTTCGTCATGACAGTTCCTCCTTTCAGACATTTTTGGTCATTGCTATTGTAACGCTTTTGCCGGCAACATACAAGAGCGGCAAAAAGTAGTTTGAAAAGTTTTCATTCCATGGTACAATGACTGCAGATATGTTCTTGATAGAAAGGATGTCGTTATGCGTTTTTATAATTTCTATAGATTATCTTCCTGGGGGTTGTCCGGGACAGACGGCATTACAGAGAATGTGGAGAATATTGAAGAGCTTCAGCATATCGTCCAGGATGTGGAAGTAAATCAGGTATTGAATTATCTGGAGGGGAAGATTCCGGATTTGGTGGATTTCCTTGTGACTGTGCTGTTTGCAGTAATCATATATTTGATCGGGACGAAGCTGATTAAACTGCTCCGGAAAATAACGAGGCGCTGGCTGGAGCGGTCCAATGTGGATAAGGGTGTCGTCCAGTTTGCCGATGCCTTCGTGAAGGTCATTGCTTATGTACTGCTTTTCATTATGATTATCAGCTTTTTCGGAATTGAGACTACGTCGTTCATCGCGGCCTTCGGCTCCGCGGGACTGGCTGTTGGTATGGCACTGCAGGGAAGCCTGTCCAATTTTGCCGGGGGCGTGCTGATACTGGGGCTCAAACCTTTCGGCGTCGGCGACTATATCATTGCCGGCACGGACGAGGGAACTGTGTCAGAGATTTCCCTCTTCTCTACGAAGCTGCTCACGGTGGACAACAGGGCTGTGATCATCCCCAACGGGACATTGTCCAATTCCACGGTGACCAATGTGACCACAGAAGATTACCGGAAGCTGGATCTGAAGATCGGCATCGGATATCAATCAGATCTGAAGCTGGCCAAGTCCATCCTTCAGAAGCTGTTGGATGAAGAGGAGGCCATCCTGAAGGACCGGCCAGTGCAGGTATTCGTGGATGAATTAGGGGAGAGTGCGGTGATCTTAGGTATCCGCAGCTGGGTAAGGACGGAGGACTATTGGAATACCAGGTGGGATCTGAACGAGAGGATTAAGCTGAGCTTTGATGAGGCCGGGATCGAGATTCCCTATAATCAGCTGGACGTACATGTACATGCGGCTGAGTGAAATAGAATGGTTCTATAAAAAAAGTGTTGCATTTTACGGAGGTTTTGATTATAATACTGTTTGTGTGATAAATCACTGCTTCCGTGGCTCAGTTGGTAGAGCAACGCATTCGTAATGCGTGGGTCGCCGGTTCAAGTCCGGCCGGGAGCTTTTTTTCGTGGAAGAAACAGATGTATATTTTTCCAGGAAATAAGCGGCCATACGCAGAGACTGTCTATCAGGAAGTTGGAGGAGAGATAATGGCAGGAAAATACAGAGAGCCGAACAGCTCCGGGAGTAATTCCGACAGGATCAGTGAAGAATTATTCGAGGCGTTTAATATGGATGAGCCAGACGGAGGGCAGAGGAAGAGCAGAAGCAAGAGCCAGCCTTCATCCTCAGGTCAGAGAACAGGGCGGAGAACATCCAAGAAAAAGAGACGGCGTAAGAAGGATCGTCAGATGCTGGTGATTATTGCCGCTTCTGTCTTGGTGTTCCTTTTAGTGGCAGGCATTCTCTGCTCGATTTTACTGTGGGATATACCTGCAATTCCCGCAGTTGCTGTGCTTGTCCTGAACTTAGCGATCGGTGTTATCCTAGGGCCGGCTTTTATCCTGGTTCCGTTACTGATGATTGCCGTAGAGATTGCCGCAGGCGTATTCGTGAGCCAGATACTGCTGGCTGTGCTGGGCTGCATATTGCTGGCTGCGGCGCAAGTATTCCATCATATTATAAAATAGGAACAGGAATCTGCATGAACGATATTATGTAGCAGGGGCTGCCAGGCAGCTCCTGTTTTTGCATTCATAGGATGTTTCGTATGGATAGGAGAGGTTGAAAATTCCTGAGAATGCCCATTCTTGGCAAAATTGCCCTTGTCTTCTACAGCCATTTCCGGCTATGCTTTTCTATCGTACTAATCAGGCTGTAGAGTGCCATCGCAATGATGCACAGCAGGACGATGGACATAATCACCCAGTCTAATTTGAATACTTGGCTGCCGTAGATAATAAGGTATCCAAGCCCCTGGCGGGCGCCGATGAATTCTCCAATCACCACGCCTACGAGAGATAAGCCGATGTTGACTTTGGAGATACTGATCAGCATAGGAATATTGGATGGAAGGACGACCTTCCATAGGGTGTCCATGCGGCTGCCGCCGAGGGTGGCGATGAGTTTGAGTTTATCCGGGTCTGCCTCCCGGAAACTGGCGTATAGGTTTAAAATGGTTCCGAATATGGCCACTGACATGCCAGCCACAATGATGGTACGCACATTCGCCCCGAGCCATACAATCAGCAAAGGAGCAAGGGCTGACTTGGGGAGGCTGTTCAAGATAACCAGATAAGGCTCCAGTATCTCAGAGAGCTTCCGAAAGAGCCAGAGCAGTACGGCGCAGGCAGTGCCCAAGATAACGACAAGCAGAAAACTTATGATGGTCTCCAGCAGTGTGACCCCTGCATGGAGGAACAGGCTGCCGTCCGCGCACATATCCCGGAAGGTACGCACAATTCTTGAAGGACTGCTGAAAATAAAAGAATCAATCAGTCCGTACTGGGCGGCTGCCTCCCATATAAAAAGAAAAAGAACAAGGAGGAGAATCCTTGCTGCAGTTACAATGCGCCGGTGCCGCTTCCTGGCGGCCAGATAAGCCGCCTGCGCGGCGGATAGGTTATTCATGGCAGTTCAGCTCCTTCCAGATAAGGTTAAAGTAATCTTTGAAGTTCGGGGCATTACGGGATCTGAAAGGGGTTCTGTCTTCGATATCCAGTTTAATGGGAATGATGCTGCGTATCTTGCCGGGGCGCTTCGATAGGACGATGACCCGGTCGGCGGTGCTGATGGCCTCTGAGAGGTCATGGGTGACAAGTACAGCAGTCTTTTTTTCCTTTTTTATAATGATCCCGATATCGTCGCAGACGGACAGCCGGGTTTGATAATCCAGAGCGGAAAATGGCTCATCCAGAAGGAGCAGATTTGGATCCAGGACAAGTGTGCGGATCAGAGCCGCTCTCTGGCGCATTCCGCCGGACAACTGAGAAGGCCTGGAGTTTTTGAAGGAAGCCAAGCCATAGGTTTCCAGCAGGGCATCTGCCCTGGCGATATTCTCGGGTGTGCATTTGTGCTGGATTTCCAGGCCGAGGAGAATGTTGCGGTATACAGTGCGCCACTCGAAGAGGTGATCTTTTTGCAGCATGTAACCGATCTCCGGACGGGTGTGGGTGACCGGCTCTCCGTGCAGAGCAATTTCTCCTGACTGGGGTTTCATCAGCCCGCAGATCAGATTGAGGAGAGTGGATTTGCCGCAGCCCGACGGTCCGACGATGGCGATGAACTCTCCCTCGTCAACTGTAAAGGAAATATTTTCCAGGGCGAGCGTTTCGCCGTCCGGCGTGTGATAAGAGTAACAGATATTCTGAAGAGTCAGTAAAGGATCCACAAAAGCTTACACCTTCCTATTGTTTTCTATTTATAGTATGAAAAAAGGGAAAATAGGTGCTTTGCGCGGCAGTTTGACCTTGCTGTCTTATGAGGCGTTATGAGAATCCGCTGAATGCTTTCGAGGCCGGCGGAGTATTTTGCTTGCGCCTGGGGCGCTCTTTGATTATAATAAGATGCGAAACATAGAAAGAGGCTGCGAGAGGGACAGCCCGGAAGGAGGATGCTGCCGTGGCAGAAAATTATCAGAAAGAGATGGAGCGGGTGTTGGGACAGCTGAAACCGCATACCGACCAGACGGCGCCCACGCTGCTGCTTCACAGCTGCTGCGGGCCGTGCAGCACCTATGTGCTGGAGACGCTCTCGGCATATTTTGAGATATATCTGCTCTATTATAATCCTAACATATACCCTCCGGAAGAATATGCGATGCGCGCCAGAGAACAGGAGCGCTACATGAAGGAGTGCAGCTTCTGCAATGCGGTACATTTTATTGAAGGGGACTACGAGCCCTCAGACTTTTACCAGGCGGTGAGAGGGATGGAAGAATGCCGGGAAGGGGAAGAGCGATGCTATGCCTGTTATCGCCTGCGGCTGAGAGAAGCGGCGGCATGGGGAGATAAGCTCTCCTGCGATTATTTCACCACGACCCTCTCCATCAGCCCTTACAAGAACGCTCAGTGGCTCAATGAGATTGGTCAGGAGCTGGCCCGGGAATATGGCATTGCCTATCTGCCGTCGGATTTTAAGAAGAAGGACGGATACCGCAAATCAGCAAAGATATCTGCCGAGCACGGCATGTACCGCCAAAATTACTGCGGCTGCGTCTTCTCTCTAAGAGAGAGGGAACAGACTATGCGGGAGCAGAACAGGCAAACGAAGGAAATGCTGATTTAATCAGCGTTTCCTTAGGTGCTCCGCAGGAAACGCTTTAATCAGCGTTTCCCTATAGAATGAACGAAGAGACAAGGAGGAAAGAAGATGGCACAATTGTGGGGAGGCAGGTTTACGAAGGAGACAGATCAGATCGTTTACCAATTTAACGCTTCCATTGATTTCGACAAGCGGCTGTATCGGGAGGATATTGAAGGGAGCATCGCCCATGTGCGGATGATGGCCAGGCAGGGGATACTCACGGAAAAAGAGAGGGATGATATTGTCCAGGGGCTTACAGGCATTCGGGAAGACATCGAGAGCGGGAAGCTGGAAGCGACGAAGGAGTATGAAGACATTCACAGCTTTGTGGAGGCAAATCTGATCCAACGCATCGGAGACACCGGAAAGAAGCTGCACACAGGACGCAGCCGCAACGATCAGGTTGCTCTGGATATGCGCCTGTATATCCGGCGGGAACTGGGGGAGGTGGACAGGCTTTTGAACCATTTGCTCCATACATTGCTGAATATGATGGAGGAGCATATAGACACTTACATGCCGGGATTTACCCACCTGCAAAAAGCCCAGCCGATAACCCTTGCCCTTCACATTGGCGCTTACTTTGAGATGTTCAAGAGAGATAGGCTTCGGCTGGCGGATATCTATGAGCGGATGAATTACTGCCCGCTGGGGGCCGGCGCCCTTGCCGGCACCACCTACCCGCTGGATCGGGAATACAGCGCCCGCCTGCTGGGCTTCGCCGGGCCGACGGCGAACAGTATGGATTCCGTATCGGATCGGGACTACGTGATTGAATTCTTGTCTGCCTTGTCTATGATTATGATGCATCTGAGCCGGTTCAGCGAAGAAGTGATTATCTGGAATACGAATGAGTACCAATTCGTGGAACTGGATGACGCCTACAGCACCGGAAGCAGTATTATGCCTCAGAAGAAGAATCCAGACATTGCAGAGCTTGTGCGGGGCAAGACCGGAAGAGTGTACGGGGCGCTGATGTCCATGCTGACCACAATGAAGGGGCTTCCCCTAGCGTACAACAAGGACATGCAGGAGGACAAGGAAGTTACCTTTGACGCCATCGACACGGCAAAGGGATGCATCTCTCTATTTGATGGCATGGCCGCTACAATGAAATTCCGGAAAGACGTGATGGAGAAGAGTGCCAGGAATGGGTTCACCAATGCCACCGACGCGGCGGATTACCTGGTAAACCACGGAGTTCCGTTTCGGGATGCTCACGGGATTGTAGGAAGGCTTGTGCTGCGCTGTATGGAGAAGAACTGTTCCATTGAGGAGATGGGGCTGGATGAGCTGAAGGCAATCAGTCCGGTCTTCGAGGAGGATATCTATGATGTGGTGAGCCTGAAGACTTGCGTAGAAAAACGGCTGACAAAAGGAGGGCCGGGACAGGCCATGATGGAACAGGAGATCGCGGACAGCAGGCAGTATCTGGATAACAGCCGGATCATCGGAGAATCGTAAATCGTAAAAAGGCTTGCATTTTCTTGCTTTCTGTTATAGTATTTTATAGAAATACAAATGTGCGTCTTGTGAAGACAAGGCAGATGAGGAGTGTAGACATAATGAGTGATAAGCTGAAAGTAGGTATCTTGGGCGGAACCGGCATGGTGGGACAGAGATTTATCTCTCTGCTGGAGAATCACCCCTGGTTTGAAGTGACGACAATTGCTGCCAGCCCCAGGAGCGCAGGGAAAACTTATGAGGAGGCGGCAGGAAACCGCTGGAAGATGGCCGTTCCTATGCCGGACCGAGTGAAGAACATACCGGTTATGAATGTGAATGAAGTAGATCAAGTGGCATCCCAGGTGGATTTTGTATTCAGTGCGGTGGATATTACGAAAGATGAGATCCGGGCGATCGAGGATGCTTATGCCAAGACAGAGACTCCGGTAGTTTCCAACAACAGTGCCCATCGGTGGACGCCGGATGTGCCGATGGTAATTCCGGAGGTGAACCCGGAACATTTCCAGGTGATCCGCTATCAGAGAGAACGCCTGGGAACGGCAAGAGGATTTGTGGCGGTGAAGCCGAACTGCTCCATCCAGAGCTACGCACCTGTGCTGAGCGCCTGGAAGGAGTTTGAGCCGACAGAAGTGGTGGCGACAACTTATCAGGCAATATCCGGGGCAGGCAAAACCTTTGCCGACTGGCCCGAGATGGAGGGAAATATCATCCCCTATATCGGAGGGGAGGAAGAGAAGAGC
>CALWRT010000049.1 GCA_944384015.1 uncultured Lachnospiraceae bacterium | reverse complement strand
TGCCGACATCACCGTCGGGAGTGTCGAAGGTGCAGGCAGCGGTGTGGAGCAAGGCCGACCAATCGGACATCCACTGGTATGATGCGGCTGCGCTGACGAACGGGAACTATGTAGCGAATGCGAACATTGCGTACCATAACTATAATTACGGGACGTATACGATCCATGTGTATGTGACGGACGGGAACGGAATCCGGAAAATGGCGGGGAGTACGACGGTAACGCTGGAGATGCCGGAGACGACGATTACAGCAAGCCCCAATGCCAATCAGACGATCTATACAGTCTCAGCGAGCGGAGTGGGGTATGAGAGCGTGATTACCCAGCTGAGGTTTGCGGTATGGAGCAGCCAAGGGGGACAAGACGATCTTCGGTGGTATACGGCTGGCAGGCAAGGAGTACAGTGGATCGCCCAGGTGCCTGTATCTAATCATGGGACAGTTGGAACCTATAACGTGCATGCTTATATCACCCTGAACAATGGAACACAGAAACTGATAGGCACTACGACTTTCTCTGTCAGTGGATATGCGATTATGGGAATTAGCAGTACGACTGTACAGCAGATGGTGAGCTATTATAATGCCAATGCAACCTACCCGGCCTATTATGCGAACAGTGATGCGCCGAACATCGAGACCTTCTGCCAGATTTATCTGGAAGAAGCAGCAGCGGAAGGGGTAAAAGCTGAAGTTGCGTTCTGCCAGGCGATGAAGGAGACCGGATGGCTGAGATTTGGCGGTGATGTGGATATTTCCCAGTATAATTTTGCTGGGATTGGAGCCACCGGCAACGGGGCAAAAGGCAATAGTTTCGAGAGTGTCCGCATTGGCATCCGGGCCCAGATCCAGCACTTGAAGGCATATGCGTCCACAGAGCCGTTGAATCAGACTTGTGTAGACCCGAGATATGGATATGTCACGAAAGGGTGCGCCCCGTACGTGGAGTGGCTTGGAGTACAGGAGAATCCATATGGATACGGCTGGGCGACGGGGGCAAACTACGGAACCGACATTGTAAGGAGAATTTCAAACCTGTTAAGTTATTAATAAGACAGCCTGAATATGCGTATCAGAATTTGTGGGGGCCGCCGGAAGGCGGCCCCTTCATCTATAATGTAAATGTGGTTATAATAACCCATATTTGAAAGAAATTCTTAGGTTGAATATGAACAACGATGATGATATAATATTACATATTTGTTAAATAGTGAAAATAAAGGAGTTTTAGGGATGAGAACCTATCTTGTGACTGGAGGGGCCGGATTTATCGGTTCAAACTACATTCATTATATGTTTCGTAAATACGGGGACGAGATAAAAATCGTGAATGTGGATTGTCTGACGTATGCCGGGAACCTAGAGAACTTAAAAGATATTGAGGACAGAGAGAACTATCAGTTTATTAAGGCTGATATTTGTGACAGAGAAGCGATAGAACGGATTTTTGCCGAGAATGATATTGACAGGGTAGTACATTTCGCCGCGGAGAGCCATGTGGACAGAAGCATTAAGAATCCGGATATCTTTGTCCGGACGAATGTGCTGGGCACGCAGGTGATGCTGGATTCCGCCAAGAAGGCCTGGGAATTGGCTGACGGGTCTTTTATGGCGGATAAGAAGTTTTTATATGTGTCGACGGATGAGGTATATGGCTCTTTGGAGGAAGAGGGAAGTTATTTTTATGAGACGACCCCCTTCGCGCCCCATAGTCCGTACTCGGCCAGCAAGGCGGCGGGGGACATGCTTACGAAGGCTTATTTTGACACATATGGACTTCCTGTAAATATTACAAGCTGCAGCAATAACTATGGGCCGTATCAATTTCCGGAGAAGCTCATACCGCTCATTATCAACAATGCGCTGCAGGGGAAGAAGCTTCCGGTGTACGGCGACGGGAAGAATGTACGGGATTGGCTGTATGTAGATGATCATGCGAAGGCGATTGACATGGTCCTGGAAAAAGGAAAACTTGGTGAGAGATATAATATTGGCGGCCACAATGAGAAACAGAATATAGAGATCATTCATATTATTTTGGATACGCTGAGAGAGATGCTCCCGGACAGTGACCCGCGCAAGGAACTTGTGAGAGATGATCTGATCACTTACGTGACAGACAGGAAAGGGCATGACCGCAGATACGCGATTGCGCCGGATAAGATTAAGGCAGAGATTGGCTGGTATCCTGAGACGATGTTTGAAGAAGGGATCAGACTCACGATTCAGTGGTTCTTTGAGCATGAAGAGTGGATGAAGCATGTGACAAGCGGTGATTATCAGAAATATTATGAAGAGATGTATAGCAGCAAATAAGCACATATTAGGGGGACAGACATCTTATGCCTGTCCCTTAGCGTGGTCTTAGAGAAAAGGAGCAATGATAACGATGAAAGGGATTATTTTGGCCGGGGGTTCCGGGACGAGACTGTATCCATTGACAAAGGCTATTTCCAAGCAGATTATGCCGGTATATGATAAGCCGATGATTTATTATCCGTTGTCCACCTTGATGCTGGCAGGGATAAGGGAGATATTGATTATTTCCACCCCCAGGGACCTGCCTGTATTTGAAGAGCTGTTCGGCACAGGGGAGCAGCTGGGGCTTCAATTATCCTACGCGGTACAAGAACAGCCCCGGGGTCTGGCGGATGCTTTTCTTGTGGGGGAGAAATTTATCGGGAGCGATCATGTCGCTCTTGTTTTGGGAGATAATATTTTTTACGGGCAGAGCTTCTCGGCGGTGCTGAAGAGGGCGGCGGCGAGGAAGCAGGGGGCGACAATCTTTGGCTATTATGTCAAGGATCCGAGAGAATATGGGGTCGTGGAATTTGATGAGAGCGGCAAGGCATTGTCAATTGAAGAGAAGCCCCAGAAGCCGAGATCCAATTACGCTGTGCCCGGCCTGTATTTCTATGATAATGATGTGGTGGAAATCGCCAAAAATGTAAAACCTTCCGCGCGCGGGGAGATTGAGATTACAAGTGTGAATAACGAATATCTTCGCCGAGGCACGCTGCAGGTGGAGACATTGGGGCGGGGGTTCGCATGGCTGGATACCGGGAATCACGATTCCCTCTTAGATGCGGCGGATTTTGTCGCGGCCTTCCAGAAGAGGCAGGGACTCTATATTTCTTGTATCGAAGAGATTGCCTACAGGAGAGGTTTCATTGACAGAGAGCAGCTGATTGCGCTGGCGCAGCCGCTGCTGAAGACGGATTATGGGCAGTATTTGATTGATATAGCGAACGGACTGTAAGAAAAGTGTGCTGACGGAAAGGGAGAAAAATGGGAAAGATATCAGTAGAAACATGTTTTATAGAGGGATTGAAAGTCATCACCCCGACAGTATTTGGAGATGAACGGGGATATTTTATGGAGACGTATAATTATAACGATTACAAAGCCGCCGGGATCGATATGGAATTTGTCCAGGATAATCAGTCCATGTCCAAAAAGGGCGTGCTGCGGGGCCTGCATTTTCAAATCAATTATCCGCAGGATAAATTGGTGAGAGTGACAAGAGGGGAAGTGTTCGATGTGGCTGTAGACCTGAGAGAAGGGTCTCAGACATACGGCAAATGGTTCGGGGTACTGCTGTCGGAGGAGAATAAGAAGCAGTTTTTTATCCCGAAAAATTTTGCCCATGGATTTTTGGTGCTGTCAGATACGGCTGAATTTGTATATAAATGTACGGATTTTTACCATCCCAACGACGAAGGCGGACTGGCGTGGAATGATCCGGATATAGGCGTGGAGTGGCCTATACCAGAGGGGCTGGAGTTGACGATTTCTGAAAAGGATCAAAAATGGGGCGGATGGAAAGATTACCGGAGATAAAGGAGAGGCTATATGTCTAAGAAAAAGTGGACAGCCGGGATCATTCTGCTGGGGATTTTGCTGAATATCTGGATTTGGAATTTACCTGTCGCGTATGGAGACGCGGATGCTCGGCTTAAAAAAATCGCGTGCTGTGTCATCCTGGATATCATTTTGCTGGCGTTTCTGAAGTACCGGGAGAAATTCGCCAGCCTTCCGATTGAATTGTACAGGAACAGAAGATTGATTTTTAAGCTGGCCCGCAATGATTTTAAGACAAAGTACGCAGGTTCTTATCTGGGAATCTTCTGGGCCTTCGTCCAGCCGATTGTGACGGTTCTCGTTTACTGGTTTGTGTTCCAGGTGGGTTTTCGTTCCGCGCCGGTGGGAGATGTGCCCTGGGTGCTCTATCTCGTGTCCGGGCTTGTGCCCTGGTTCTTCTTCAGCGATGCACTGAACGGAGGGACGAACGCGCTGATTGAATACAATTATTTGGTAAAAAAGGTTGTGTTCAAGATCAGTATCCTTCCTATTATCAAGATTATTTCAGCGATGTTTGTACATGGCTTTTTTGTGCTGTTTACTGTTGTGCTATTTAGCTGTTATGGAAGATTCCCGGATCTCTATACGCTGCAGATTCTATATTATTCTTTCTGTGTATTCATTTTAGTGCTGGGAATTTGCTATGCCACTTGTTCGGTTGTTATTTTTTTCAGAGATTTAACCCAGATCATTAATATTTTCCTGCAGGTCGGCGTATGGATGACGCCGATCATGTGGCAGCTGGATATGATTCCGTCTGCGCTCCATTGGATTTTCCGGCTGAATCCCATATTTTATATTGTAAGCGGATATCGAGACGCATTGATCAATAAAGTATGGTTTTGGGAGCACCCGTATATGACGCTGTATTTTTGGGTCTGCGCTGCGGTAATGTTCGGGATCGGCGGCATGATATTTAAAAAGTTAAAGATACATTTTGCAGATGTCCTGTAATTGGAGGAGACAATGGAGAATTATGCGATTCGCGTCAAAGATGTTACGAAGGTATACCGCCTTTATGACAAACCGATAGACAGGCTGAAGGAATCATTGGGAATCAGCAGGAAAAAAAGATATAAGGAGCATTATGCGTTAAACCATGTGAACTTCGATGTGCGCAGAGGGGAGACGGTGGGCATCATCGGTACCAATGGCTCCGGGAAGTCAACGATTCTGAAAATCATTACCGGCGTATTGAATCCCAGCGGCGGACAAGTAGAGATCAATGGGAGGATATCAGCCCTGCTGGAGCTGGGGGCCGGATTCAATATGGAATATACCGGCATAGAAAACATCTATCTGAACGGCACCATGATCGGTTTCAGCAGGGAAGAGATTGACGCCAAGTTAGAAGATATTCTTTCCTTTGCGGATATCGGAGATTTTGTCTATCAGCCGGTGAAGACCTATTCCAGCGGCATGTTCGTGCGGCTGGCTTTTGCGGTCGCCATCAACATTGATCCGGAGATTTTAATTGTGGATGAAGCTCTTTCCGTAGGGGATGTGTTTTTTCAGACGAAGTGCTACCACAAATTCGAAGAGTTCAAAGACATGGGCAAAACGATTCTGTTCGTAAGCCATGATTTGAGCAGCATCAGCAAATACTGCGACAGAGTCGTCCTGCTGAATAAGGGCAATAAGCTTGCCGAGGGCCAGCCGAAGGAAATGATCGATATGTATAAGAAGGTACTGGTGAATCAGTTGGAACCCCAGGAATCCCAGGAGGAACCTGCAGCCCGGCAAACCCAGGAGCGCAAAGAGATGAAGAGTTTTCTTACGGTGAATCCTGACACATTGGAATATGGAAATGGATTGGCCTATATTGTCGATTTTGGTATATTTGATAAGTCTGGGACAATCACGAACAGCATTATCAAGGGAGAGAAATTCCGCATTTGCATGAGGGTGCGGTTTGAGGGCAGCGTACAGGAGCCAATCATGGCTTTTACCATTAAGGACAAGCAGGGAACAGAACTGACGGGGACGAATACGTTCTTGGAGAAGATCGATACGGGGACGACGGCTCAAGGAAGCCTATATGAGGTGGAATTTTCCCAAAAAATGAATCTCCAGGGAGGAGAATATCTGTTGTCTCTGGGGTGTACCGGGTATCATGACGGGGATTTTACCGTGTACCACAGACTGTATGATGTGTGCAGTATCACGGTGATCTCAGATAAAAATACAGTTGGCGTTTATGATATGAACTCGGTCGTGGTTTGTGAAAGGATTTAGGTCTGACAATGGAAAGAGAAGAGAAGGTTGGAAATATCACACTGAACTATGAATATTATTCCGGGCAGGATCTTTACTGTGACGGCGAAGTGGAAGATGAACTGTTGGACATTGTAAAGGAGTATGACGAGTCCAAGTTTCATAAAATCATCGCTGAAAAGAATCAATGGCCGGTCCTATATCATCTGTCAAGTACAAGGGGAAACATTATCGAGTGGATGCCGATGGAAGCTGACGCGAAGGTGCTGGAAGTAGGAGCCGGATGCGGTGCCGTCACGGGGACGCTGGCTGCCAAGGCAGGGAAGGTGGACTGTATCGAGCTGTCCAGGAAGAGGAGCCTCATTAACGCCTATCGGAACCGGTCGTACAGCAACATCCGGATTTATGTAGGGAACTTTGAGACGATTGAGAAGGCTCTTACAGAGCAATATGATTATATAACGTTAATTGGCGTCTTGGAATACGCGGAGAGCTATATCCTGGCAGAGCAGCCCTATGTGGAATTTTTGCGGCTGATGAAAAAGCATCTGAATCCAAACGGCAAACTGATCATAGCCATTGAGAACAAATACGGGCTGAAATATTGGGCAGGATGCAGAGAAGATCATGTCAGCAAATATTTTGAGGGGATTGAAGGGTATCAGGATAGCCACGGGGTAAAGACATTCTCGAAAAGGGAATTGGAAAATTTGTTCAGGGAAAGCGGATATACGGCGTGGGAATTCTATTACCCTTACCCTGACTATAAACTGCCCTGCGCCATCTACTCGGACCAGTATTTGCCGAAGCCGGGAGAACTGTCAAATAATATGAGAAATTTTGACGGGGAGAGGCTGGTTCTCTTTGATGAGGGGAAAGTGTTTGACGGATTAATTGAGGAAGGGGTATTTCCCTTCTACGCCAATTCCTATCTGGTGATACTCGGGAGAGGAGAAAACTGATGGAGAAGATTATATTTTCAAAGTATAATAACGAGCGAAGAGCGCCGAAATTCCAGACAAGAACTGACATAAAAGTGTTAGAGGACGGGAGACGCTGTGTAGAAAAGACCCCTTTGACAGAAGCGGCAGACAGGCATGTCCGGGCAATGTCTGAAAATTATGGCCGCCTTGTGCAGCTCTATAGAGGGATCGGATTCTGCCCGGCTGCCTGCGAGATGGTTGGCAGCTCTGCCCGCTTTGCGTATATAGACGGGGAAAGCCTGGAGGAACAGCTGGATCGGCTGTTGGCGGAGAAGAACTATGTGGAGATACTGGAACGGTGGCAGTGGTTCCGCGCTCAGCTCCAGGCGATCTGTGGAGATGAGGCATTTGTCCCGACAGAAGCATTTGAAGCGGTCTTCGGAAAGGCCCGGCTGTCTGGAGGGAAGAAAGCCGCGTCTTTTAGTAATTTGGATCTGATCTTCTCCAATGTTATCTGGGATGGAGAGCAGTGGAATGTGATTGACTATGAGTGGGTGTTTGACTTCCCGGTTCCGGCAGAATTTATATTCTATCGATCTGTCTTCTATTATATACATGCCGATGGGCGCGGGAAGCTGAAAGAGCTGGGAATATGGGAAATGCTGGGCATTTCTGAGGAAGACCGGGCTGCCTACGCGGATATGGAATATCATTTCCAGCGTTATATCGAGCAGGAGCAGATCCCGATACCCAATATGTATCTGGGCATGGCAGGGCCCAATATTGAGCGGCAGCAGCTGCTGGAATATAAGGAAAAAATTCGGGAAGTATTTGGGATAAAGGTTTATTATGGCCTGGAGAAGGAGGAATTTTCAGAGACATACAGCGAGATGGTGATGCCGGTGCAGGGAGATCGGTATGAGATTGCAATTCCGGCGGGATATCAGAGAATCCGTATCGATCCTTCTGAAGAAGGGGGCCTTCTGTGCATCAAGAGTGTTCTGTGCCTGTCTCCCCGGGAAGCCTACATGGCAGAGAGGCTGGATACCAATGGCACAGAGCTGAAGGAAGGAATCTATCTGTTCCCCGAAGCGGATCCCTATGTCATTGTGGACCACTTGAAAGAAAATACCTTTCAGGTGGTGATGCATCTGGAGTATACGGTACTCCCCCCAGAAAGCTTGGCAGGGATGGCCGGATACGCGAAGGATATTTTCTATACGAAGAAGAATCTGGACAGGGCGACGGCGGCCGTGGAGCAGCAGAATGCGCTGCTGCAGGAACGCTACGATTTGATTATTCAGGGACGGCAGGAGAATGCCGACTTAAACCACCGCCTGTTCCTGGCATTGCAGGATTACCAGGCAGTGGTTAATTCCAGGATTTGGCGTATGTCCAAACCTCTCAGGGCCGTATCAGACGGCATTCGGGATCAGCTGAAGCGCAGGCCGTTTCTCTACATCCGCGTGAAAGGGATGAAAGGCTTCTTAAAAGGCGGGGCAGAAGGTAGGCGGCAGGGAGAAAAAGACGCGAAGCATTACTATGAGACGCTTCATATTCATCAAAACGATGACTTTTTCCTGTCAGCCAAGGCAGAAAAAGCGGATATCACAGATGAGACAATCAAATTCAGTATTGTGGTGCCTCTCTATAATACGCCGGAGCTGTACCTCTATGAGATGATAGAATCTGTGTTCGCCCAGAATTACGAGAATTGGGAGCTGTGCCTGGCGGATGGCAGCGACGGCTCCCACAGTTACGTGGGAGAGATATGCAAATTCTTCCATAAGCTGGATAACCGGGTCAAATATAAAAAACTGGAAAAGAACGAGGGAATATCGGTAAACACGAATGCAGCGCTGGAGATGGCCCAAGGGGACTATATCGGCTTATTTGACCATGATGATTATCTTCATCCCTGCGCGCTGCAGAAATATGCAATTGCTATCAAGGAAGAGGGAGCAGATTTTCTTTACTCGGATGAAGCCAAGTTCTCGGAATTGATTTCAGATAATTATGATTCTTTCTATAAGCCAGATTTTGCTCCAGACATGCTGCGGGGATGTAATTATATCTGCCATTTTACCGTATTTTCGGTGGAACTATATCGGCAGGTGGGAGGATTCCGAAGGGAATATGACGGGAGCCAGGATTATGATATGATCTTGAGGCTGACCGAGAAGGCGAAGAAGATCGTCCATGTGCCGGAAATCTTGTATTATTGGCGAGTGCACAAGGAATCCGTAGCATCCAGTATCGACGCGAAACCTTACGCGATTGACGCGGCGAAAAGAGCACTGAAAGCCCATTTGGAGAGAATCGGTCTGGAAGGGGATGTATCGAATGCGAGACCAGTCGGGTATTATCGGATAAAGTATCAAATCAAGGATAAGAAACTGGTATCCATCATTATACCCAACAAGGATCACATAAGAGACTTGAAGAAGTGTATTGATTCGATTATTGAGAAGTCGACTTATGAAAATTATGAGATTATCATTGTAGAGAACAACAGCGAGGAAGAAGCCACCTTCCATTATTATGAGGAAATACAACAGAATCCGCGTATCCGCGTGGTAATCTGGGAAGATGAATTTAACTATTCAGCGATCAATAATTTTGGATACCAGTATGCCAAGGGAGAATATATCCTTCTGCTCAACAATGATATAGAGGTGATTACCCCTGACTGGCTGGAGGAAATGATTATGTATATCCAGAGAGAAGAAGTGGGAGCAGTTGGAGCCATGCTGTATTACCCGGATGACACCATACAGCATGCGGGCGTGATCCTGGGAATTGGGGGAGTGGCAAATCATTCCCACAAAAATTTCCCGCGAGATACGTTTGGATATTTTGGAAGATTAACAATTGCCCAAAATCTAACAGCAGTTACAGCAGCGTGCTTGCTGACAAAACGGGAAGTGTATGACAGGGTGGGCGGCTTAGATGAGGGCTATAAAGTTGCTTTCAATGATGTGGATTTCTGCATGAAAATTAGGAAGGAAGGCTATTTGATCGTCTTTACGCCCTTTGCGGAGCTGTATCATTATGAATCAAAAAGCAGAGGGATTGAGGATACAGATGAGAAGATAGAGCGATTTAGCGGAGAGATTCAGCGGTTCCAGGAAAGATGGGGGAAGGAGCTGAGAGAAGGTGACCCTTACTATAACCCGCATTTGACATTAGATAAGGTGGATTTTTCGGTCGGAAAAATATAAATAAATTAGCATCATTGTTGAATTATCGGTAGAAGGAATTTTTATGAGCATAAAAGATATCAAGGAATTTTGCAGAAATAACAGAATTATGATATTTAATATACTGCTGTTTACAATTTTAGCATATGGTTTTGCGATTGTTCACTTTAGCTTTTCGATTGACACAGAAGCGCTGGTTGTAAAGCAAATGGGATTTTATGACGGATGGTATGGGGTGGACCGATACGGTCTTGTATTTTCGAAATGGCTGTTTGGACACTTGGTTTTAGTTCCTGGATATACATGGATTGCCGTTGCCGTGCTGATGGCTGTTGCAGGGATATTGTGGGAATATCATATTTATCGTGTGTCCGGGAGAACTCATCGGAAATATTATGGAGTGCTGCCCGTTATTCTCTTTACAAGCGTTAATATGTTGGAACTGCTGAATTTCCAGTGTCTATCCTTCGAGGTAATGTGGGGGATGGTATGTTGTACCCTTTCGGTGATGTTTATATACGAATGGGTATCCGGAGAGTCTGGAAGAAAGGCGCTGTTCTTGGGATTAGGATTTATGGTTTGGGCTTTTGGCTCGTATCAGGCTTTTGTTCCCTTGTACATTACGGCGGCGCTGGGAAGCTTTCTGTTCATATACCAACGCAAGACTAAGGAAGGCAAGCCTTGGATATGCAGAATGGTTTTGCGGTTGATCGGAAGTTTCCTCGCAGGCTATGCAATATATGCAGCGATAGGAGAAATCATCAGAAGGGTGAAGAATATTGGCGAGGGCTTGTATACGGAAAGCATGGTGAAGTGGGGAAAGGAGCCGATAGAGTCTGTTCTGGGGCAGATTCGCAGTTATATAGGGGAAGTGATAACCGGTGAAGGGGTCACATGGAACTATGGATATTCGATAATCAGTATCGGGCTTTTGTGTCTTCTGGTATATAAATTTTACAAAAGGGAGGAGACACTGAAAGAATTAATGATGTATACACTTGTGGTGGTAGGCTTTATTGCTTCTCCCTTTTTCCTGAGTATTGTTTTGGGTTCAGCGCCGGTAGACCGGGCGCAGCTGGCGGTTCCCCTGGTTGCCGGGCTGGGAGCAGAACTAATCATAATGGAACTGGGAAACAGAATACCCAAGAAGAAGGCATGTATGCTATTGAATGTTGCAATATTATTTATTGTATATCGGAATGTAGTTACTACCGATAATCGGTTGTTATATACTGACTATATGGTGTATGAACAAGAGAAGCAATTTAGTCATGAATTGATTGCAGCCGTGGAACAAAATGGAGGCCGGGAAGGCACGACAAAAGTGGCTGTTGTAGGAACCTGGCATCCAGGATTTAACCCGTCGATGATTCAGGGCGAAACTTTAGGGAAATCATTTTATGAGTGGGATGCAGGGGTGCCGGGAGGCACCAATAGCCGTATCGTTGGCTTTTGGGAAGCATTGGGATATGATTATGATGAGGTGACAACAGAAGAATATATTTCATTGCAGGAAAGAGCGGCAGAAATGCCGATATGGCCCGAAGAAGGGTCAGTGGTTGTTGAAGATGGAATTGCAGTTGTTAAAATTTCGGAATAATAAAGGATTCGGGGGAATGCCAGATGGGCGGAGAACTAGAAAATTCAGAAGACGGCTCCAAGACGGAATGGGAACAATATAATCAGATGTTGTTCCACGTGCTGAAGGACCAGGCCCTTATCCGTGACCACCTGGAAAAGGAGATTGAGCGCCTGTCCATTGAGAATGACGCGAAGCAGCAGAAAATTGACTATTATGAGGGGACGTATTTTACCATTGAGGCGGCGGCCAAGGAGCGCATGGAGATTATCGAGCGGCAGCAGCAGGAGATTGAGAAATACCGGAGAGAGAGTATATTCCGGCCGCTGCGCAAGATCAAGGAGCTGATTGTCAGGAAGAACTGACCGGTTCACCTTGACAGGGATTGTCTGAATGACGTGGCAGTCGCGTCAAGCGAAGGAGTACAATTGATGCAGATAATGACGTTTGACCATCTCTATACAGAAGAAGAAAAAGCCCGTTTTGCCCAGTGCCGGAGTGCTGTGCCTCAGCTGTCATACCGTCCGCTGATCAGCATCGTCGTCCCGGTCTACCGCACGCCTGTACGGCTGCTGAACGAGATGATCTCAAGCGTGATGGCGCAGAGCTATCCCGAGTGGGAACTCTGCATCGCCAACGCGAGCGGCGGTGAGGAGGAATTGTGCCGGGTGCTGGAAGAGTGGCAGAAGCAGGATCACAGGATAAAAGTCCGTTCTCTTGAGAAAAATCTAGGGATCTCAGGCAATACCAACGCTTGCCTGGAGATGGCAGAAGGCGAGTATACGGCGATGCTGGATCATGACGACCTGCTGACCGAGAACGCCCTCTGTGAAGTTGTGATGTGCCTGCAGGGGGATGAGGCCGATCGGGCGGATTTTCTCTATTCGGATCAGGATATGGTGGACGAGCAGACGTCGAAACGCTTTAATCCGCTGTACAAGCCGGCCTGGTCCAAGGATATGATGTATTCCGGCAATTATATTACCCACTTTTCTGTTCTGCGCACCTCTCTGGTCCGGGAAATCGGAGGCTGGGATACTGAGACAGACGGGGCGCAGGACTGGGATCTCTTCTTGAAAGCGGCGGAACATACCGATAAGATACTGGGAATTCCACGGATACTCTATCACTGGCGGATGGCCTCTACGTCCACGGCGTCTTCCATGGAGACGAAGAGCTACGCCCTGGATGCCCAGCTCAGGGCTGTGAAGGGACATCTGGCCCGGATGGGAGAGCCTCAGGCAGACGTTCGTTTTTATAACCGGGATATCTTTAAAATGCAGGTGCTGTGGAACCGGAAGCATGAGAAGGATATTTCCGTCATCGTCTTTGATGAGTCGAAGAGGGGCAGCCTGAAGCTGCTCGTATCCCTTGTAAAGGTGGCGCTGCGGATGAAAGAGCGGGAGATCATCGTGGTATCAGAAGATGAGAACCGGCTGGAAGGATTGACAGAAGAAGGCTGCGTCACAGTCCGGGTATCCGCCGGAAGCCGGTGGCCGGACGGCTATCAGGCGGGCTCTGCCCGGGCGGCAGGAGAGATTCTCCTCTTCCTGACGGACCGGGCGCTTCCCATGACCAGGCAGACCGTGACAGAGCTGGCCGACTGGGCTTTCTATGACAAGGTGGCGGTGGCCGGGCCGAAGATCATGGGGGAAGGGAAAACGCTGCGGGAGATGGGAATCGTCCTGGAAAAGGACGGTCCTGTCCCAATGTTCCGGGGATGCTACGAGGATGGGACGACAGACCGCGGGAAAAATTATTGGTACCGGAATGTACACGCGGTAGACAACAGCTGTTTTGCCATCCGCAGAAGGGTGCATGAAGAGGCTGGAGGCTTCCTGCAGAAGCAGACAATTGGAGGGAAACAAATGCCGGTTTTCCCAATGATTGAATACTGTCTCCGCCTGGAGCAGATGGGTTATCGGCACGTGGTGTCCCCGTATGCGCAGATCCGGCTGCTGGGAAGCGGCGGGACGATGTGCGACTCTATGAACGAACAGATACAAGAGACGCAGTCTGGCAGGGAGGCATGGGAAACATTGCGGGGGCAGTTCCAGCTTCCGGACAGAGACGGTTACTATCCCAGGGCTTGACGGAGAGATTCCGGTAGGTTATTCTGGAAATACCGACGTAATATATTCAGGATAGAAAGAAAAATAGATAAGGAAACGCTGATGAAATCAGCATTTGCTTAAGAAATATAGGATGACAGGCCGGCCGGCGGCAGCGTCGGCACATGCGAGAAAGGCACACCATGAACATAGAGAACAGGAACCCTTCACGGGAGACCGATGAGAATTTAACCGAATATTACCGCGCCCTCTACAATCGAGAGTGCGAGAAAAATGACGAGTTAGCGGCGCAGCTGGAGGAAGCGGAGAAGCACATTGAGGAGCTGGATTATAAGCTTGGAAGGATTAAGAACAGCTTCGCCTGGAAACTGTCCAAGCCGCTGCGGGGAGCCATGCATACGTGCGTGCGCATCAGGGATGTATACCGCCAGTATGGAAGCCCGGTGGGAGTTGCCCGCAAGATACGCCGGAAAATGCGCCAGAAGAATGCCGAGAAGCAGCATGGGCTGGCCAGCTTCCCCGACGAAGCGGAGGCAAAGCGCCAGCGGGAGACTGTATTCCCCAGGGAGATCACCTTCAGCATCCTTGTTCCCCTGTACAATACGCCGGAGAAATTCTTGAGGGAGATGATCGCCTCGGTGCAGGCGCAGACCTATGAGAATTGGGAACTGTGCATGGCAGACGGGAGTGATGCGGAGCACGAGGAAGTGGGCAGGATCTGCCAGGAATACGCGGCGGCGGATTCTAGGATCAAGTATCGGAAGATCGAGAAAAACCTGGGGATTTCCGGGAACACCAATGTGTGCTTCGAGATGGCCTCCGGAGATTATATCGGGCTCTTCGATCACGATGACCTGCTGCACCCGTCGGTGCTGTACGAATATATGAAAGTGATATGTGAAGAAGGAGCCGACTATATCTACTGCGACGAAGTGACATTTGAGGGGGACAGCATTGACAATATGCTGACCATTCATTTCAAACCGGATTTCTCCATCGACAATCTGCGGGCGAACAACTATATCTGCCATTTCTCCGTTTTTTCGGAGAAGCTGCTGGAGGAGAGCGGTCTGTTTCGCTCGGAGTATGACGGGAGCCAGGATCATGATATGATCCTGCGGCTGACGGCCAGGGCCAAGAAGATCGTGCATGTGCCGAAAATTCTCTATTACTGGCGATCGCACCCTGCGTCCACAGCGGCGGATATCGGGGCAAAGACCTATGCTATTGACGCGGCTAAGAGGGCTGTGTTGGCCCATCTGAAGAGCTGCGGGCTGGATGGGAGTGTGGAGAGCACGCGGGCATTTCCCACCATCTTCCGCATCAAATACAAGCTGACCGGGTACCCGAAGATTTCCATTATTATCCCTAACCGGGATCATATGGAAGATCTGAAACGGTGCGTGGATTCTATATTAAATAAGTCCACCTATGAGAACTATGAGATCCTTGTAGTGGAGAACAACAGTCAGAAGCCGGAGACGATGGAATACTACCGGCTGCTGGAGAGCCAGCCTAAGGTGCGGATTCTGAAATATGAAGAGCCGGGCGGCTTCAATTACTCGAAAATCAATAACTACGCGGCAGCTCAGGCGGCAGGGGGGTATCTGATCCTTCTGAACAATGACACGAAGGTGATCACGAGAGAGTGGATGGAAGAACTTCTGATGTATGCCCAGCGGGATGATGTGGGTGCAGTGGGGGCGAAGCTTTACTATGCAGATAATACGATACAGCACGCAGGCATTGTAATTGGGCTCGGCGCTCACCGAGCGGCCGGACATACTCACCATCTGCTTCCAAGGGAGAACTTGGGGTATATGGGGAGGCTGTGCTACGCCCAGGACGTCACGGCAGTGACAGGCGCGTGCCTGATGGTGCGCAAGGAAATCTACGACAGGGTGGGCGGTTTGGATGAGAGCTTTACCGTCGCCTTGAACGACGTGGACTTCTGCCTGCGGGTGAGAAAGCTTGGCCTGCTGAATATATTTACGCCGTTCGCGGAACTGTACCACTATGAATCCAAGTCCAGGGGACTGGACAAAGACGGGGAGAGTGCGAAACGCTACGAGAGGGAAGTGGCCGTGTTTCGGGAGAGGTGGAAGGAAGAGCTGGAGAAGGGAGATCCGTACTTTAACCCCAATTTCTCCCTGGACCATGCGACCTATGAATTGAAAATGCCAGGGGAACAATAAGGAAACGTGAGCAGGAGAGGATGCAGCTATGAGAAAATTGATTGCGCAGATGATAAAATTTGGTTTTGTGGGGGCGCTTTG
>CALWRT010000048.1 GCA_944384015.1 uncultured Lachnospiraceae bacterium | reverse complement strand
TATTCTTCCAACAGGCCAAGCAAGTTCTCCAGTCCGTCCATCAGCTCTTCCTCCGAATCGGCGGTAAGCTCCAGCAGAGCATAGGCCCCCGTCTTGGCAGATCGCGGCAGGCCGGCAAGGCCCGTCTCCTTTCCACATTCGGCCAACAGGCGGGCTGCATCCCTTCCAATCCATTCGGCCATCGTAAGACGGCCCGCCTGCAGCCGACTGCTGGCCTGCTGGGCTATGGCTGCGATCTCCCCTGCACTGCCGAAGGGGCACAGCAGCGCTGCTGTATTTCTGGGCGCTTTCTCCAGGCAGAGAGTGACGGACAGGATCACATAGTGCTCCCCTTCGTCCCCAAGCACTGAAGCCAGCTCCTCTCTAGGGAACCGATGAAGCTCGCCCGACAAATCTGCCGCCTCAATCTCTTCCACCCAGTTCTCCAGAGGGCCGTAATAGGCCGCCCGGCTGCCCTCCGTATGACAGGCGGCAATCCCTCCTATGGTAGCTTCTCCCTCCGTAGGATTGATTGGAAAAAAGTATGGCTCACCCTCCCCCAGGCTGTCCAGCATCTGCGTCAACGCCGACAGGGTCATTCCTGCCTGCACACAGATCAACAGCATCCCGGATTCCTGCCACTGTGCCTTCACTAGCTGGTCCATACGGGACAGATTCATCACAAGCCCGCCTTCCGGCACGGCTCCCCCGCATATCCCGGTCTTCCCCCCCTGGATTGTCACCGGCATCTTCCGATTCTGTGCTTCCCGAAGCCCGCGGCAGGCTTCCTGGGCACTTCGAGGCAGGCATAGGCCCGCCGCCCATCCCAAGCCTCCCGATTCATCCGCCAGATATCCCTCCGATATCTCCTGGAAGAGCATGGGCGTCTCGGTATCTATCTGCTTATTCTCCATCTGTTATCCCTCACTGTACATTCCTATGGAGTTAGGGCCGGCATGCCTGCCGGCCCTAACTGTGCTGTGTCTATGGATTATATATATTATATGGAAAGACTATGTTATGGCTTGTGTGCAAAGCTCTCCTACATAAGACTTACCGTTTCGGAAGGAAGGTTCCTGTATTCATAATACCATTCGGATCGAAGGCATCTTTCAGCTTATACATCATCGGGAAAGAGCTTCCATGCTCCTGCGCCATCCATCTCGTACGGTATTTGCCTACTCCATGGTGATGGCAGATGCTGCCTCCGAAGCGCAGTGTCTCTTCCATGATAATATTCATGGCTGTATCATACTGCTGCTCTGACTTGGCCAGATCCTTCACTCCCTTCCAGGAGAATACGAAGTACATGTTCGTTCCTGTCTGATAGCTATGGGAAGAATGGGCGCTGATCTGCGTCACATCCTCAATCTCCTCCGGGAATCTTCTCAGTACATTTTCATAGATGGAGTAGATGTCTGACCAGTTGCCAGATATCTCACACGTATCCCGAAGAAGTCCCTGTTTATTCGCCCGGTACAGATCATCACACGTATCGTTTCTCACCTGATACCACAGCTCTACCGGCTTCTCACCAAGAGGGCGGGCGCCGTGCTTTTTCGCAATCTCATCAATAGCTGCCCCTGTAGCATTTCTTACGCCTTCGGGCCCTTCGCATACGAAGAGGAGGATGCTCTCTCCCTCATTCATGAACTTCTTATAGGTCATCTCGGCCTCCACGGCGTCGTGAAGCCGTACCACTGCCGGACGGTAGCCTGCCTGCATAATCTCTTTGATTACAGCAAGTCCCTCCTTCACGCTGTCAATCCCATAAGCGCCTTTCCAATTTTCAGGATAGAGATGGAACAGCTTCAAGGTCACCTCCGTGACAAAGCCGATATTTCCCTCGCTTCCCATAAACAGCTGGCGAAGATCCGGACCTGCCGCCCTTCTGGGGACATTTTTGATCCTCACTACGCTTCCGTCCGCCAGGACAGCTTCCAGGCCCACCAGCAGATCTTCAATGCCTCCGTACAGCGTGGACAGCTGTCCAATACTTCTCGTGGACACCAGACCGCCCAGTTGGGCAAGGGGGAGGGACTGGGGAAAATGTCCGGTTGTATAACCTTTCTTGTTACAGTACTCCTCCAGATACTCCAGAGGGGTCCCGCAGCCTGCTGTCACCATGTAGTTCTCTTCATCAAATTCGATAATTCCATTAATCGCCGTTCCATCCAGCACAACGCTTCCCTCATAGGTCTCTGTACCAGAGCATACGCAGGATCTTCCGCACTGAGGGACCACTAAGATTCTGTTCTCATTGCAGAATGCGAGAGCCTTTGATACATCCTCGGTATTCTGAGCCATAATCACTCCCATCGGCCTCTCTGCCAGATAGGCGCCGTTGTATCTCTCCCATCTGCGGTATCCGATTAAATCAGAGCTTCTCTCTCTTAATACATCCTCGTCCGTGATAAAATACTCTCCGAACATCTCCTGCAACTGTCTGATTACTTCCTGCTGATTCATAATATCTTATTCTCCTTCCAAATCTTTGCCGCCTACTGTGCCTCTTTCATAGAACGGGCCGCCACAATGTCAGCTCCCGTATGACAGATATCTCTGATGATAATATCTCCTTCCTGTACGGGCGCCGTCACTTGAATCCTGTAAATTTCTTCCAAGCAGTCCTTCATCTTGTCCTTCGGCACCTCTTTCGTGGAAATCACCGGCATCACCCGGAACTTCGCCCCCAAGATCTTCACCGTACTTGTAAGCATTCTCATAGGGCAATAGAGCTCATTCCTGGCGTGTTCCAGCCCCCTCTTACACGTATAGCCTGTGATTTCCGGCTCATCCATCGTGCCGGTAATCTGTATACGGCAGCTTGTGGGGCAGACGATACATGTAATCTCCCTGTCCAGCTGTTCTTTACCGTTCATGGGGCACCTCCTTCCTGACTTCCACGGTCAGGTCATTGTCCACGCAGCATCCGGCCTGGACGCGGGATACAAGCATTTCAGGCGGAGCCACAAAGCGTTCTTTCTTCTTAGCCAATGTCTCGTCTCCCATCCGGCAGCTCAATACCACCCGCTCATCTGGCTTCTTCACTCTCAGGTAGAACGCCATATCCTGTGTCAGTTCTCCTGCCGCAACCTTCTGAGGAATCACGAAATTCACACCTTCCCCAGCCGTAACGTTCTTATAGGTATGGGCACTGTGCCCTTCTTTGTTTCCTTCTTTTTGTTCTTTCAGATACCGTGCGGCCCCTCTGGCAGCAATCTCCCCTGTCTCAGACACATAGTCCACCAGATCAAAGACAGCTACCACATTGCCGGCAGCAAATATACCATCTATAGATGTCATAAAATTCTGATCAATCACCGGTCCTTGTGTTCTCGGATCGATCTCAATCCCCGCTCCCCGTGAAAGTTCATTCTCCGGTATCAGTCCTACGGCCAGCACAAGCAAATCGCAGTCGATATACCGTTCTGTGCCCGGTATAGGCCGGCGGTTCTCATCCACCTTCGCCACCGTCACCCCGGTCAGACGCTCTCTTCCATGGGCCTTCACCACCGTCGTTGACAGGTGCAGCGGTATATCGTAGTCTTCCAGACACTGGACAATATTCCTGGTCAGACCGCCCGGCGAGGACATCACCTCATAGACTCCCTCTACTTCCATCCCCTCCAGCGTCATCCGGCGGGCCATAATCAATCCGATATCGCCGGAACCCAGAATAACCGCCTTGCGCCCGGGAAGGTAACCCTCCATATTGATATAGCGCTGGACAGCTCCCGCTGTCAGAACTCCGCTTGTACGGCTCCCATAAATAAACACCTGATTTCTCGTGCGCTCTCTGCACCCCATGGCTAGGATAATCGCTCTGCACTCATAGAGAAGCATTCCTTCTGTCTCATTCACCGCATAGATTTTCTTATCCGGTGTAATCTCCAGAACCATCGTATTGTCCTGGATACACGCGTCTGTGGCTTCCACATCCCGGATAAACGCTTCCGCGTACTGTCCTCCAGACATCCTCTTCTGGAAACGATGGAGACCGAAGCCGTCATGCACACACTGCTGAAGAATCCCCCCCAGCTCCAGGTCACGCTCAATCAGCACGACCCTCCCAATTCCCTGCCTCTTGGCTTCCGCCACCGCGGCCAGGCCTGCAGGCCCGCCGCCGATAACCGCCAAATCTACCTGTATTGTTTTCATAATTGACTCCTCCTAACGGCTTCTGCGTTCCAGGATATATGCCCCCCGGCCCTTCAGGTTGATCTGCGTCCAATCCTTATCCAGCTCCCTAGCTAGAATCTCCACAACCCTAGGCTGGCAGAAGCCGCCCTGGCACCGTCCCATACCGGCTCTTGTCCTGCGCTTGATTGCATCCACAGTCGTGGGCACCACCGGCGAATGGAGGACATCCAGAATCTCACCTTCGGTGATCTGTTCGCACCGGCAGATGATATGTCCGTATTTGGGATTTTCCCGTATCAAAGCGTCCTGCTCTTCATGGCTGAGCCTGCGGAACTGCACCTGGGGCCTGCGTTTAGGCTTGTAGTCCTCACGCACGCTTACGGTCCGCCCCGAAGCCTCCATGTCTTCTTTTAATATCCCCTCTACCATCTCGGCGATTGCCGGTGCCGATGCCAATCCAGGCGACTGGATCCCTGCCACATGGATGAATCCGTGCACCTTGCCTGACATCTGAATAATGAAATCCTCTTTATAGTCAGCCGGGCGTATCCCGGCGTACATGGCGATCACATCTCTCCTGTCCAATTCAGGATAGATAGATTTGCCCCGGTCATAAGCATAGTCGAAGTCGCTCTCCTCCATGCTCTTATCTTCTTTGTCTGGAATCTCCACTGCGGAAGGCCCCACCAGGATATTCCCTTCCGGCGTTCTCGCATAGCCGCCCCCCTTCGATTCCGCATCCTTCTTACGAGGCATGGCAGACATGGCATGGTGATAGGGACCGGTTACCCGCTTGTCAAAGATGGCAATTCCCCCTCTTCTAGCGTGCAGCGTATAGAACTCATCGTTCACCATCTGCGCCACCTCGTCGGCATGGATACCGGCGCAGTCGATGATATAGGCGGCATCCAGGATGCCTTTCTCCGTCACGGCCTGGAATCTTCCGTCTTCCATCACCTGAATGTCCAAAAGCTCTGTGGAAAGCATGAATTCCACTCCGTTTTCCGCCGCGTTCTCTGCCAGCGCCACACATACCTGGAAGGGTTCTACCACTCCCATGGTGGGGGCCACAAGCCCCCCCATAGGATCTCCAGGAACCTCCGGCTCCATCTTAAGAAGCTCCTCCTTTGTCAGCATACGCACTCCGGGCACGTCGTTGGCAATGCCGTCGTGATAAATTTTTTCAAGTCCTCTCATATCCTCCTCAGAGTAGGCCACATTCACCTGTCCGCAGCGAACCAACTCAAATCCAAGCTCTTCCTGCCACTTGTCATAGAGTTCATTTCCTCGGACATTTAACTTTGCCTTCAGTGTACCCGGTTTCGCCTTGTGTCCCGGATGAATGTCCCCGTTATTTGCCTTGGTGGCCTCCTCGGACACATCCGCGTTACGTTCAACGACAATGACGCGCATATCATACTTTGACAATTCTCTTGCAATACCGCATCCTGAGATGCCCGCGCCGACGATCACCACATCCGCTGAGGCGATAACACCTCTCTTGCGGGCTTCCCGGATACGCTGTGTATTATCTGACTTCTCTATGCGGACGCCTTCAGCCGAAAGATGATTCACCACATTCACTACTCCAGGAAAGGAGGCAGCCAGGTGTCCGATGTCCACCACGTGGCGCCAGCTATCTGCACTTCCCTCAAGCGTTACAATTCCGTCCTCTGAAATACTCGCGGATACGCTGCATTGTTCAAACCGTGCATCGCTTTTTATATTTGCCAAAAGCTCCTGCATTTTCTAATCTCTCCGTTTCTTCGTTATTCACTGAAAAAGTCTTACTTACTATCTTTTGACCCCAATATCAGAATGGTATGTATCAGCCTTTCTGCTGTTCTCTTTCCATTGCCTTTCTTCCGGTCTCAGGCAGGAAGAGGGTCAGGATACCGAAAATCAGCGGGAACAGGCAGCAGATCTTTAACGCGCCTTCCAGTCCCATTGTCTGGCTCAGAGATGCGGAGATTGTTCCGCCAAGGGCTCCGCCCACGCCGTTCGTCGTAAAAATCATAGCCATACCGATGGACACTGCCTGGGGGCTGATCCCCTTAATCTTATAGATGGATGTGAACGCGATCGGCACGAACGCATAGGCGCCATAGCCAGCTACAAAGACTGCCGCGCACAGCAGCGGGATGCTGCTTGTCACCATCATACAGTAGTACGCAGCCGGCAGGATAAAGCCCCAGATGAAGATCATCGGCTTATCATACCCAAGTTTATCCGCGATTTTCGGAGAGGTCAAAGAACCGATGACCGACGCGATGGGCAGTATGCCTAGGATAACGCCCGATACAGATGTGCTCATACCATAGCTATCCTGCACAAAGGTGGGCCAATAGGAATACATGGCGTTCCAGATCAGGCCGGTGCCCCACCAGCCAAGGGCCAGAAGCCATACGGTTCTGTGACTGCACGCTTCCTTCAGCGGAGCCAGGAACTGTACTTTCTGCTGTCTTCCAGTTGTATTTGCCTCAGATACTCCATCTTCTTTTTTGCAGCAGATGCTCCATACAATGGTTACGATGATGGACAGAACCCCCATCAGGATCATTGTATTTCTCCATGTCCCCATAGTTGCGATGATAAATGGAACGATCGCGGTTCCAAGTACCTGTCCGAGAGGGCCTGTCATGTTCTCAATCCCATTGATGCCAGCCATCCTCTCCTTGGGGATCAATTTGATCTTTACAACAGCCAGGGGAGCCAGGATAGCAGCTGCCACGCCGTATACGAGCGCACGTCCGATGAACAGCATCGGGAAGCTCTGAGCAAATCCCTGCAGCAGCAGACCCGCGCTTACAATGGCAAACACTGCCTGGATGATGTTCTTCGCGTTAAATCTGGACAGCAGCAGGGCGATCGGGATCGAGAATACTGCTTTCAAGATCCAGGAACTGGCCGACAGCCATCCGGTCTGTGTGACGGTGAGCTGCAGTTCTCCCTGGATGTCCGGCATCATAATGCCGATAGAGAAGTTTGCCAGGTTTACTACAATATAGCCAATCCAGACGATCGCTACAATAATCCACGCCCGGGCACTGATTTTTTCTTTATTCATTACCGTTATCCACCTTTCTTTCCATATGTACTATATACTGAATTCTCCAAGTGCAGTTGTCCAAATGATTTGCGGAGGCTTCTTCTAGAACTCCCACTTTGTCGTTCTCATAATCGCCTGTTTCCATCTCTCATATGTGGCGATATCTTTCTTGGCGTCCGCGTTCGGCTCATAGACCTTCTCCACACTCAAGAGTCTTGGGATATCCTCCAGCGTATACACACCTGTATAAATTCCGGCGAACTCTGCGGCTCCGATTGCGCTAGCCTCGAGAGATACCGGCTTTTCCACCTTCGTACCGACCACATTGGCAATCATCTGTCCCAACAGTTCTTCTTGGGCCACTCCGCCAGAAATCTTCACTGTCTCAGGCTTCTTTACGCCGAACCATTTGCCGATGTCCTCG
>CALWRT010000047.1 GCA_944384015.1 uncultured Lachnospiraceae bacterium | reverse complement strand
AAAAAGGGCAAATCCGCAGCTAAAAACGCGGATTTGCCCTTTATTTTGGCCCGTCTGATGCCGTCTGATTTCAAGCAAAAGTTGTGAAAAAGTTGTAGTTGTAAGCCTCTTTCACTACATCTTGTTTTGTCCGGCTCCGTCATCCACAATATATTGTGGATTATTTGTCCAGAGGTTTCATAGTGGGGAACAGCAGCACGTCGCGGATTGCATAGGAATCTGTCATCAGCATAACCATCCGGTCAATGCCGATTCCAATACCGCCTGTCGGCGGCATGCCGATCTCCAGCGCATTTAAGAAATCCTCGTCTACGGAATTCGCTTCCTCATCTCCCAGACGCTTCAGCTCTTCCTGGGCCTCAAAACGTCCTCTCTGATCAATCGGGTCATTTAGCTCGGAGAAAGCGTTGGCCATCTCTCTTCCTGTGATGAACAGCTCAAAGCGCTCTGTATAATTAGGGTTCGAAGGCTTCCTCTTCGCCAGCGGAGAGATCTCCACGGGATGATCCATAATGAAGGTAGGCTGCACCAAGTTCTCTTCCACATACTCGTCGAAGAAAAGGTTCAGAATATCTCCCTTCTTATGCCGGTCTTCATATTCGATATGGCGCTCCTTGGCAATCGCCTTGGCTTCCTCATCGTCTGCCACTGCGTCGAAGTCTACGCCGGAATACTTCTTTACTGCCTCTGTCATTGTCATTCTGGCAAAAGGCTGCTCCAGGTCAATGATCTGTCCGTTGTACGGAAGCTGGAGGCTCCCCGTCACTTCCTTGGCTACATGCCGGTATAAGTTCTCGGCCAGATCCATCATGCCCTCATAATCCGTATACGCCTGATACAGCTCCATCAGGGTGAACTCCGGGTTATGTCTCGTATCCACACCCTCATTGCGGAAGACGCGGCCGATCTCATAGACTCTCTCCAGACCTCCCACAATCAGCCTCTTCAGATACAGCTCCAGGGAAATGCGAAGATGCACATCCTCATCCAGGGCATTATAATGGGTGTCAAAGGGCCTGGCTGCGGCTCCGCCCGCGTTGGGCACGAGCATCGGCGTCTCTACCTCCATGAATCCCTGGCCGTCCAGGTAGTCCCGAATACATTTGATAATTCTCGACCGCTTGATGAACGTATCTTTCACCTCAGGATTCATGATCAGATCTACATACCGCTGACGGTAACGGATGTCCGTATCCTTCAGTCCATGGAACTTCTCCGGAAGAACCTGCAGGCTCTTGCTCAGCAGCGTCACCGACGACGCGTGGACAGAGATCTCTCCTGTCTTCGTCCGGAACACTTCGCCGCGAATGCCGGCAATATCGCCGATGTCAAATTTCTTGAAGTCTTTGTAGGCCTCCTCGCCGATACTGTCTCTCGCCACATAGACTTGAATGTTTCCCTTGAGATCCTGGATATTACAAAAGGAAGCCTTGCCCATGACACGTTTCGACATGACACGGCCGGCCACCGATACCTCCCTGCCCTCCAGCTCGCCAAAACGCTCCTTGATATCCGCGCTGTGACAGGTGACATCATATTTCATAATCTCAAAAGGATTCTTCCCTTCCTGCTGCAGCTGTGCCAGCTTCTCCCTGCGCACCTTGCGCAGCTGGTTCAAGTCCGGCTCCTGCGTATTCTTCTGTTCGCCCACAGCGATCCCTCCTTCATTCTGCCGTCCCGGCAGCTTATCCTATACAGCCGCGCCGACCTGCTTCCTGGCGTGGAGCTGTCCGCGCCGTACGACTGTTCATTCTTCGTTGGAGCGCTGGATCTCCAGCACCTTGTACTGCATTGTCCCGGCCTGAGTCTCAACCTCTACAATGTCTCCCTGCTTCGCCCCAATTAAGGCACGTCCTACCGGCGACTCATTTGATATTTTGCCCTGCAGGCTGTTGGCTTCGGAAGAACCTACGAGTCTGAATTCCATCTCCTCGTCAAATTCCATATCATAGACCTTCACCTTACATCCTACGCTGATTTTATCCAGATCTACCTCATCTTCGTCCACGACTTCCACATTTTTCAGGATCTTCTCAATTTCTTCAATCCTGGCCTCAATGTCTCTTTGCTCATCCTTGGCAGCGTCATACTCCGCGTTCTCCGATAAGTCCCCCTGCTCTCTCGCTTCTTTAATCTTGCCCGCCACTTCTTTTCTCTTAACAACTTTTAAATCGTGCAATTCTTCTTCCAGCTTCTTCAAGCCGGTAAAAGTCAGTAAGCTTTTCTTTTCTTCCATGTTAAAACTTCACCCTCCAGATGTTATATCTTTAAGATCAGACAAACCTTCTAGCAATCTCAATATTATACGTGATACCCTTGTCAATGTCAAGTTTCAATCCCTGTTTTTTCTATCGTAAATCCGTACATTTCCTTGATTTTCTCCCCTCTTGGAAGCTGCCCCTGGCCCAGCCTCGTGTTTGTCTTATAGATGGCCGCCTGCAGCACCCGGTTATCCACCACCTGCCCCTGAGCCCTTATATCAAACCGATTATAGCAGATCAGATCTTTGCGTCTGACTAACGCGTCTCTTGTACGGTACCCGTTGCTGGAAAAATTCAAAACGATGCTCCCCGGCCTGTAATATCGGTAGTCCTTGTCCTGGCCTCCTGACAGCTCTACAACCACATTGCCGTATAGCTCCCTGCTTACTGGCCTGGGAAGAATCTGCGCAAGCAAACCTTCTTCCTCGTATTTATATCTAGCATATACCTCGTATTCTTCTGGATTTTCCGACACAATTGTCAGCCTGTTAATGTTTCTCCCCACCTTATCCAGCACGTACATAGTCTCCAGATAGTCAGAAGCGATCACCACAAGAGCCAGTTCTTTCCGGGCAATCTGGTGCTTACGGCACACATAGCGGATAATCTCCCCGCACATCAGCAGCGGAAGCATACGCCCGTCTATGCGCATCCCTTTCTCCAGATATCCCTCCAGCTCTTTTTCCACCACAATATTCTGCACACCTTCTTCCAGGATTATGCGATGAAGCATGTCTGTGATTTCTTCCCTGGAAAATGCCGCCAAATCGCTGCTGGAAAATGGCAGAGTGATCTCCTCCGCGCATGTAGACAGCAGCGTGAACGCTTCCCGGGCGACCGGAAATTTCCACATTAGCCATCGGCATCTTGCCTGTTCCTTCCACTTCGGCGGAACCATGCATAAAAAGAAAGGAAGCTTCATGGCTGCCTCCTCTCTTCTCAGTTGTACAATTGCAAATTCCGGATAGTCCATAATACCGCCAAATCATTTTTTTACAGTATATGACTTTCCTGTTTCTCATATTCCGTTTCCAATACCCACTGCTCCATCAGCGCGCACAGGCTGTCATAGTCCCCGATCTCGTTGACCCTGGCCCGCAGTCTGGAGGAATGAGGGAATCCGGCCGTATACCAGGCTGCATGCTTGCGCATTTCCCGTATCCCTGTAAATTCCCCTTTGTATCTGCACAGCATCTTCCCGTGCCGCTTGATCATCCGGCATACCTCCCGGCAGTCTGGCCTGGGCGGCGCAGGCCGTCCCTCACTCCAGGCTGCAAGTTCAGCAAATATCCACGGGTTTCCTCGTGCCCCCCGGGCTATCATGATCCCGTCGCAGCCCGTCTGCTCCCACATTTCCTGGGCATCCGCCGCCGACGCGACGTCTCCGTTGCCAATCACCGGGATAGCCACCGCTTCCTTCACCCGGCGTATGATGTCCCAGTCAGCCTTGCCGGAGTAATACTGCTCCCTTGTCCGCCCATGTACAGCCACTGCTGAGGCACCGGCATCTTCGATCCGTTTCGCCATCTCCACCGCGTTTACATGTTTCTCGTCAAATCCCTTGCGTATTTTCACCGTAACCGGCTTGCGGACCGCGCGCACGACCGACGCTGCAATCTCCCCCGCCAGCTTCGGATCCTTCATCAGCGCGCTGCCCTCCCCATTATTGACTACCTTGGGGACCGGACAGCCCATATTGATGTCCAATATATCGAACGGGCGCTCCTCGATCCGCTTAGCCATCTCTGACATAAGATAGGGATCGCTGCCGAAGAGCTGCAGAGACACCGGGCGCTCCTCTGGATGAATCGTGAGGAGCGCCTCTGTATTCTTATTCCTATAGTAAATAGCCTTTGCGCTTACCATCTCCATGCAGACCAGCCCGGCCCCCTGCTCCCTGCAGAGCAGGCGGAAGGGCAGATCCGTCACCCCAGCCATAGGCGCGAGTATATACGGATTGGGGAGGACGACATCCCCGATCTTAAGACGCATATTGATCTTCTCCATAACGCGCCGCCTTATCGGTTCTTCTCATAGATCAGGCGCAGGCCCTGCAGCGTCAGCATGGCGTCATAATGCTGAATTTTCTTCGTCTCATCGGCGATCAGCTTGCCAAGTCCCCCGGTAGCTACCGTAATTAGATCTTTGTATCCAGTCTCTTTGATAATTCGGTCGATGATATATTCCGTCTGTCCGATACAGCCGTATACAAGTCCTGCCTGCATACTGCTGATCGTCTCCCGCGCCAAAATAGACGCCGGTTTCTTAATCTCCACCTCCGGCAGTTTCGCCGCGTCTCCCCACAGCGCTCTGGCTGCCGTCCTCAGTCCGGGTGCCGTAATCCCCGCGATGAATGCCCCGTCCTTTGTCACCACATCGTAGGTTGTAGCAGTCCCAAAATCCATGACCAGCACAGGCCCCCCATACAACTCATGGGCGGCCACACAGTCCACAATACGGTCCGCGCCGATCTCCCTCGGATTCTCCGTCGCGATTCGTATGCCGGTGCGGATTCCCGGCCCAACCTCCAGCGGATTCCGATCTAAGTATTTGACAAGGGCGCTTGTCAGTGAATACATGATATCCGGCACAACCGACGCGATAATGACATCGTGGATATCCGATACCGACAGATTCCTGTGCTCAATCAGCTCGCAGATATCCAGACCGAATTCATCGGAAGTCCTCTGCCTTTTCGTGGTCAGACGAAAGGTTGCGATCAATTTGTCCTTGTCGAATATCCCGAGGGTAATGTTCGTATTCCCCACATCAATCACTAATAACATACTGTCTATTCCTATATCCTTTCTGTGTAATTATACCCGCAGGCCGCTCGATTCCTCACTCTGGAAAAGCACTCTGTAGAACAGTTCCAGCGATTTCAGCAGCTCGCCTTTCTCCCTCTGGAGTTCTTTTATCTTCAGTTCACTGCCGATCTCATCAAAAAAGAAATCTCCGCTCTCGGCCCTGACGGAGAACAGCAGGTTCCCCTCCTCATCATATTCCAGCGTCAGAATTCCTCCCACATCCTCCGTGTAGAGCACACACATAATTTTCAACTCGTCTTTGATATGCTGGGGCAATGCCTGGAATTCCTCATTCAGGTAGAACTTCTTCTCATAGGCATTGGAACAGCATAACACTATATTTTCCCGCTGCATTTCCCGTGATTCCTCCTGTCACACATAGCCATACACTCCCCGGACAGACACTTCCCCGGACACGACCGTCCGTATCTCTCCGTCCGGATGACAGCGCACAAGCAGCTCTCCCTTGTCGCTGATACCAAGGGCGACTCCTGTAACTTCCCCTCCAGGGCAGCCGCCGCTCCCATCTTCCAGCCGCACTTCTTGCCCCTTATTCACCAAGGCCGCCTCATACACCTCTCGGAAGGGCACCAGGCTTCCTGCCTGGAAGAATTGTTCCAGATCGGCTTCCAGCTGGTTCAAAATTCCGGCCAGCAGCTCTTCTTCCGCATAGAGCCTTCCTGTCTCCAGCCACAGCGATGTGGCCCGCTCTGTAATCTCCGGTGCAAACTGTCGATTGGCCACATTGAGCCCGATGCCGATGATCACGGCAAAGCCGCCCGTTGGGCATGCCGCCATCTCCGTCAATATCCCGCACACCTTCTTCCCGTCCATGACCAGATCATTGGGCCACTTGATCTGCGTGGAAATCCCAGCGTCCCGGTGCAGGCTTTTGCAGATGGCACAGGCCGTCACCAGCGTCAGCATGGGCGCCTGTTCCGGCCGTATGTGAGGCCTCAGAAGCAGGCTGGCATACAGGCCGCCCCCAACCGGGGACTCCCAGTTTCTTCCCCTGCTTCCCTTGCCGGCGCTTTGGCTGCCGGCCACAATCACCAGTCCGGCCGGAGCCCCTTCTCCTGCCGCTTCTTTCACTCTTGTGTTGGTGGAATCCGCCGCCTCATAGTACTGGAAGCTTCGCCCCAGCCATTGGGTCTTAAGCCTGCCTGTATAGCTTTCTTCCTTCCAGTCTCCTTTTGTCATAGGCTCTTCCTCCATTTGTCCTTCTTCTATGCGCCGCCGCGTCAGCCCCAAGGCCTTCCGCCCTCATCCTTCCCGCCCCTTTTGTGCCTACAGAAGCCCCAGCCGGGAGGCCGCGGAAAGGAGCGCCAGCAGCGCAAATACTGCCGCACCTGCGGCCCGGATGTGAACGCCTCCTTTTTTCTCCAGCCGCCTGCGCACCGCGCAGACCCCCATCAGGCCGGCTGCGAACAGGAAAATCAGGAAGGACATCCTCATATATTGAGGCACATCCATGAACAGCAGGAATGCGCAGGGAAGGATTGCCGCCGCCAGGGATATGCCGCATATATCGCAGATAAATTTCTTCTCTCGAAGCTTCATGAATTATTTCTCTCCCAGTGTGGCCAGCATAACCGCTTTGATCGTATGCATACGGTTCTCTGCCTCGTCAAAGACAACAGACTGGCTGGACTCGAACACCTCATCCGTCACTTCCATCTCCTGCAGGCCGAATTTCTCCCCGATGGTCCTGCCTATCGTCGTCTTCAAATCGTGGAATGCCGGCAGGCAATGCATGAATACCGCTCTCTTAGAAGCATTCTCCATCACCCTTCGGTTCACCTGATAGGGGGTCAGCTCCCGGATTCTCGTCTCCCACACGTCGTCCGGCTCACCCATGGATACCCACACATCCGTGTAGATCACATCCGCGTCCTTCGTGCCCTCTTCCACGTCGTCGGTCAGCCGGATGGCAGCTCCCGTCTTCTTCGCGGTCTCCTGGCATTCTTCCACCAGCCACTGTGCCGGGAAATACTCCTTGGGCGCGCAGGCAGTGAAATGCATCCCCATCTTCGCGCAGCCGATCATCAGGGAATTGCCCATGTTAAAACGTGCGTCCCCCATATAGGTAAAGCGCACCCCTCTCAAGTCTCCCAGATGTTCCCGTATGGTCAGCAGGTCAGCCAATATCTGGGTGGGATGGTATTCATTGGTCAGCCCATTCCACACAGGGACCCCAGCATATTTTGCCAGCTCCTCCACAATCTCCTGCCCGAATCCCCGGTACTCAATCCCGTCATACATCCTTCCCAGCACCCGGGCTGTGTCGGCAATGCTCTCCTTCTTGCCGATCTGGGAGCCGCTCGGATCAAGGTAAGTCGTCCCCATTCCCAAGTCGTGGGCCGCCACCTCGAAGGCACAGCGCGTCCTCGTGCTTGTCTTCTCAAAAATCAGAGCCACATTCTTGCCCTTCAGCACGTCCACTGGTATCCCGTTCTTCTTCTTCTCCTTCAGGTCAGCCGCCAGCCCAAGAAGATATTCGATTTCTTCCGGCGCGTAGTCTCTCAGTGTCAGAAAATTCCTTCCCTTTAAATCCATTGGTATTCCTCCTTTGATCTATGTTGATGCTCTGGTTTCCTTGCCTGTTCAGGATCAGGCCTTGGCTCCCGCCGCCCGTTCACGTTCAGCAACTGCTTTCAATGATAACACGCTTCTTCCGTTTGTTCAATCATATCCGCTCTATTCCATAAAAAAGAGGATCCCATCTGTTCCCACCTGGGGAATAGACAGATCCTCCTTCCCAATTGCGTTCAATACCCAGCCGCCCATCCTTCTGAGAACTATGCCTCAGCGATGGGGCAGCGGTTACTTGGCGGCCGTCTCATCCTTCTTCAGCAGCTCTGCCATAGATGTTGCCAGGCCTGCCAGCCCCTGTATCTCAGAAGGGATAATGATCTTCGTAGCCTTGCCGTCGGAAGCTTTCATAAAGGCATCCAGCGCCTTCAGCTGCAATACCGCCTCATCGATGGAAGCATCCTTCAGGAAACGCAGGCCGTCGGCGTTCGCCTGCTGCACCTTCAAAATTGCCGCCGCCTGGCCTTCCGCCTCCCGGATCATACGCTCCTTCTCAGCCTCCGCCCGCAGGATTGCGGCCTCTTTATCAGCCTCAGCATCCAGAATCGCAGATTCCTTCTTGCCTTCTGCCACAAGGATGGTGGACTTCTTCTCTCCTTCTGCTCTCAGAATAGCCTCACGGCGCTCCCGCTCTGCCTTCATCTGCTTCTCCATCGCGTCCTGGATCGCGGCCGGCGGAATAATATTCTTCAGCTCCACCCGGTTCACTTTAATGCCCCACGGGTCTGTCGCCGCATCCAGCGATGTGCGCATCTTCGTGTTGATGATCTCTCTGGAAGTTAACGTCTGATCCAGTTCCAACTCGCCGATGATGTTGCGCAGCGTTGTAGCTGTCAGATTCTCAATGGCCATAATCGGGTTCTCAACCCCGTACGCGAATAACTTCGGGTCTGTAATCTGGAAAAAGACGACGGTGTCAATCCGCATCGTAACATTATCTTTCGTGATCACAGGCTGGGGAGCAAAATCCACCACCTGTTCCTTCAGAATGACTCTCTTGGCAACCCGGTCAATAAACGGCAGCTTAAAGTGCAGCCCTACAGACCAAGTTCCCTGGTAGCCGCCCAGCCTCTCCACAACAAGCGCCTGTGCCTGAGGCACGATCTTGATGCAGGACGCCAGAATCAATAGAATGACCACTACTAAAATAATCCCAATAACATAGCCCATCATGCTGTTTCCTCCGTTTTTTCTTTATTCTCCATGACAATCAGCTTCACGCCGGAAATACGCTGTATCTCCACAACCGTACCTTCACTGATGATGCATCCATCTTCCTCGGCTCTTGCCGTCCATTCCTGGCCGTTGACCACTGCGGCTCCGGTTCCCTTCAGATTATCAATGGCCTCCGTCACCACCGCGTGCCGGCCGATCAAGCTGTCCACATTGGTCCTCGTCCGGTCCCGGTTAAAATATTTGACCGCAATAGGCCTTGTGACAAAAAGCAGGATAAGAGACACGACAAAGAAGATCAGGATCTGCGCCGCGGTGGATACCCCCAGCAGCACCGCCACAAACGCGGCCAGACAGCCGCCGGCGAACCAGATCGTCGTAAGCCCCAGCGTGGCAATTTCAATTCCCAGAAGAACGATCATTGCTATCAGCCAAAAAATTGCGTTTATAACAAGCACCCCTCTCTAGTTGTATTAAGATGTTCACACAGTTATAGTACTACATTTTCACCTTTTTTACAACCGCCAGTATATTAAACTTTTGTTACGGTTTTATGATGATCCTTGATTTCCATAGAGCGCCCAGACCGCGCAAAACGGGAAGAAACGCATGGCCGGCCGCCGTCTTTTTCCCGGAGAAGAACCGCAAAAATCACAAAGGGCGGGCGCGTTCCCCTGAACTACGCTCGCCCCTGCGGCACACGGCCTCTCGGTACCAGCCCGGTGCGGACTCAATCAGCGACAATTGCCCCCGTGGCACTTGCCCCGATTCTAGTGGCTCCCGCCTCCAGCATTGCCAGCGCGGTTTCCTTGTCTCTGATTCCGCCGGACGCCTTCACTCCCATTTCCGGGCCGACTGTCCTTCTCATAAGTTGGATATCTTCTACGGTTGCCCCTCCTGTGGAAAAGCCTGTAGATGTTTTTACGAAAGCGGCTCCTGCTTTCACCGCGGCCTTGCACGCTTCTATTTTTTCTTCATCTGTCAGGAGGCAGGTCTCCAGAATCACCTTGACTTTCGCGTCTCCTGCCGCGCTGACCACTGCCTTCATATCCTGATAGACATAATCCCAGTCTCCGCCCTTCGCCCGGCCAATATTCATCACCATGTCAATCTCGTCTGCCCCATCCTCTACGGCCTTTATCGTTTCCACTGCCTTTCCCATCATGGACATCGCCCCGAGAGGAAAGCCCACCACACAGCAGGTTCTTACCCCGCTTCCAGCGAGAGCCTCCTTTACCGTGCCGACCCAGCAGGAATTTACACAGACGCTGGCCGTACGGTATGTCTTCGCTTCTTCGCATACTTTCAGGATAGCCTCCTTCGTGGCGTCCGCCTTCAGCAGCGTATGGTCAATTTTAGACGCAAGCTCGTAATTCATAATCATCCCTCCGATATTTTATGTCATTATGTTCCCTTTATCAAATCTCTTTTCTCTCTACGCCAGATCTGTCCTTGCCGCCGCTTTCTTCTGCATGAATTCCACAAAAAGCGCGAACAGGAGAATGCATCCTTGGATTGCCTGCTGGACGAAATCATTGACTCCCAGGACGCCCATACCGTTGGAGAAAATACCGATGACAAGCACGCCGAGAATGGCGCCGCTTGCTTTCCCTTCTCCTCCGCTTGTGCTGACTCCGCCGAGGCAGGCGGCCGTGATACACTGGAAAGCATAATCCCCACAGGCCGACCCCGTGGCGCTCATGGTCCTTGAGAGATACAGGACGCCGGCTATTCCGTAAAATACTCCGGCAATGATATGAATGATAATGACGGTTTTCTTTGTATCAATTCCAGCCAGGCGGGCGGCCTCCGCATTTCCGCCGATCGCATATACATACCGCCCAAAATAGGTCTTCGACAGTAAGTAAATGCCGATAATCGCGGAGATAATCAGAACCAATCCCATCAGCGGGAGCACATCGAACAGGTAATAGGTGGCGAATACCGAAATCTTCGATGTGATAAATCCGCCGAGAACCTTGCCGCCGCTTATAATCCACGCGCTGCCCTGGTAGATATTCATCGTGGCCAGGGTTATGGCAAAGGCTGGTATTTTTAACGTATTGGCAAGGATACCATTAATCATG
>CALWRT010000046.1 GCA_944384015.1 uncultured Lachnospiraceae bacterium | reverse complement strand
ATGGAATCACTGTTTTCCCTGTAAAATCATTGTTTTCAACGAAGGAATCTACCGGCCATGCCGCGATCCCCCACCACACGGGGTAGCCCACAAAAATATTTTCGTATTCATCAAACCCTTCCACTGTCGTAGATACCAGTTCCACATCTCTCAGGCTTTCATCTTCATATTCCCGGGATACACGGCTGTTCTCATCATTATAGTTCAAGTCTTCCTCTGTATAGGGTTCTGCCGGCTCCAGTTCAAAGAGATCTCCGCCTGTAGCATCCGCAATATCATTTGCCACTGCCTCCGTATTTCCTGTCGCGGAATAATATACTACCAATGTTTTGCCGCCCGCGGCCTCGCTGTCTGACGTATTCTCCACGGCCGTATCCTCATCCGTTCGCGCATCTGCTTCTATGTCTGAACCAGTTTCGTCTTCTGCTTGACCGGCTTCCTCCAAGCCTGCATCCTCTTCCACATTTTGCGGTTCCGTCCCCTGCGCAGCCGGCCCCTGGCTGCTCTCAGTACTGGAACTGCAGCCTGCCAGCAGCCCCATCACCGCCGCGCCAATCAAAATCGCAGAAATCCATTTCTTCCCTTCCATCTGTCTCACCGCTCCTTTTCGAAATACTATTGTCTATTATCTGGATAAAAGATCTCCGGCTTTTCGGCCATCTGATTTTTACACGTTCAGTATAGCGAATAGGCGGCCATACGAGAACTTTCTCTTCGTTATCCAGTGTAATCCTTGAGGTATGTACCAGGAAATATCCTTGCCGTGCCAACGATCTGCTGGTTATCTGCTGAATATCCAGTCCATAATTTCTTCATCTTCGGCAAACAGGTTGCCGCCCCCGTGCTGAACTGTCACGCCCTGGCTCTCAAAATAGTCCGCCTCCTTGATATCCAGCACAAGAAGTTCTTGGATTTCGTTGTCAGATAGTCCTTCCTGCTCATAGAGGCTGTACAAATTCTCATAGGCCTCTCTCGTCGGGCCTGATCCATAGTACTCGTCGCTCTCGCCGACAACGAGATACACCGGCGTCCTGCTCGCCGCCACAGGCCGATAATCCCCATCCCACTGGGAGCTGCAGTGAAGGTAAGCGGTGAAAAGCTCCGGTCGTTTCCCCATTACGAGGGACATCGTCTCACCGCCGCCGGAGTACCCTTCCGCGTATACATGATCCTCGTCGATATTGTAGTTATCCAGGAAGTATTCCACGAGGGCGATCGTCTGGTCTGCCGACGTCTCCCCCCAGTCTGACAGCTGCGGCGCGACGACTAACATCTTAGGATTATATTCCTGTACGGCAAAACCGAAATTTTCACTGTATAGATTCTCCCCCACTCCCTGGAAATACAGCCCCTCATATCCAGGAAGGGTAAAAAAGATCCCGTAAGGTTCGCTTCCGTCGTAAGTATCCGGGACATACAAATGATAGTGGATATCTCCATCGTCTGCCGAATGAAGTACATTGTCTAAGACAAATCCCCTGTATTCCCGCGTCCCTTCCGTCCGGCTTTCGTCCGCCCTGGACACAGATGCGTCTTCTGTATCCTGGACTCCTCTGCCCGCGCATCCGCCCAGGAAGATCATCATGACAGTCAATAATATGCCGCCAATTCTTTTCTTCATAGATAACTGTCACCTCTTTTTTCTCTCACATGGAGCAGTCCTATCTCATGTAATTATAAGAGGTTTTCTGCATCACTTGAAGAAACAATCGGTTATTACGTATATACCTTAAGGTTCAAGCCTGCGGACGCAGTACAGCTTCTCGATCGCCCCTTTGTCGCATCTATCTATGAAAATCCCACTCCGTGCCATACCGGCCCGCTCTCAGTGAAGCCCTTTCGCCAGCGGAATCAGGCTTAGGAGAAGGACAATACCTATCAATCCGATCATGATTCCAACAACCATATGGCTCCACACCATGGTCAGACACATTCCAACGCCTAAGAACAGGGCTCCCGCAATCCCAAGGAGAACAGTCCCGATTGTCTTGCCCGATAGGCGGATGGGATTTTTATGTTCCATTTTTCTCCACACAAGTACCATAACCAGAAGGACAAGAGCGCCGATCACTCCCATGACAATCCCCTGCTGAAATGCGTTCCACTCAGGAATCAGCGCCATACACATACCAAGCGCAAACAAGATTCCTCCAATCGTCCCTAAAATCATCGCCACAAAAGTACTCTTCTTCATTATTTTGTTCCTTTCCTTTCTACAATTTTCTTCCCTGCATTTTCCTGTTTTTTCGCTGCCATCCGCTCCTTTGCTTCTTCTACAGTCTCCCCATCTTTTGTAAAGAAACGCTCCACAAAGGAATCCGATATGCCTGTGAAGCCATCTACCGCTCCTTTTTCCACTTTTTTGTAACCGCCAACCACTCCTTCTTCGATTTTTTTGTAGCCGCCCACTACTCCTTCTTCAATCTTTTTGTAGCCGTTCACTACCTTCTCGGCGATCTTCTCGTTCGTTTCTTCCAATTTCGACATGCTGATTGTCCTCCCTTTCCGTTTCTCAACTTATGTACAGATTATCCCATGGTTTTATTTTTGTTTTGTCTAAATTTTGTTTCTGAAATATGAAGGATGCCATGATCCGCTGACTGTGAATATTTTGCTCCGCAGCGTAAGAAAGCCGGCGCGCAATTAGGAACATTCCTTCTGCGCGCCGGCTTTCTTACGCTGTCTCTCTATTCTATTATACAACGATTTCCCTAACTTGTCGTCCCGTCTTCCTCATCCTCGCTCCAGCCAGGACATGGACGTCTTCTTCACAGATACTTACTGAAAAGTAATAACCGTACCGGCCTTGCCCTCCAGCGCGTCCATCGCCCGATCCAGACTGGTAATCACTGCTCTTTTGTTCGGATAGGCCCGCACAAATTTCATGGCCGCTTCTACCTTCGGCAACATACTCCCCTGAGCAAACTGTCCTTCCTTCACATAGGCCGCTGCCTCCTTCAGGCTCATATGATCCAGATCTTCCTGGTCTGGCCTTCCCCATCGGATGGCCACCCTCTCCACCTCTGTCAAAATCATCAAAATGTCAGCGTCTACCTGCTCTGCCAGCAGCTCCGCGGCAAAATCCTTGTCGATAACCGCATCCACGCCCTCCAGCGTCCCGTCCATCCGCTCAATTACCGGAATGCCTCCCCCGCCGCAGGAAATGACGATAGAGGTATCCCATAAGTTCCGAATGGCGTCGATCTCCACAATCCTCCTGGGAATCGGGGAGGGGACGACTCTGCGGAATCCTCTTCCCGCATCCTCGCGCATCACGTATCCCCTCTCCTCTTCCAGCCGGCTGGCATCCTCCCTGTTGTAGAATGCCCCTATCGGCTTGGTAGGATTGGCGAAGGCCGGATCGTCTTCGTCCACCACCATCTGGGTAACCACGGTCAGCACCGGATAATTCCGGTTCCTCACACTCAGCGCGTACTTCAGCGCCTGCTGGATGTGGTATCCGATGTATCCCTGGCTCATAGCCCCGCACACATCGAAAGGCATTGGAGGCGTCACCTCCTTCGCCGTCTCAGACGCCAGCAGGATCCTTCCGATCTGCGGCCCATTGCCGTGTACAATCGCAATCTCATAGCCTCTGCTGCTGATATCTGCAATATGCTCACATGTCTTTCTCACAATCCTCAGCTGCTCTTCCGCTGTCGGTTCGCTTCCTTTCGCCTGAAGGGCATTTCCTCCCAAGGCAATCACTACTCTCTCCATTCTACTCTCTCCCTTATTCATTCTGTAAACCGCCCGGCAGATAGGGGCTCTCTAGGGAAATCACCTTCCCTATCCGGTTACCCCTTCATACTGCCAGGATGCCCCTCCGTCATCTGATGAGAACAGCAGCCCTGACGTCTCCTGGGCTTCTGTCGTAACTAATACTTCCAGCCGGTTTCCTGACTGCACCGGCATATTCAAATAGTCATAATCCTGCGCTGTATAGCCCAGCTCCTCTGCCAGCTCTGGCAGCTGCCCGGCTGTGTCCACCGGAATCTCTATTCTTGTAAAGGTATCTCCCCCGTCGCCGGTCCTGTACAAGGAACAGTACGCCCCGGAGGCTGAGGCCAAGGCCGCGATTCCATGGTCTTCATCATAAAACATCATTCCTGCCGCCACACCGATATTGCTGTCAAAGGGATCTTCATTGATCATCTCCCATGTGGCCGCCCCGTTTTCCGTTGCCTCCAAACCATAAAACCTGCTTCCCGCTGCCGCATCTAATACAACTAGACGAAATCCCACATTCTCGTCCAGAAACGTATACAGCGTGCCGTCCGTCTGATCGGTCGTCCAGCCATCCGCTGTCTTCGCCTCTTCAGCCTGCTGCTGCTCTCTTGCGGCGTCCAGCGTCTCCTGACGGATGTGTTCAGGTTCCATCATATAGCTCACCGCCAAAGTCTCTTCCTCTCCCTGGACAGACAAGGACACCTCATAACCGGTGACCTGGCCGCTGCCGGCGATCTGAAGCAGCCCCTGCATGGTTCCTTCAATTCCATCTCCATCCGCGTCTCCGGCTACATACCACCGTGTCTGCGCCGCAGGGAAGGAACGGCGTCCCTGATACTGGATCTGGTATGTCCTGTCTGTACCAGACGCTTCCCACGCCTGTACCTGTCCTGTCCAGTCTGCCTCCTCCAGGACGCGCAGCATCGGTTCCAGGCGCATATCTTCGTCATATGTGGTATTGGCCTCCCCGTCTATCCACACGGTGATGTTCCTGCCTCCCTCATAATCAATCAGGTACGTCTGTGTATCCCCATCCTCATCCTCCCCATAGAGGAACGCGTAGATCTCCTGTATCACACCCTCCCCGTCGAAGGTTACCTGGAATGTATTGGCGATATAGAGCTCATCCGGCATGTCCAGCTCTGCTCTCAAATCTGAGAGGATTCCCTCTGCGCCGTCTTCCAGAAAATGGCTGTGCTCCATTGGGACTTCCTTCTTTCTCAGCCATTCATCTACCTTCCAAGACAATGCCCCGTGGTAAGGGATCGCTGTGTAGACAATACGGGCTCCAAAATATCCTGTTATCACAAGAAACACCGCGATTCCCACTGCAGCCGCAGTACGGCGTCCTACAATCCCCTTGCCGTCTTCCTTTGCTGTATATCCGCCTCTCGCCGCTGCGGCAAGCAGCAGTATGCTCACCAAGACCCCTGCCGCTCCCGCCGCAAGGCCCGCAAGATGCCCCCGCATGCCCCCATACTGACACAGATGCCACAGACGGTACAAAAACCAGGCATAGAAAACCAGCCCCGCTGCCCCAATCATCCAACATTTTTTCTGCATGTCACCCTTCCTTTCCTGACATTCCTCCGCTGTCCGGACATTGCCTGATCTGCCTTGCTCTCCTGTTATGTATCTCCTGCTCATAGTACGCTTTCTTGGCAGCGTACATTTTCCTCTCTGCCCTTTTGACCAATTCTTCTATGGTAGAAATCTCCTCCTGCCATTGAATTCCCACGGATACATGGATATCCTTTTCTTCCAGATCCTTCTCCATCTTTCGGCACCGCTTTTCCACCGTATCTTCTTCTGTATCCGGAATAAACGCCAGAAATTCATCGCCGCCGATCCGGTAGGCATATTGTGTGCCAATATTGACTTTCAGCTGTTCTGCCACTTCTCTGAGCATCTTATCTCCTGCCAGATGTCCCTTGGTATTGTTTAGCTCATGCAGGCCATTCACGTCTATATACACACAAGCCATCGACTGCTCATACCACTCCTTGTACGACGCCAAATCTTTCTCATACCGGTTGCGGTTATAAATATTCAGCAGCAGGTCTCTCTCCCCCTCCTCTTTGATCTCATTATAAGTGTGCACATTCCTGCAGAACATGCTGAAGCTTACCCCGACACTTTTCAGCAGTGCCGGCCCTGCCAGCCGATCCGCCATGTTACAGACTGCCAAAACTCCCCGCAGTGTACCGTCTATGCCTTCTACTGGAACTGCCAGCATACTTTGAAGCCCTTTCGTATCGGCTGCCGGCAGTTCCTCCGCGACCTTCTCCTCTCCGTACGCTTCCAACTGCTCCTTCCCTTCCTGAAAGTATCTTATAAGGGCTTTCCATATGCTCTGGGCAGATGCTTCGCTGACTGCGCATCCCTCTTTCTTCCACAGGAAGAGGCGCGCATTGTCCGACGTCTCCTTCATCCAGAATCCGACTTTGTCTGCCATGGTCATATAACCGATCTTGCCCAGCGCCTCATCCATATTTTCTCTTCGCTCGTGAGCGTTGAACAACAGCTTCTCCACATCATATATGTAATGAATCATATCCAGCTGGCGCTGCTTCTCCCCTGTCTCCCGCGTGACATAACGCAGCATCCATAGAAAATACAGGATAAAGCAAATCCCCTCAAACAGCAGGAACAGATTCAGGATATTTTCAATCCTGTCTGCGTTCTCGAACACAATACTCTCCGGGACAGACAAGGCCACTCTCCACTCATTGATGCCCATCGGCATATAATAAAAGTACAGATAGGCCCCGATAGTTTCTGAGACGAACACTACATATCCCGTCTTCCCGTCAATCAGACCTTGCTTCAGCTGCTCGTGATTGTATCCGGCCGCCATCTTCCGCTCTCCCAGCGCCCATATGTTGCCCGACTCCTCATGCCAGGTATCCACAAGGAAATCCCCGGTGTTCCCGTCTATGATATAGATTGCCGCCTCTCCGCTGTACGGCTGCCCGATCAGTTCCTCCGGCAGGCTGCCCAGCTCTATGACTCCATACAGCAGGGCTGCGGTCTCCCTGTCTTTGATAATCGGTACATAGTGGCGGACAATATAGCTGTCTTCACGATCCAAATCAGTCTCCCGATTGGTAATATGAGCGCCAAGAGCCGCCTCCTCTTCAAAGGACAGCTGTCCTTTGGCATCTGTTCTCTGTCCCCCATTACGGATCACAGTATTATCTGGAAGCAGTATCTCCAGCCGTGACATCATTCCAACTGACTCGTAAGAATCTAAAATTTTCCATAGATCTGATGAGGCGAAATCTTCATATTCCGCGACGACGGCTGATAACATTTCCAGCTCTTCTCTATCATTCGCCGCAAACCTCTCTATATTCTCCGCCAGAGCCTCCGCCTCTTCATAAAGCCTCTCAAAACTTCTCTGTTCTTCCATAGAATTGATCTCTTTGATGACAACAAAAGAAGCCGCGACGATCAGAACAATCAATCCAATCGTCACAGCCAGCGATTTGTTCCAGACCGCTCTCTTCTTCACATCCTTATCCTCCCTTATCTGACCGGCATTCTCCCTCCTGTAATCCATTGTAACGATTACCGCCGATAAAAGCAAGTCCGTCCGCGTCATGGACATGCCTCTGCTGTATCACCCCCCCTGAATCTGTACCTTGTTTCAGAAGTCCAGCATGTTTTTGCTGAAAAAGGCGGACGCCTCCTCCCTGCGGACAAACAATCCGAAGTTGAGGGGCATCCGCCTAAAGCTTACGTCTCTATGTTATTTCCGTTTCCAAAATTCGCTTGTCACAGCGCACACCGCTCCGAACAACACTCCTGCCGAAGGCCATATAATCCATGTTCGGTGCCATTCCATTGTATAGAAGCTGATACCGAGGTAAATGGCTGTGACCACACACCAGTATATCGTCGTAACCGTGTCATTCTTTTTATTGTTATACTTTTTCTGCCTCGTATAATCTCCCTCTTCCAGCAGTTTCTGAAATGCCCCGAAGATGACACACGTCTTGACAAGGATAAATACTCCACAGGCCGCAAGAATCAGACACATGTCAAAACCGATAATGGGAAGCATGCCGTCCCCATCCAATGCCCCGGCAACGAACAGCGGGACCGCGCTTACAATGCACAGTGCCACTCCGATCACTAGTTCCATGCTGTGGGTTCCTTCGTATTTTGACTTCTGCTTCTCCACCGCTCCAGTCACTCCATAGGCAAGCTCAATCGGCTCCTTTTCCAGATACTCATAGGGTTCCAGCTTTCTCCCGAAGAAAATAAACAGTGATACTGCCACGACGATCAGCAACAGCAGTACCGGCAGACCGAAGCCGACTGCCGCCGCTTCCGATAGAACATAGCCGCCTTCCTCATCTGAGAACCCCGCCAGGCAGATCAGGACAACTGGAGAGATGATACACAAGAATACTCCCAGCGCGATTTTTCCAGCCGCGGCTCGCGTCACGTCCAGGTATCTGTTCGCCTCTTCCAAAGAGACGACCTTCACCGGCCCATCTGTATATGCGGCTGTTTCCTGAAACAGTTCTTCCTCATTACGATCACGATTATCCGGCTCTATGGAATCCTTCAGCAGGTAATCGGTGCTGACACCGAAGATTTCACTGAGTTTGATAATCTTATCCAAATCCGGTATCGAAGCGGCGCTCTCCCACTTGGATACAGACTGTCTGGAGACTCCCAGCTGTCCGGCCAATTCTTCCTGAGACCATCCATTTTTCTTTCTCAATTCCATAATTTTATCTGCCAATATCATAGGTAATTCCTCCTGGATTTTTATATTATCTGGAATTAATCCCCCTTGCTTAAGCATCTAAATCATAACAAAATCACCCGGATGCCAGCCACCAAGCGCGCTTAGAAATCTGTCAACCAGCGGTTGCTTCTGCGCGAAAGCTGCGGCGGCCGCTGTCATCTTTTCGCCCATGGCAGCCGAACACGCATACATTCGCTGGCGTACCGGCGCACAAACCTGTCTTGACGCAATTGTCTGTCAGCCCACAGCCTTCTCTATTGGTCAAATTATAACAGAAAAGATATCTGTTTTCCACATCAGCAGTCTTAGCGCCGCAAGGCGCGAGACAGAAGCCTCAAAGAGGCGGCGGGTGCGCATGCAGGTGGGTGGCTGTAAATAGTAACAACAGTCAAGCCGGAAGGCTCGGCTGCTGCGGATGCTTCATGGGCGGCCACGTCTGTCAGCTGTTGCATCTTGACAATATCATGCGTCGATATTATAATATCGTTATATGATATCGTTTCTCGATATTAAGTGGACTGGAGGTGGCAATATGGACGGAAAAGAACGGCGGCCTCTGACAGAGCCCATGTTCTATATTCTCATGTCCTTTCTCAAACAGGAGATGTGCGGAATGGAAATCACCGAATTTGTAGCCCGGAAAACTCGTGGGCGGGTGCATCTTGGGCCAGGCACTCTGTACACACTGCTCGGCAAATTCCAAGAGGAGAAATTGATCGAGGAGACACAGATGGACGGCCGCAAGCGCACATACCGTCTTACCTGCAAAGGCCGCGAGGCTTATCTGGAAGAACTCCAGCGCCTGAAGACTTGTATTCGTGACGGGGAGGAGGAACTCACATGAAAAAAGTCCGTAAGATTCTGCCGCTGTCTGTCTACGATATACCAGGCATCGAAGCCTGGCTGGAGGAGCAGGCCAACGCCGGTCTTTTCCCGGACTCTCTGGACTCCTGGGTGACGTTTATCCCTACCGGCGTACCTGGCACCCGGTTCCGTCTGGTGCCCCAAGAGAGCAGAAAGGCCAGCGTATCTCCTGAACAGATGGGACTGTACCGGAACGCCGGATGGCAGTACGCATTTCCCGCCGCAGGCATCTATTTTCTCTTCTATACTACTGACCCGGAGGCAGTGGAAGTATACTCCGACTGGGAGAGCCGGGGTATCTCTCTGCAGCCGCTCAAGAGACGGCTCTCTTCCTACCGGCGCAGAAAACTCGCGGCATATGCTCTTTTGGCAGCCACGCTGATTTGGGCGCTGTTTTTCTTCGAGAGCAAATACGATGTGCAGCCAGATCATTTCAGCCAGCTCACGCTGATTCTCCTGGACTTGTTCCGACCAACTGCCCTGCTGCTCCTTCTGTGCGCCGTCGGGATTGGGATACAAGCCCGCCGGGATGAACGTCTGCTGCGCCGCATTTGTGACGCCTTGACAGAGGGCATGGCGCCGCCTCCTTCCAAAGGGCCAAGCAAGGCCATCGTCTGCAGCCAGATCATTCTGGCCGCGCTGGCCGTTTCTCTGGCGGTTTCCATCATCATCAGCCAATTCGACGTGCTCAACCCATGGGATCATATCCCAATCAGCCGCTTTTTTGCACCGTATGTCTCCATTTCATCCATTGAGCAGGAGCCTGTGCTTCCCTGGGAAGAACTATTGGAGGAGGCACCTCCGGGCAGAGAAGGGGAAAACTATGCCGGGAGAAAGTTCTCCCTTCTGTCCCCTGTATGGTACACAGTGACGCAGAAAGCATATAGTCCCCAGGGCGACACAGAGGAACATGCTTTTTCACCAAAACCTGAAAACGGAGTGGAGTGGTATGCGCCTAATTTAGACGGAACCTACTGCCGTCTCCTCCTGCCCTCTTTGGCCCGTCCGGCCGCGCAGGCCCTGTTAGATGACTATCGCCTTGTCAATCTGGAGTGGAGCTATGAGGAACTTTCCTGCCCCGGCCTTGATTTTGTCATCCATGCCACTGAGCCGAATGGCATTTGGCAGATGCTGGCCATAGGGAGAGACTGCTCTATCGCCGTATTCCGGTATGCCGGAAGAGAATGGCTGCCAGATCACTTGCAAGTACTGTCTGCGACTGTCAGATTTGAGTGAATTATCCTCGTTTATGCCGCAGCTCACTCGCAGTCCATTCTCTCAATCTTAAAAATAACCGGTCTTGTACCGTCATTGCAGCAGGCGATCATTGTGTTTTCCTCCTTCATCCAGCCCCGCATGATGGAACCGCCCTGTAATCCTGTGTAGATATATCTGGCGATAGCGTTCCATGCTTCTGCGCAGAACGGAACGCCCTTTGTTCCGCAATGCGCAGTACCCGGCGACTGCAGACAGCCCTCGTCGGGCTGACCGGATTTCACAAGCGTTCCTTCTCCGCAATGCCAGAAGTCATCCTGCTCGTCATTCCTGCAAAAGATAAATTCATCTCCCACATAGTAGCACGGACATTTCCCGCTGTTTGGAACAGCGCAATACTCCTGCTGCAATTCCGTGTATAACTTTTTATCCAGAACAGTAACTTTCACTTTGTGCTGCATCTTATTTCCTCCTTTTCTGCTGCTAACAAAATCTTATCCTCATGATTCCCCTGAAAAGCAGGGAATGGATTGCCGGATGCCAGTAATCATACTTTCTCAAATAGAAAAGCTCTTCATTCTATGATGCCAGGGTCAAAAGGTCTAAGCCCACATAAGCTTGCTCATGAGTGGGTGAAAGACCTTGGGACCCGCCCCGATATGGGCATAAAAGTGGGATGTATATCCCACGATATGCGAATATTTTCTTTCTCAGCCCCATACCGAACGGATATTTCAAAAGGGAGATTATCTCTGGAAACCGGGGCAGCCCTACGACCGCATCCAGTACTATTTATCCGGCGCGTCTGTCCATTTCTCCGAATCCAATTCCACTTCAATATGTTTTTCCGTTTTAAGTTTGGAAAGCAGGCACACCGTTTCGACTGTACTTTCTTTGTCCCAACTCATTTCGTCGATCTCCTGACCGTTATAGAACACTGGGAACTTGAATTTGATATGCCTCAAAAATCGTCCATCCGGCAGTTCGTCCTCATAAATATCAACAC
>CALWRT010000045.1 GCA_944384015.1 uncultured Lachnospiraceae bacterium | reverse complement strand
AAATCCAACAGTCTCGGAAAACTGCTCCCACATTCCTTTGTATTTCCACACGCTCTCCTTGCAGTGTTCAATGAACGGTTCCAGCCCATACTGCTCAATCTGTTCCTTTCCATCCAGGCCCAGACTCTTCTCCACCTCCAGCTCCACTGGAAGTCCATGGGTGTCCCATCCTGCCTTCCTTGGAACCATATACCCCTTCATTGTACGGTATCTTGGGATCATGTCCTTAATTACACGGGTGAGGACATGGCCAATATGCGGCTTGCCGTTGGCCGTCGGGGGACCGTCATAGAAAGTGTACGTCTGCCCGTCCTTTCTATTTTCCATACTTTTCTCAAAAATATGATTTTCCCGCCAAAATTCTTCTGTCTTTTTCTCGCGCTCTACAAAATTTAGATCCGTCGGCACCTTTTGGTACATGAATATATCTCCTCCTTCTATATTATCTCCATCATGCAAAAACTGCAGCGAAGCCGGAAGGCCGGCCGCTGCAAGGTATCCGCCTTCGCTGCCGGCAAATAGGGCACATGGTTCCTGTTTGTGAAATAAAAAGCTTCCATCCTGTAATCAGGACGAAAGCTTATACTATCGCAACCACCTTATTACAACATACCGACATATGCGTTCCCTGTAACGGGGGAATTCCGTCGAAGCCTACTTGGAATCTCTGCCGATATCCGGCCGGCTTCCTTTCGGTCCGCAACTTGGAAGGGATCTTCATCAGGGCTTACTCGTGCCGGCTTCCACCATCTCCGGCTCTCTGAACCTTTCAGGTCCTGATTACTTGCTTCGTCATCGTCTTTCTATACGATGCAATTATATGCAAAAAGCGCCTTGTTGTCAAGGGTGTAACACTTCCGCCTTCCGGCTTCACTGCTGCTTACGGGTTAAGGCCCATGAGAAATTATACTTGAAAAGCCAATGGAATTAACATATAATTAATATATCTTAAAACGCCAAGTCAGGAGATTGTCATGAAATCTGTATATAAGTGCATAATATTCCTTTTGGCGGGGGTATTGTATTTTCAGTCTTTTACCGTTATTTCTTACGCGAGTCAAGTTGACGATACACAATCTGAGGAGGAATCTGAAGATGGACAAGAGAACGCCTCCGAGGATATTCCTATAGAAAGCAACTCTATCCCGAATTGGCCCCAGGGCCCTGTGATTAATTCAGAAGCTGCTGTTGTAATGGATGCTGATACCGGCGCAATCCTCTACGAGAAGAATATGAATGCCGCAGAGTATCCTGCCAGTATCACTAAGATTATGACCGTCCTTCTTGCATTAGAAAATTCCTCTTTAGACGAGATCGTAACCTTTTCAGATAACGCTGTTTTCAGCATAGAGCGGGACAGCAGCCATATTGCCCGAACGCCCGGCGAACAGCTGACAATGGAGCAGTGTCTCTATGCTATCATGCTGGAATCTGCCAACGAGTGCTCCAATGCTGTCGCTGAGCATATCGCCGGTTCTGTGGAGGCTTTCGCTGAGATGATGAACCAGAAGGCCCAAGAGCTTGGATGTACGAACACCCATTTTGTAAATCCTCATGGACTGCACGATGAGAATCACTACACGACCGCCCGGGATATGGCCGTGATTGTCCAAGCCGCGCTGAAGAATGATACCTTCCGGGAGATTGCCGGGACTGCGCAGTATACGCTTCCAGCCACCAACAAGAACGACGAGGAACTGATGATGTTTCATCATCACGCGATGATGAGCAAGCACCGTACCGCTCAATACTACGACGAAACAGTATTCGCCGGCAAGAATGGGTACACCACAGATGCGCTTAATACTTTAGTCACCTGCGCTGTGCGCAGCGATATGGAGATTATCTGTGTAACGATGCGGACAGAAAGCGGTTATTCCTATCCCGACACGGCGTCTCTTCTGGATTATGTCACTGATAATTTTACGAAGGTACAGCTTCCCACGAGTTTTGACAGTCTTGCATCCGATGTACAGGCTTCTATCCTGTCATCTCTGAACGCTTCCTCGGTTACGGCATCTTCTGTGGCTGAAGACGTACCCGATTATGCTGTTGTGCCGAACACTCTCACTCTGGAATCGCTGACCCCTTCCGTCTCATCTACAGAAAGGACTGATGCCGATGCAGAGGAAGTTATCTCCTATATGTATGAAGACCGATGTCTAGGCTGTATTACGCTAAAGCTGGAGTATACGCCCCTACAGACGGCCTCTGCTTCAGTAGCTTCCAATAGTGCCGAGACGGCCTCCGCGCCGGCTTCTGAAGACAATTCTTCTGGTCTTATCGCTTATGTGAGATATATCGTATTCGCTATAATAGTCTTAGTCATTATCGTTTTTCTTACAGCTATTTTTCTAATGATACGCAACCGTCTTGCTATCAACAGACGAAGGAGGGAACGCCGGAAAAAGCGCCTGCTGAGAAAACAATCCGTCGATGGGGATTCTTATTTCTAACCTTTGCTAGTACACGAAAGGAGGAAAATATGTGAATTGGGTATCACCAATCAAAGATGCAACAACGCTTCAAAACTTTAAGAACTCGCTGAAAGAATATGATATAAAATATTATATTATGTTTGAAATTGGTATTGGTACCGGGATGCTGCTGCAGGACATCCTGAAACTCAAAGTCGGAGATATACGGGGCAAGGATCAGATTGTTGTCTCAATCGGGACAAAAAGTATCCAGACAGTTTTCCACATCCCTCCGGAGCTGCAGGCAATCATCAATAGTTTCATCGCGGGCAAGGAAGACGAGGATTTTTTGATTCAGGGCTATTCCAGCTCTCGTTCTGCCCTGACCAGAGAACAGGCTTACCGAGTCTTCAAAGCAGCCGGGCGCAATATCGGCTTGAATTCCATTGGCGCCCAGACAATGCGCAAGACCTTTGCCTGGAATTACTATAAGAGGACCGGCGATATCTACTATCTCCAGAATCTCTTTAACCATGCGTCTCCTTCTATTACATACCGCTATATCGGCGAAAAGCCCAATATCGGCATTGTCCTTAAGAAAATGACGCCGGACGAAAACGAACGCAGCTGGAAATCCCTGAAGATGGAAGATAACGGCAACCGACGTATCCAGCATCTTCAGCAATTTTTGGAAGACATCCGGCACGGGATTTACAGTGAAGATACAACGATTGAATTCTGCGGCAAGGCAGACTGCTTAATCAGTGAATTTGAAGAGCTCGCAGAAGAATTTCGCAAGTTAAAATAGCGTATTCTAGTAAAACAGACGGGATTTCACATCCGTCTGTTTTTATTTCGTCTTATTCTTTCCGCCCTCGCTCTTTATACTTTCTCTTCTTTGGGTCCTCTCCTTTTAGCCGCTTTCTTCGCTTCTCCTTTCTGCGCTGTCTCAGCTGTTCCTGGCGCTCCTTTATGCTACCGGCCTCCTCCCCCGTGACGCTCTTCAGCGTTTTCACAGCAAATAGCCTTCCGTCTTCCGCCTTCTTCAGCCTGATTTTTCCCTTCAGGTAGCCATGCTCCTCGCACCAGGCGAGACAGTAATAATTTCTTCCCTGTCCGGCAAACCAGCGAATTTTCCTCTTGGCCGGTCTTCCGCACAGACAGCATCGAGTACTTGTAACTTCCCGGTCTGACATTGCCCTTTCCTTCGACGCAAACTCTCTGGAGACATATTTGCTGTAGGTTGGGAATACCGCGTATATTTCTTCTGCGCGGCTGCGCGGGCATTGATAGTAGTCGATACTGTAGTTGACCAAATACTTCCGGTCTATCTGCCTGAATATCTGGGCCGTATAGTTTGCGTCCTCCAGCGCCCGATGGAACACGCAGTCCTTAGAGAGGTGCAGGTAATCCACCGCGTATTCTAAGCTTCGGCGCGCCTTACGGTCTTCATACGCAAGGGAAAATAATTTCTGTACATCAAAGTATTTCAGCGGCTTAGCCAGCCTGCTCTCTACTCCAAAAAACCTCATGTTGCGCTGCAGCTCCGTCAAATCCATATTGCCCCATGTGCAAAACGTGCCTTCTTTCCCGCACCAATCCAGAAAACGGCAGGCGGCCGCCTGAAAAGGCACCCCGCCCGCCAGTTCTTCTGCCGTCAGCCCAATAAGCTTCTGCGTTCTCTCATTTAATTCCTGATACACTGAAGGACAAATAAGCTGAGAAAAACTTTCGACAACCTGGAAATTGCTGTCCAGCTTCACTGCCCCTATTTCTACAATCTCAAAGGGAATTTTCTCATTTTCCAGCGCTTTATCGCTGCTCTGATTCCATTCCAAGTCAAATACTATATAATCCATATGGCAGTCACCGGCACTGATGCCGCCGGATTGTCTTGCTTACATCCCAGCGGAGTGCTATTCTCCTCCCGCTTGTAGTTACCCGCAGAAAGTGTATCACAAAATTTCTAATTCTTCAACGCCTGTCCTATCATCCTCTATCCGCTTCCTTCTCCTTCTTCCTCTGTCATCTATCTCACGAGACCGCGTATACGGCGATAGCCGCAAACAGCGCCATCGTACATAATGTGTGTACTGACAGGCTGGTGGAAATATATTCCGCATCTTCTCCCACATCGGCAAAGAGCGGTATGATGAAGGGGGCCGGAAGCGAGTACATGACCATCAGCGCCAGCATGAGCTCTTTGGACGGCGGTACCAGCCAGAAGACGACAAAGCTGACTCCTGCCAGAATAATCCCCATCAATACAAGGCGCAGCGCCACAGTCACCAGCACTGGCCTAAGCAGTTCTTTCTTCAGATTCAATTCATAGCCTACCACAAGGAGTACCAGCGCACTGGTGGGCGTCGTTATCATAGAAATGATCCCCGTCACCAGCCCGCCTATGCTGCTGCCCAGGACGAGGCTTCCCACACCGGCCGCTCCCAGTACAATCCCCAGCAGCATGCCCATGAAGCATCGGTTCTTCACCATAATCAGCGCCATCTTCTTGGGAGTAAGCGCTTCCCTTCCATCTACTGCCTTCAATGCTCCCAGAAACGCTGTGTAGGCAAATACAGTCTGCCCCAAATCTGCCGCAGCGAAGCCGCTCTGCTCCCCGGTCAGAAGGCCGTAGAGGGCATAGCCCAGCATACCTCCCTCCGCGCTTGTGAGCAGGAACGGCAGGAATTTGCCAAAGGGCCGCACAAGCGGGCGAAAAGCAAAGCCGGCCGCTAACGCAGCGGCGAAGCCGGCATAGACCGCGGCAAATAAAATGACCACCGTAACACTGTATTCCGCTGTAAAGAAGGCGTTGAACAGCACTACTGGAAGCAGGACATTGCTGATAACGGATTTTATTCCTGCCAGCCCGGACATATCGAAAATTTGGCTTCGGTTACACCAGCACCCGATGCCGAGCATCAGCAAGACCGGGATGACCATTTCCAATACACTTAATATCATCGTATTCCCCCTTCAAGACGAGCGGGGCTGTTGCTCCCGGCAACAGCCCCGCTCCTTTCGTCCCTATTATAAAGAAGTATGGTTCGGAGTCTTCTTTTCCGGCATCTCTCACGAATGGATCATGTCCTGGAAGAACTCATAAGCTTCTTTATCGGTATACCCTTCATGTACAATCTTATTTACTGCCTGAGCCATCTCAACCGGATGTGTACTCTGGAAAATATTTCTTCCCATATCTACTCCGCGGGCGCCTTTCTGCATAACGCCATAAGCCAGCTTCAGCGCATCAGGCTCGGACAGCTTCTTGCCGCCGGCAACTACGATCGGTACCGGGCAGGCTGCAACAACTTCTTCAAAGTTCTCACAGTCATAAGTCTTCACAATCTGGCATCCCATCTCAGCGATAATACGTGTCGCCAGCTTGAAGAATTTATCCGTGCGGGCCATATCCTTGCCAACCGCACACACGCCCAGCGTCGGGATGCTGTAGCGCATTCCCGCATTGATAACGCGGTTCAGGTTGTCCAAACTGGAGAGCTGGCCGTCAGCTCCGATAAAGGTTTGAACTGCCATACAGTCAGCGTTCATGCGGATAGAATCCTCAATATCCACTGCAACCACTTCATGGCTCAGGTCATCCTGCAGCATGCTGGATCCCGAGCTAACTCTCAAGGCAACCGCATTGGTCAGATGCGGCGGAACACAGGTACGAATCGCTCCTCTTGTTCCCATAAAGCAGTCTACGTAAGGGGCCAGCTTGGGAAGCAGAAGATCAAGCCTCTCTAATCCCGAAGTACTTCCCATGAAATATCCATGGTCAAATGCGAACATAACTGTATTTCCGCTCTTGGGATTGAATATATTGGACAGGTGACGTTTCATTCCCCAATCCAGGCTGTTTGCGCCCTTTAAAAAGAATCCGTCCTGATTTGCGAACGGGGTGTCAACATGGTAATCCTTGGCAACTTTCAGGCCTTCCAAATCTGCCATAGACAGTATCCTCCTTCTTTTACGATAATTTATTAGTTGTCCATTTGGATGCGGTTATTCTGTTTTATCCGCTCCCGCGGATACAGGCACCGTTCTGCAGCATGCCTGAGTATCCGCGGGAACGGAACACGTGCTTAGCCGTGTTCCGAAATTCCCTGCATCTTGTGCTTAACCTCTAATCACACAACCTTAGAAGTCGTAATCATTCATGTTCTCAGCCGTGAATACAAGGGTCTCAGGAAGCAGAACAACACCGTTGTTCTCCTCACCAGTTGTAGCGCCCTCTGCGATGCTGTCGTTCGCCAGCACTTCTACATCACCGATTCCAGGAATGCTGATTGTATCGCCAACCGTTACTGTGTTGCCTGCAGCCAGGTATGCAGCTACGTAGCAGCCCATTGCGCCCTGGATCTGGCAGTCCCACAGACCCCAATTGTACAGAGTTCCGTTGTTGCAGTACTCTTTGATCGCGTTCGGTGTAGCAAATCCTGTGATAGTAATGCTGTTCATATCATATCCAAGGTTCTCAGCAGCCTGAAGCTGTCCAGGAAGAGCCGTGGAGTCGTTGCAGATAATCAGGTCAATATCAGAATGTGCGCTTAAAACAGCCTCGCCTACTGTGATGGCTTCCTCAGCATCCTGATTGGAGTAGTAGTTATCCGGTGCGACATTTGTCCAGTTCGGATAATTCTCAGCGATAATAGCCTCGCCGGCTACCTGCCAGCTGTTCTGGTCTGTAACAGTTGCCTGAGAATAATGCCAGCAATAGGTAACCTCGTCATTTGCAGGGTCAATGCCGCGGGCTTCCAGTCCGGCAACTGCCATGTCAACCAGCATCTGTCCAAGAACTTCCGGTGTTCCCTGGGATACCATCAGGTCACGATCCTCAGGAAGAGCGTCAGAGTCCCAGGTGGTAACGATAACGCCGGCTTCTGCCGCAGCCTTGAGAGCGTCAGACACACCTGCCGCGTCAACGGTAGAAATGCAGATTGCGTCTGTTCCAGAAGCCACTGCAGTATTAATTACCTGTACCTGGTCTGCAACTGCTGCATTAGCGCTTCCCTGGTAGTCAACAGTAATGCCCCAGTCAGCCGCATACTCCTGCGCGCCGCTGTTGGCAACCTCGAAGAATGCATTGCCGGTTACCTTCGGGATGAAAGTAACGTTCATTCCTTCTACAGAAGCTCCCTCTGCCGCTGCAGCATCGTCTGTTGTCTCCTCCGCTGCGTCTTCTGCGGCAGCGTCTTCCTCGGTTGTGCTCTCTTCGGCCGCCGCTGCATCGTCAGCAGCTGTGTCACTAGAACTGCTGCTGCAGGCTGTGAGCGCCACGACCAAGCTCATTGTGAGCAAGATAGAGAGTGCCTTTTTCATCATATAGATTCCTCCTTTTTAATAATATCTATCTTAGAGGGTCAGCCCCCTAAAATACATCACATCGTTTTTCTGCTTCCCCTAAGCTGTCAGATTCCAACAAGTTTGTATCCTCATTATACTTGCCTTTACGCCGGCCTTCCGGCCTCTCAATACGATGTCTCTTATGCCTTGGCGCCTGTGAACTTATTCTTCAAGCCTGCCAATATAGCTGCGGTTCTTGGTTTATTTACCATCGCGCGCCCTACGACGACTACAATCAGCAGGATTCCGATGGGGATATCCAAATACTGTGTATTCACATCGAAGCAAAGCGGCATGCCGAATCTCATAATTCCGATAATAATCGAAGCCAGAGCTGTTCCGATTACGCTGCCCTTGCCGCCGGTTGAGAGAGTTCCGCCCAGCACGCAGGCCGTAATGATATTCATTGTCAGAGTATCGCCCAAGTCACTCTTCGCTGTCCCCAGATAAGAAGTAAGTACAATTCCCGCAATGGCTGCGCTGATGCCGCTCAGCACATAAGTAGACAAAATTACTAGCTTGGAATTGATTCCCGAGAATTCTGCGGCATCCTGGTTCACGCCCACAAGAAATACCTGGCGCCCGTATTTGCTCACGTGCAGAAGCAGATACGCAATTACTACAAGCACGGCAAAAATAACCAGCTGCATCGGAATCAAGTCAAACAGCTTAAAGCTTGTAATGAACTTGAAGCTGTCCGGGAATCCGCTGATCCCCTGATAGCTTTCTGTAGAGCTCAGAGTAGATACCAGCAGCGCGATGCCGGAATACAGGAAGCTTCCGCCCAAGGTAATAACCATCGCCTGCACGCGGCAGTAGGCAATGAAAAATCCAGACAGAGCTCCGCACAGCGCTGCCACGGCCACCGCCAAGGCAACTGCCGCCCATATAGGCAGGCCGAAATCCTGCCACGTAACACCAATCACAATCGATGTCAGCCCTACAATGGATCCTGCCTGTATATCAATCCCGCCGGTAATCATAACGAATGTGACGAACAGGCTAATAATACATATGGAAATAAAGTCATTTACACTCAGCAGCAGCAGCGGTATGCGCAAAAACCTCTCATTCGCCGCGCCAAATATTACAAACTCCAGAACCAGCACAATAACCAGGAAAGTATTCCAATTCTTTAAGCCCTTTGTCAGCTTATTCGGCCCTCCTGCTTTTGAAGCATTCTGTTTCATTTAGAAGCGCCTCCTTCCACTGTCCCTGCTGTCCGGGCAGACAGCCGCTCATGACGGTTGCGCACCGACTGACGGTACTGCATCAGGGAGTCTGTTACTACGATAACAATCAGAATAATACCGGTGATTGCGTTGTCATAGTTTGATGAAAATCCCATAAACACAAGCAGATAACTGATCGAGCTCATGATGACAGACCCGATAGCCGCTCCAACTACGCTTCCTACGCCTCCTGAAAGGCTGATCCCGCCAAGCACGCAGGCTGCCACTGCCTTCATCTCATAGCCGTTGCCGGAAGTCGACGTGATAAATCCGATTCTGCTGCAGAAGATAATTCCTGCCAGTGCTGACATCACCCCGCATATGATATATGCGGCTACCTTCGTCCACACAGCGGAAATACCTACCAGAACCGCACCGTTCGGATTGTCTCCTACAGCTGTGAAATAACGGCCTCTGCGGGTCTTCGTCAGCAGAAGATGAATAACAGCCACCAGGATGATGCATCCGCAGCAGTATACAGTCAGATCTCCTACTAAATTCACAGACGAGAAATCTTTGAACGCCTTCGGCAGATTCTCCACCCAGGCGCCTCCTGAATATACATACATGGCCCCTCTCAGGATTCCATTGGTTCCCAGCGTAAATATCAGGGACGGAACGCCCATAATCGACACGCCCCATCCGTTGAACAAACCGATCGCCGCTCCGATAAGGATCCCCACTGCAAACGCCAGCAGCCAGTTCTCCCCATCTCTGAGCATGCTGCCCACAACCGTTGCCACAAATCCCAGATTAGAGCCGACGGATACGTCGATCTCCCCTACAATTACCGCAAATCCCATTCCTACTGCCACCAGCATATAAACAACGGAAGAATTAAAACAAGCAGATATATTCTCCGAGCTGGCAAAGCTGGGATTGATGATACTAACAATCACAAACAGGGCAATCAGGAACAGCAGGCTGCTCAGCTCGCGTACCTTCAAAAGCCTCTTTATTGCTGTCATGCTCCAACCTCCTTCTTAGTCAGACCGAAAGCGGCGCTCGTCAGGTTATCCTGATTAATGTCCTCTTTTGAAAATTCACAATTTACGCGGCCCTGATAAATTGTCATGGCCCTGTCGCTCAGCTCCATAATCTCTTCCATGTCAGAAGAGATGAGAAGGATCGATACCCCTTCCTCTCTGAGCTTATGGATGATTTTGTATACATCGCCGCGGGCCGCCGCGTCAATGCCTCGAGTCGGCTCATCCAAGATAACCACCTTCGGATCTGTGCAGAGACTGCGCCCAATTACAATCTTCTGCTGATTTCCTCCGGATAAGCTTCCCGTAAGCTGATCCTGTCCGGTCACCTTAATGCGGAAATCATCCACATACTTCTGTGTCATTTCCCGCTCCGTCTTCTTATTTAAAAGGAACTTTCCGAGCTTCGGCCCCTTCAGCACGGCGCTTGTTGTGTTGGCCGCCACATCGCTGATCTTGAACAGGCCGTTGGCATGACGGTCTTCCGGAACATAATTCAGTCCGGCCTTGATAACGTCTCTTGTCTTCATTCCGGTAATGTCCTTGCCGTTGAGCAGCACCTTGCCGCCCAACACCTTGTCCATACCGAAAATAGTCGTAGCCATCTCCGTACGTCCGGCGCCGACCACGCCGGCCAAGCCCAAAATTTCGCCCGGATACAGCTTCAGCGAAACGTCTGTGAATCCATAGCCGCTGAAATTCTGCAGCTCCAGCACAGGTTCCTTGCCGTAGTCCACAGGGATGCTTGTCTCCTTCGTCTCCTGCTCGGCTCCTGTCGGGAGCAGGCCCTTCACCAGCGCATTATGGTTAAATTCTCCCACATCTCCCGATAAGGTTATAACGCCGTCGCGCATAATTGCTACTGTTGTAGCGATTTGGAAAACTTCATTCAGACGGTGAGTTATGTAAATAATACCGATTCCATTCGCCTTCAGATCCTCCACGCAGCGGAAAAGGCTCTCCACCTCTTTGAAGGTCAGAGCGCTGGTAGGCTCGTCTAGGATCAGAACCTTCGCCTTGCGCATCAGTCCTCTTAAGATCTCTACGAGCTGCTGCTCTGCGATGGAAAGACTGCTCGCCTTCCGATCAAGGGCAATATGCCATCCGATATTCTCCATTGTCTCCACAAGCTCTTTGTGCAGTTCTGCCCGCGGTCTCTGGAATCCGATGATTATATTCTCTTCTACTGACATGTTCGGGAACAGAAGCGGCTCCTGGGGCACCATATACACGCCGCTGGCCAGCGCCTCCGATGTCTTGCCTGCGGCCATCCCCTTGCCGTTCACCAGAATCTCACCCTTATCCGGCGTATAGATTCCCATAATGATTTTCATCAGGGTACTCTTGCCGGCGCCATTGCCGCCGATCAAGGCTAATACCTCGCCGCGGTCCAGATCGAGACTGATTCCTTTAAGTACGGTATTTAAACCGAAAGCCTTATACACATTACGAACCGACAGCAGCTTCTCGCTGCCTGCGGAGGTTGTCGTGTCTGCCAAGTTAATACCTCCTTGTTTACGTCACAAATGTAACTGCATTGTATCTTTTGTTACAAATTATGATAATATATTTTTTGGGCTTTGTCAATTGCTTTCTTGCCCATTCCGTCACAAATAAAATGCGCACTTATTTTCTACAAATCACACAAATTAAACGTGCTTTGTTGAATTATTTGTATACTTATTATATAAATTTTATATCATCTAATTTTCAAACAAAATATTTTATTATAACTTTCGTATAAGAACCCTCTCAGAATACCCCTCAAAAAAATTGTCATTGACATGCCGTATCCTCAAATGCTATACTCATAAAAAGGTAAACATTTGATTCTTTTATTAATTTTTGTAAACCTATGAATCAGAAAGATTTTCTTTCTGATTTGTTATCCGCCTATAAGACTATCGGGAGGTGCTGCATGGAAGGCGATTTCAATTATGAAGAGGTACTGATGTTCAAGACCGTTTGGTACTATTATATTGAGAATTATACCCAACAGAAGATATCGGAGCTTCTCGGCATCAGCCGAGTCCGGGTCATTCGTCTGCTGGACAAGGCGCGCCAAACCGGAATTGTCAGTTTCTGTATCAAAAAGGAGAACAACCGTCATATGCGCGCTGAGAAAGCCCTGATCAGCCAATATGGGCTTAAAGATGCCTTCGTCCTGCCCATCGGCAGCAATCAGGTAAGCGATGTCAACGAGAGCTTGGCTCAGGCGGCCGCAATGTATATCCGCGACCGGCTCGGTACGAATACTTTTATTAATATGGGATACGGGGATACCCCCAGCCGAGCCCTGAATTACCTGGCCCGCTCCATAGATACTCCGGTTGATGTGGTGTCCCTAACCGGCGGCGTCACTTATTATCTTCCGAATATACAGTCCAGCGTGTTTAACGCCCGCCTGCATTTGATTCCGTCTCCGCTCATTATGGGAAGTCCGGAGATGGCTGAATGGATGCGCAGGGAAGAATCTGTCCAGCGCATTCAGAAGCTGATCAACATTGCGAAGCTGACCGTTGTAGGTATAGGCGGTATGACGGACAACGCCACCATTCTCCAGAACGGGATTTTATCAAAATCCGACTTCCTGGTCCTGGCTATGCAGGGAGCCGTGGGCGATATCCTGAGCCATTTTATTGACAAGGACGGCAACCCTGTCGAGAATGACTTAGAAGACCGGCTGGTGAGCACTTCCCTGGAAGATCTGCGCAAGATGGACAATGTCATCGGCGTCGCAGGCGGCAGGCACAAGGTTGCTGCCATCCGCGCTGTTCTAACCGGAGGTTATCTGGATGTGCTGATCACGGATGAAGATACTGCTTATGCCCTGGTAGGTGATCAGCCGAGCACCCGCGAAGATGAGCGGTAAGAGCCGCCCCACAAGACAGAATGTCACAAATTATCTTTCCGATAGATTATGACTATTTTTTTAGAAGGAGATGAGAAGCTATGGCTAAGTATTTCATGGCGGTAGATGCCGGAACCGGCAGTGTCCGCGCAGTTGTCTTTGACCTGGACGGCAATCAGCTTGGCTGTGTTCAGGAGGAATGGACGCACAAAGAGGATCCCCGTTTTCCCGGCAGCATGGACTTCGATTGGGAGTTCAATTGGAACCTGGCAAGCGGCTGTATCCGCGGGGTTCTCAAGGAGACAGGTATCGCTCCCAGTGATATTGCCGCCGTCTCAACCACCTGTATGAGAGAAGGAATTCTCCTGTATGACAAAAATGGCAAAGAGATTTGGGCATGCGCCAACGTGGACGCCCGCAGCAACGACGAGGTGGCTCAGCTCGTACGTCAAGATCCGGAATTGGAGAAAGAACTGTATCTGCAGTCTGGCCAGACATATGCCCTCAATGCCATCCCCCGTATTTTGTGGGTCAAGAACAAAATGCCTGAAATATATGAGCAGACGGCAGCTGTCGGCATGTTTAACGACTGGCTGATCTATAAACTCACCGGCATTCTGGCTGTAGAGCCAAGCAATGGTTCTACAACAGGCCTGCTGGATCTGAACAGCCGGCAGTGGGATCCGAGTATTGCCCGCCGCTGCGGCCTTCGGGAAGATATTTTCCCTCCGATATTGGAATGCGGTTCTGTGGCAGGCTCTGTCAATGCCCAGGGGGCTGCCCAGACTGGCCTTGCAGAGGGAACCCCTGTCGTTGTAGGCGGCGGCGACTGCCAGCTTGGCACCATTGGCGTCGGAGCTTGTGATCCCGGCCAGGCGGCTGTCTTCGGCGGCAGCTTCTGGCAATATGAGTTCAATACAGACAGCGGCAAGACGGATTCGGAATGCCGGGTGAGAGTCAACTGCCATGCAGTACCCGGCGTATGGCAGTACGAAGCGCTTGCGTTCAAGCCCGGAATGGTTATGCGTTGGTTCCGGGACGGCTTCTGCCAGCTGGAGAAGAAGCTGGCACAGGAGCAGCACACGGATCCCTATGACCTTATGAACCGGGAGGCTGAGAAGATCCCTGCCGGCTGCTACGGCATGATGTGCTGTTTCAGCGATGTGATGAATTTTATTTCCTGGAAGCACGCCTCGCCCACCTTCACGAACTTCGAGCTAGAGCCAGAGAAGTTCAACCGTTACACATTCTACCGCGCAATACTGGAAAATACCGCAATGCTGGTAAAAGGCCATATCGCTCTGGTGAGAGAAGCCACCGGCCATGAGCCTGACGAGCTGATCTTTGCCGGCGGCGCATCCAAGAGCCCGCTGTGGGCACAGATACTGGCGGATGTAACGGGCAAGCCAGTCAAGACGCCAGTCGTCAAAGAGGCTACCGCTCTCGGCGCTGCCATCCTGGCAGGATACGGAGTTGGTATCTATCCGAGTATCGCAGAAGGCGCTAAGCGCACGGTCAAGATGGATGCCACCTATATTCCCAATCCAGCTAACCACGCCGTGTATGAAGAGATGTACGGGCCCTGGCGCCAAGTATATGCCGCGCAGTTAGAGCTGTGTGACCGCAAGCTTACCAAAAATATGTGGATTGCACCGGGACTGTAAGTTCCGGCGGCATTCTAGATCTAGAGAGAAAGAGGAGAGATCACTATGTTTATCATTAATGAAAATGAGAGAGAATACCGCTTTGGAAACAGCGGCCCGAAATATCTGATGAAAGGCCCCCGTTCGAACTTCGCAATCGTGCAGTTCATGCCAGGCGAAGATTTCCACGCACACTATCACAACATAATGGAAGAAAATTTTTTCATCCTGGAAGGAAAAATTGACATTGTCGTAGATGGCAAAGTGAACACGCTCAGCGCCGGTGACCTGATCCATATTGAGCCAGGCGAAGTGCACTATTGCCGGAACGCCTATGATGCGCCGGTTAAAATGATTTCCACTCTCGCTCCTTACCAGGAAGTTGATAAGGTCGAGGTTGAAAACCCTGTATATTAAGGAGGTGTCTTTTGATGAAAGCAATCCAGGCGATTCCCGTTACTCCGGAAAATTTTGCTCCCTATGGCTTTATTGCTAATATTGCCAATCCCGGCGATGCATACGGAATTGGGGAATATCCATGTACGTTCCACCGGGATATGATCATCGCACCGAACGCCTCTCCTTCCTGTACGGCCTTCGGCAGTCTGAAGGTAGGCAAGCGGGATATGGTCATCCAGGACAGCGAATATCACAGCTATGCTATGGAGGCAATGATGCCGCTGGATGATGACATGGTGATGTACGCCGCGCCAGCCAACGGCGGCGAAGTGGAATATGATAAGCATGTGGCTTTCCTGATTCCCAAGGGCACAATGGTTGTATTCCGGGCCGGCGTATGGCATGGCGCCCCGTTCCCAGTCAACGGCGACGGCACAGTGCTCATCTGCCTTCCGGAGCGCACTTATCTGAACGATACATGCAAGATTGTTTTTGAAGAGAAGGACTACATACAAATTCAGCTGTAATGGATGGATTGATCAATCGCCGCAGTAGAAACTTTATTCCAACCGGCATATTCCTATATATCGGACAGCTAGAAACGCCCAGCGCATATTTCCGTGCTCTGGGCGTTTTTCTGCTTCCTGTTCTGTCATTATGTCCACAAAAAAAACACATTTTAGACAATGATTTGTCACATTCAAGACATAAAATTAAGAAAATATGCATAAAAAGGAGTTCAGTCATGATGAAAAAATGTGCGTTAAAACGGGAATTCACTGTGGTCATACTCTTTGTCCTGGCCGCATGGCTCTTTTTCTTTTTCAGGCCTCTTCAGGCGGACGCTGCCGGAGGTCTGGAAATGAGCACCGACTATCCCGGCATCACTGTCCAGGCCGGAGAAGACGTAGATTTCGATCTAACTTTTACCAGCACGGCAGGAGGCCTGGATGCTAATCTTTCGATCGAATCTCTGCCGGATGGCTGGAGCGGCTATTTCATGGGCAGTGACAGCCAGATCAGCCGCGCGCATGTGGAGGGCAGCGGTACAGAGGCATCAGCCGCTACCTTCTCCCTCAGCATTCCGGAGGATACCCAGGAAGGCAGTTATCAGGTGCAGCTGCAGGCTGACGCAGGGAATGGAGCCTCTGACATCCTGGAGCTTGTCATCGACGTCAGCGCCGAGAGCGCCGGGCAGGGTTCCTTTACCTCTGAATACCCGGAACAGCAAGGCTCTACCGGCACCAGCTTCACCTTCGATACAACCATCGTGAATAATCGGGGAACAGATCAGTCCTACAGTCTGTCTGCGGAAGTTCCCAGCGGCTGGCAGATAGGCTTCTCCCCCTCCGGCGAGAGCAGCCAGGTGGCCAGCATCGCGGTGGAAGCCGGCTCCAGCCAGGGCCTTACTGTGTCTATTACCCCGCCGGAAAATGTCGAGCAGGGAGAATATACCATCCCTCTTACAGCAGTCTCTGCCAATGAGACTCTCTCCACGGAACTGATCATTGAGATAACAGGCACCTATGAAGTAGCCCTCTCTACCCCTACCGGCAATCTGAGTCTGGATGCCTACGCCAACTCCGAGGAATCCTTTACCCTCCTCATCCAGAACAACGGCAATGTAGATCTGAATAACCTGACGCTTAGTTCTTCTGCGCCCACAGATTGGGAGGTGAGTTTCGCGCAATCGTCCATCGACACGCTGGAGGCCGGCGGCTCTGTGGAAGTTACCGCCTATATTACCCCTAGTTCTGAAGCGGTTACCGGGGATTACGTGACAACCATTACCGTAAGCAACAGTGAAACTTCGGCAGATGCCCAGTTCCGTGTATCAGTGAAAACTCGCACCACATGGGGCATTGCAGCAATTATCATTATTCTGCTTCTCATCGTAGGCCTCTACTACCTGTTCAAGAAGTATGGAAGAAGGTAAAATCATGGATAGAACAATTATCAGAACTGAAAAACTGACAAAAATATACGGAACGAAGACAGCGGTCAAGCAGTTAGATCTATCCATACGGGATGGAGAGATTTTCGGCTTGCTTGGCCCTAACGGCGCCGGCAAGACCACAACCATTCTTATGCTGCTCGGCCTGACAGAGCCTACTTACGGCAATGCTTTTATCAAAGATCTGAACTGTACGAGGAATTCTCTGGCCATTAAGCGGATCGTCGGCTATCTCCCCGATAATGTAGGTTTCTATCCCGATATGACCGGACGTGAAAACTTGTATTTTACCGGACGGCTGAATGGGCTTGAAGAGAAACTTATCCATGAGCGGGCCGAAATGCTCCTGGCGCGGGTGGGTATGACCCACGCTGCCGATCAGAAGACGGGAACCTACTCCAAGGGTATGAAACAGCGTCTTGGCATTGCCGATGTGCTGATGAAGGATCCGCAGGTTATCATCATGGATGAGCCGACTCTTGGCATCGATCCTGAGGGCATGCGCCAGCTCCTTGCTCTTATGCAGGATCTGTCCAAGCAGGATGGGAGGACGCTGCTGATCTCCTCTCACCAGCTCTATCAGATACAGCAGGTATGCGACCGCGTAGGGATCTTTGTCGGCGGCAGCCTGATTGCCTGCGGGGAAATCGGAGAGCTGGGCCGCCAAGTTCAGAGCCAAAATCATTATCTATTAGAGCTGTCTGTGTCCCCTCAAGACGAGAATATTCTCGGTGCAGTCCGCCATATGCCCGGAGTGGAAGAGGTCACTCCAGACGGCGATATGATTATGATTCAGTCTTCACAGGATATCCGCCCATCAATTACCGCCACTCTAGGCGCAGGCGGGTACACAATCCTTCACATGCATCAGCGCGGCGGCGACTTAGATGAAATATACAGACTTTACTTTGAAAAGGCAGGTGAAAACAGCGATGAAAGCAGTTCCGGCAGCACAAAAACTCACAAAACTATTTCAGGATTTGGCAGTAAAATCCGAAAGAAGCTCCGCAGGCAGAGCCGGGCTTAAGGCCCTCTATCACAAGGAGCTGGCAGATCATCTGTCCAGCAGGCGCTTTTTTATTATCCTGCTGCTCATCTACATTACCAGTTTCGCCAGCCTATACGGCGCCATGTCAGGCATCAGCGAGGCGGCTCAGTCTGACAGCCATTACCTATTTCTGAAACTATATACCACCAGCAGCAATTCCATTCCCTCGTTTGCCAGCTTCATTGCTTTGCTGGGTCCCTTTATCGGCATGACATTGGGCTTCGATGCAATTAACGGAGAACGTATGGGCGGTACGCTGAATCGTCTTGTGGCCCAGCCTATTTACCGGGACGCCATTATCATAGGAAAATTCCTGGCCGGCAGTACGGTCATTGCTATTACTGTATTTTCCATGGGAATTGCAGTGGGGGCTCTTGGAATGCTTGGCACCGGTCTTGTGCCGCAGCTGGAAGAAGTGCTCCGAATTGTCATATTTCTCATGTTCACTTGTATCTATATCTCCTTCTGGCTTGGGGTGTCGATCCTCTTCTCCGTCATATGCAGGCACTCAGCCACCTCGGCCATGTCGGTGATTGCGCTGTGGATTTTCTTCTCCATCTTCATGAGCCTGATCGCCAGCATCATCGCAAATGCTGTTTTCCCCATATCCACGGATGTTGAGGCACTGTTCAACAGCTACAACAATTATACTTGGGAACTGAACCTGAACCGGCTCTCCCCCTATTACTTGTACAGCGAAGCTGTCTCTACCATCCTGAGCCCGACTGTACGCTCTATAAATGTGGTAACAGTAAGTCAGCTGGAAGGAGCCGTCTCTGGCTACCTGTCCCTTGGACAAAGCCTGCTGCTCGTCTGGCCTCATCTTACCGGATTAGCAGCCCTCATGCTGGCATCTTTTGCCATCTCTTATGTAGGCTTTATGCGCCAAGAGATCCGCTCCAGCTGATGGCGAAAGCCCTGCCGGCCGTATGGCCTGCGGGGCTTTCTCTTTTACGTTTCTTTATTCTCTTTTCACTCTTCCTCCAGACGGCCTGTTTCTAAATTTTCTGAAGACCGCCGTTCATCCTCCAGCATTCGGTAATGCTCTCCCTCCCAATAATCGTCCAGGCGCACCGGCATATTTTCGATCAGCTTGTTCATCCGGCTGTATATATTATAAATGCCCTGCTGAGTACTGCAAAGTTCCTTCGCATACTGCTCAATTTTATATTTGGCGGCAATGAGCTGTATTCCCTTTTCCTCCAGCTGAGCATCCATTTTGGAGGCCGCGTCTGCTTTCTGCTGCTTAATCTCTTCCTGGGCCTCTTTCAGCAGCTCATCTGCCCGCTGTCTGGCCTCCTCTTCTATAAGACGGGCATTGCGGTTAGCATCTTCCAGTACTTTCTTAATAGTACCGTAGTCGACGAATCCTTCATCCTCGCCCGCCCTGTCGTAACTCTCCTCTGTCCTGCGCTCTTCCAGCTCCTTCTTAAGCCTCTCATTCTCTCTGCGAAGCTGCTGATACGCTTCCTCCTCTTCTATGCGCAAAGGCGGCCTCTCCTTACTGTCTTCATCGCTGTCCTGCTTCCCTTCGTCTGCATAGTTCATCCATTTCTCTTTTTCCTCTTTCGCGGCTTCCAGCTGGCTTCTCAGGCTGGCAATCTCATCCCTCAGCCTGTCTTCCTCCTCTGTATCTGCCTTTGGCACGGCCTCTGCCGCCTCCTTCACCTGCTCCTGCATGGCCTGTATCTCCTCATTTGCCGCGTCCAGCCTGTGCATCCACTCTCCTTTTTCCTTCTGGTGCAGTACCTTGATCGAATCGATCTCATTTTCCAGCGTCTGGATATATTCTTCCACATCAGCCTTATTGAACCCGCCAAAGAGCACTTTTCTGAACATATTGTTTGTCACCATAGGGCTCCCTCCTTTAATCCCCGCTATATTCATATATCATATGTATCCCGTCTTCCATCTCCACATCCATGGCCAGACGAATCGTCTCCATTTCATCTGGATCCGTGATTCCTATGCCTACGCGGTATCCCTGGCGGAATCTGTCTGTAAACGGAATACTTGTCACCGTCACTATCTGCTCCCCGGGAAGCAGTTCTGAGAGATGGATATCCACCGACTCCCAGTAAGAAAGCTCCCCATCTCTGTCATATACATACATGGTCACCGGCCAATCCCAATAAATGGGCGCGATTCCGGAATTTTCCCATGTCAGCTCTACCTGGATGGAACTGTCTGTAAAAGAGTACTGTGTCTGCATTTGAGATATGTAATAGCGATACCCCAGCTCCTCACGAATAATCTCTGACGCAGCGCTGTCCTTCAGGCTTCCTTCCGGGCATTTAGGGCCAATAAAGGACATATGGGTATCCCGAATCATCTGAATCGTCTCCTGCAGCCGTTCTCCCAGCAGCTCCTCCATAGGATACATACTGGTAAATTCTCCGCCGGACGGCGCCGACTTCCAGAAATCAGGCATTGGTTCATAGGTCAGGTCCGCCCCTGCTGTCTCAAAGCTTCCCCCGCGGGCAATCCAGTCCATCCATTCCTCGGTATCGGCAGCGCTTCCCGTCATATCATTAAACAAGCCCATTCCTCCGTCCGCCGCCATAACATAATTTCTACGCATCAGCAGCCGGGCATTGTGAAAATTATCTGAATAATCCAGCACGTATTCCCAGCAGATTTGAGCATCCGGCAGCGGAGGCACCCCCTCATCGGTGTTCGTATGCCATTCTCCCCAATGTCCCAGGCTGCCAAGTTCTACATAAGCTAGGAAATCGTCTTCGTTAAAATATTCGGCCAATGCCTCCAGCGCCATACTGTGTCTCTCCTGGAAATATTCATTGGAATAGTCCGGAGAATACCCTCCCCCGTAAGACGTCTCATAGAAGGTTCCATCCCTTGTCCGGTCATACAGCCACGCCGGGATGTCCATATGTCCCGCTTCCCCCGGCACATCACACAGGAAGCGAAGCACCGCATGCTTATTCTCCTCTTTCCATCTCTGGATATGAAATGTCTCTTCCAGCGCCTCTATATCATACTCTCCCTCTGCCGGCTCCCATAAGCTCCACGGAATGCCTATATAGACAAGTTTTGAATCCTGGCATTCCTCGACAGATTCCGCATTCGGAGCATACCCAGTAAGCGGATTGTCCAGAGAATCATCTGATTCCTGGTATACTTCCGTATGGTTCAGCTGATAGCGGTATGGGACGATATACAGCAGAAGTCCCGCTATCGCTGCCCCAAGCAAAAGAATTACGATATATGGTGCCTTAGAACTCCTTCTCTGGGCCATGTTCTTCTCCTATCCATGATATTCTCCATTATACTGAATCAGTGTCACATCCTTCACCCCTTCAATCTTATTGATCTGCTCCATGAACAGCGTATTGCTGTTCCTGCTGATCAGCTCAATCGTCAGCTCCGTGAGGTTTCCCCGGATGGTCTTAGACTTCAGCTGATGACGTACTTTATTGAGTACCCTGAGGATCTCGTCCCCCGCCATCTCTGACTCATAATGAGCCACTAGGATAAAAATCGTCCCCCTCTTTCTTTTATTATAGAACAAAAAGATAACTGCTGTCATCACCAGCATTGTAATAATCGCGAGAACATACAATCCAGCCCCCAGGGTTATCCCGATAGATATCGCCCAGAACAGATACAGCAGATCCATGGGATCTTTGATCGCCGTCCGGTAACGTACGATGGACAGGGCTCCGATCATACCGAGTGATATAACGATATTGCTGCTTATTGCCAAGGTCAGCATACAGGTGAGTACCGTCATCCCCACCAATGTGGCAGCAAATGAGCTGGAAAAGACAACCCCTCCAAAGAAATGACCATAAATTTTGTAAATATAAATTCCCAATACAATGGCGAGTACCATTGCAATCGTCGCCGTAACGACAAAATCCACCGTCAGGCCCTGACTGCTTGTAAAGGATTCCCATACGGAATTTTTAAAATAATCCTGCAAGTTCATGTTTTCCTCCTCCCGACGCACCTGCTGCGTCATTAAGGCAGATTTGGAAGCTGGCTTCCAAACTTTCTTCCCCAATTATTCGTTTTAGATATTCCCGCCATCACATCTGTTAAATGATGGGCTTTTTCATAACATAGCGTGTATTTTGATATCGCGGAGAATTCTTGGCCCGCCGCAGGCAGCAGCTCCTTGATCATCTCCGGCAGCAGCTGGGTAAATTTTACTTCCAGCACAATCATCCCCTCATCGAGAACCGCCAGTGTGGGGAGATCGGGATCAAAAATATCAAAGCTGGAGACTGCGGTCCGCACATCCGCGTCAAAGGTGATCCTCACGTCCCCCTCCGGGCGTATCAGCGGCTCTCTCTCATAATCCACAATGACCTTCGGTCTCTGGAGATTCACGGTACATTCGTAGTAGAACTCTCTGCACAGCGGCTCTTCGTGATGAAGGAGAAAATCATACTCCCCTGCCATCAAGCTGTCATATTCTTCCCTCGTCAGGGACGCGGATTTCTTATAAATATAGCTGTTCCACTTTTTCTTGCGCTCCAGCTTGATGCCGGTGTCCTGAAATCCGTAGATCCGGATCCTCCATTTTTTGCGGTTATCCACCCCCATAATCTTCTCTTCATAGGAGGAATTCCAGTAATCATCAAAATAGAGGCTTCGTATCGTATATTTGCCTTCTACTGCATAAGGATCCAGCTCCATAAACGGAAGAAGGCGCTGTTTGAGCAGCTCGGCTTCCCATAAAGATATGTAGTACTTCCACTCGCTGCGGTACTGTTCCCGCTTCCTATATATCCCAGCCATACTCAATCATCTCCTATATAGGCGGATACGGCAATGCTTCCGTCTGTCTGGACGTAGAAGCACATCGTACTGCAGACGGTACTTCCCGCCTCGGTATGATAGTACTCATAGGCATCCTGATCAACATCCCCTCCGCTGGCTCTTACCCGGAGGAAGTATTGTCCTGCCGGGAGTGCGCTGGCGGAATAGGATGTTCCTGTCACCTGCTCTGATAGGATTGGATTCTGAAAGGTATAGTCTTCTCCCAGCTCCACCGTGTAGACAGCCTCTTCTCCCTGGAAGATATAGGCTTCCTCCCAGCTCAATGTTATGGAATCCCCGCTCACAGAAGGCGCCAAAATGTGAAAAGGCCAAGGAGCATTCATACTCTCGTTATATGCCTGAAAGTTCTCCTCCACCTCGCCTGCCATCTCCCCCAGCAGGATCTCATAGTCACTTTCCGTTACTCTCGCGAACGTACGATCCGGCAGTGCGTATACATATTCCTGTATTGCCTCGGCATATTCCGCCATCTTCTCCTGCAGATTTTCCTGCGTTAAATAATTCTCCCGCAGATCCCTTACCGCCATATCCAATTCTGACCGGCAGGCCTCATCCTGTAATATTCTTCGGAACAGCACAGAGTCTGTATATGTAAAAATCCCATAATTCCACGAGCGGTCATAGCCGGCATCCCGCATTTCCTCGTAGGTCTCTTCCAATATACTGTCATTGTCCCAAGATAGAAAATACCAGGTATCCACCCCCCGGGGACTGTACAGATAGTAATTGCCGTTCAGCACATCTTTATTGCCCATCAGTATGTGGAACGCCATCCAATAATATAGATTCTCTCTGTCAAAATACTGGTCTATCACGCCGCTGATTGAGTTCGTCTCGTCATTGACCGCCTCCAGCATCTCTATGAGCTTACTGTGGTCTTCGTCTCCCTTCACCTCCAGATATTGTTCGAAGGCTTCCAGGCTGTAGCCGGCGTCTGTCGAGTTCACAATCGTGTCCTCATGGCGTCCCCAGTCAAAATCAACTGCCTGATACAGATTTCCGTCGCTGTCAAAGCCGTGATTTCTCAAGTATGTCTTATTAATCTGCTCTACCTGGGTGTACAGGCCATAGTCCTGGAACACTCCATCTTCCCCTTCTGTCTTATCTTTTACGTACAAATGTACAAACGTCGTCCTGGCACTAATCATCTGGGGTATCTCCGACATGAGGGAATAGGCCATCTTATTTTTGAACCGCACAGGATCCGCCGCATGCTTATTCAGCACAATCACCTTCTGATCTTCCCATTTCCCCATATCCTGCTTGATGTCTATGCGGTAGCTCTTCTGCTGGTGTTCGGAAGCGCCCGTGCCTCTCAGCCTGACCGTGGCATTGGCCGCCCGCTCTCCGTAGCCGAATTCTCCTTCTACCGGTCCATTCTCATCGCCGATCTGCAGGACAGCCTCGCACTTATATGGCTCAATTCCGCGCTCTTCATAATAACTCATGGAATAGCTGTTCACCTGGGTCCATGTATAGTTCGTGCCCTCTTCTTCATTTCCCTGCCCTACTGTGAGGTACATGGTAATTACTTCAGCACCGTCCTCATCATACAGCGATTTCTTATCCTCTAAATCGTAGCCGCTGGCTGTCTCATATGTCTCGTCTGCACTCACAAGATACTGGCTTTCGCCGGAGATGATACAGCCTGAGAGAAAAACAGAGGCCATCAGCGCACCTGCCAGTCCGGCTGCCCATTTTATCTTTCTCTTCATCCTCTATTCTCCTTCCTCTCTTATGACATTTGTGATTGTTCCATCTGCCTGGACAGCAAACTCTTTCACGCCGTATATCTTGCCTTCATCCCCCGAATAATAATCGTAACAGTCCTGCACATATCCGGATTCGTTGACAGCCTGAACCCGTATGTAATATATGCCCGGCTCCAGCAAATCGAAGGACGCCTCCGGAAGCCTCAGTCCATATTCGCTGGCGATCACATTCTCGAACGCTAAATCTGTGGACAGAAGGAAGGTATAGGTAATATCTTCGCCGTCAAAGTCATAAGAGGCATCCCACAGGACAGAAATCCTCCCGTCTTCCTCGTAAGGCGTGCCCACATAGAAGGGCAGCGGCTTCTCAAGGCTCTCCAGGTAATATCCATAATTCTCCTGTATCTCTCCAGGCATTCCGGCGAGAATCTGATCATACTCTGTCTCATCTACCCGGGCATGTTCCGCGTCCGGTATGCTGTACACATACGGCTTCACCACTTCTGCATAAGAGCTGAGCATCTCCGTCAGTTTCTCCTGGGTCAGATAATTGTTCATCAAATCTTCAATCGCCGCCGTCAGCTGATCCCGATACTGCTCCTCCCGGAAGATACGGTTGAACAGCACGATATGCATAAACTGGGTCAAGCCTCTCTCCCAGGAGCCTCCATCCTGATATCCATCATTCATCCGAAAATAAGTTCTGGGGAAAGACGCGTCGTTGTCCCATGATATAAAATACCATTTCTCGGAATTCAGCGGGCTGTAAATATAATAATTTCGGGCTCCCACATCATAATTGCCGGTTAATATATGAAAGGCCATCCAATAGCATATGTTCTCCATGTCAAAATATTTCTCGACAATTTCTTCTATTGGAATCGAATAGTCATTGACATCCTGCAGTGTCTTCAGCAGTTTCGTATGATCATCATTCCCCTTGATTTCCAAGTATTCCTCGAACGCCGTCACGTCATATTCCGGGTCGGTGGAGAGCTTCAGCACATCTTCGTACTCATACCACTCAAAGAAATTAATCTTATACAGATGCCCCCGATTATCCAAACCATGATTTTTCAGATAGGTCTTATTAATCTGTTCCACTTGGGTATAGAGTCCGTAATCTACAAATTCTCCGCTTCCCCCGGCCGTTTCGTCCTTCACATAGAGATGGACAAACTGAGTTCTTGCGCTTACCATCTGGGGGGTTTCCTTGATCAAGTCGTATGCCAGCTTATTCCGGAATCGGATTGGATCTCCCACATGCTTATTAAGAGCGATCGTCCTCTGGCCCCGCCATTCTCCTTTCTCCTCTTTGATCCTGATTTTATAATTCTTCTGGTCATTTCGGGAGGATGTCTGCCCGCGTATCTGAACGGCCGCATTGGGCACTGTTTCCCCATAGCCGAACTCGCCTTCCAAGGGGCCTCTCTCATCTCCTATCTGGAGAATCGCCTCGCAGTTATACCGATCCAGCCCATTGTCCTCATAATAGTAAGTGGAATAGGTATTGACTTCTGTCCATGTGTGATCGGTATTGTCTGCCTCATTGCCCTCCCTGAGGGTGAGATACATCGTAACCACGGATGTCTCGTCATCTTCACTGTAAATCAGCTTGTTTTCCTGGAGCTTCTCCTCCTCATCCTCAAGCGTCTCCTTCTCCACATAGTCCCCCTCTGGCGCTCTTTCCTCTTCCGCCTGCACCTGGTCTGACCCGCTGCTGACGCATCCGCTCAGGCCGCACATACACAATGCCAAGAACATCATGGCGGATTTCATCCGTTTTGCCTTCCATTTCTTCTTCCTCTTGCCTTCCTTTTTCTGATCCCTTCCGTCCAGGTAATCGCACAGCTTCACAAACAGCCCCTTCTCCGTTCCGGCTACCATAGACTTCCGGCAGAGAAGGAAATACGGAAGCCTCCTCGTATACCATTCCAACCTCAGCCACACAATGAAGTAGAAGGCCACTCCGCCCAGCAGGAATCCCAGGCCGAAAAACACCGGGGACACGAAGAGTATCTGATAGATCGTCGCCGCCACGCTCACAGCGGCGAAGGCCAACGTTCCGGCCAAGGCCCCGGCATAATCTTCAAAATACAGCAGTATCAGCATAATCGTATTGCTGATGGCGTAGATTCCATAACCTGCGCAGAGAAAACGGTAAATTCCTATAGACGTATCGGTAAATCCCATCGGCATCCACTCCAGCAGGAAGCTCCCGAGCACGATGAACAAAATCGTAGAGATCAGCTGCTTATGCCCGTTAAACGTCAGCTCCTGCTTCAGAATGGACAGCATCTCCACCTCTGCCTGCTCAATATCCCGAATAGATCCGTTGTCGTTAAACAAACTATAATAATTCCGGTACGCCGGATAGAACCGCACCTCCACGGATGTGACAAAGTTCACGGTAGTAATTAGTATAGAAAAAAACGCAAACAGCGCAGGCACATCGTGCATAGGCGCCCCGTAAAACAATCCTTCCACCTGCACCTGCAAAGGTCCGAAATACATAATTACCAAGTGGGCGAACAGCCCGATATTGATGAACCCTCCTGTAAACGCCAGCGGGCGGTATTTATCGAACCACCGCAAAAAGGCATATTTGCTTCCATCACTCTTAGGGAAATAGTCCAGCAGCAATTTATAATACCACACCATCAAAATTCCATAGGCTAATATCACGCAAAGCATAAGGCTTGGAATGCTCACCCAGCCGATGACAACCAGGATCAGCGCCGCCAAGAAGCCAACCATGAGGGAGATGGTAAATGCCAATACAATTCCCTTGTAATCTTTCAGCGCCGTCAGATAGACCATCTGCATCCAGACAACAATCAGTACCATAGAAAACCACAAGCACAGAAGCTGGTATAAGAACGGTACTCCGGAGAAAAATAGAAAAATGCTATAGAGCACTCCGCCGATCACAAGCATGACAGAGCAGCTTCCGTAGAAAGAGGGCATAATTTTCTCCATCTTCTCTTCATACAGCATATCCGATACATATCTGGTCGTTACCATATTGAACCAGCTTGTAACGGTAAGGGATACGAGCAAGCTGTAAGTGAGCATGCAATTCATCAATTCCCTGTCATGGGAATCCATCCCTGCCAGTCTTGATACTAGGCTCATGCCTGCCAGCAGGATAACTCCCAGTATCATCGGGCCGGCGCAGATCACCCCCGCGTAACCGTAGGCGCGGCACAGCTGAAGAACCCCTTTTTTGCTGAACAATCGCTTCAAACTAAAACCTATTCCTGCCATTTTCTAAACACCTCGTCGTATGCCTCCTGATAATTGCGGATCATATCTTCATGCCGGAAGAACTTCTCTACTCGTCTCTTCCCGTTCTGCCCCATTTGATAACACATGTCCGGGCGGACGCAGAGCTGTTCCATCGCATCGCTGATAGCAGCCCTGTGCATAGGCGGGACAACGAAGCCTGCCTGCCCGAAGTCATCTCCCTCCATCCCATAGATGAGCTGCTTGCAGCAGCCCACATCCGTTGTTACACAGGGCCTCCCGGCGGCGAAGGATTCCAGCACTGCCAGCGGCTGCCCTTCAGAAATACTTGTCAGCATTGTAAAGTCAAAGTTCTCCATATATTCCAGAACATTGACTGTTCCAAGAAAATAGGCGTCTTCCAATCCAAGCTGCTCCTTGAGGGCATAGCATTCCTGGGCGTACTCTTCATCATCCTCCGGCCCGGCGATATGCAGGCGGGCGTTGGGCACCCGCTCCTTCAGATCGGCAAACGCATAGAGCAGTGTTTTCACGTCTTTGATGGGCGCGATCCGCAGCACCGCTCCGATGTCAATATAGCCATTGGGCCTTTTCAGCGGGATATCCTTAAAACGATTATAGTGAATCCCGTTGGTAATGTACCGGCATCTGTCCGGATCACAGCCCATCTCGATCTGCGTCTCCCTGGCCCGGTCAAATAGGCTTGTAATCATGGATGCCTTACTATAAGCCGCCTCAGACAGCATGTAGAAAAATCGAACCCAAAATCTTTTGAAGGCCGGGGGGACCCATTTCGCGCGGATGATCTCCTCTTCCCTCTCTCTCGTATAGATCCCGTGCTCGGTAATCATATAAGGGACGTGATTCACGTAAGCTCCAAGCCTTGCCAGCACCCCGCTGTAGCCTGTGGCAACTGCATGGTAAATATCCGCTTCCGGTATGTCTGTCTGCATAATATAGAGCACCGGCAGCAGCATAGACCGCACAGTGTGAAAGAGATCCGAAAAGCTCGTATACGGATACTCTTCATGACAGATTTTGATGAGGATCTCCAGAAAATCCTCGCTCATCAGGAATTCAATCGGGGAAACTTTCGAGTCATGATACATGCGGAACAGCCGATCCCAATCCGGCCTGCGGCAGTTGACGAACTCTCTCAGCGCAAAAAGCTCTTCTTCGCTGAACGAATACTTTTTCTTCTCAAAGCGCATAGTAAGGGCGTCGTCCAGGAATACTTCTCTAACTTCCGTCACATTTTCCGGCATTTTGTATTTGAATTTGCCTCTGTCCCTGGCGTTAGCCCCTACTGCCCACACAACAAATTCATGCTCCGGCATCGCCTGGATATATTGATGCATCCATGTGGAGACACCTCCTGTCACATAGGGGTAACAGCCTTCTAATATTACGCATATCTTCATAATCCTGTCTCCCTCTGGATGGTAATCTGTTCCTGGTCAGCCCGCAGAAGATATAAATTCCCCTGAAGTCTGGTCAGCTCTCCTCCCTCCACAGCCTCCAAATCCGGCTCCCATTCATTCAGCCGAAGCATCAGCCAAGCTTCATCGTGAAAGTTGGAGAGCAGCACCTCCAGGCCGCTGTCTGTCTCCCGGCAGTTCATATCCAGGTAATAAAATCTCTGCACTGCGGCTGCCGTCTCCTGCCCATTCAGCTGCCGCAGATCTGGGGCCGCCGAGGCGAGCCACTCCTCCATCTCTTCCAGCCTTTCCAGCATAGCAGGCCAGCCCATATCTGCTCCCGCGTCTGGATTCACCACATCATTCGGGGAGATGGCGTGGGTATTCACATAATGCAGGTTCAGCTCCGAGAATGCGATCATCCTGGCCTCCTCTGAAACATAGCTTCCAGATGTTACCCGGGGCGTACAGATCATTCCATCCTCGTCCACTTCAAATTCCTGACCTGCCGCGTAGCCGGAATCCCGATAGCTCCCTGCTACTGCCTTAATATCAGGAAGAGTGTCCTTTAATACCTGGATGCCTTCTTCGGACCAGATATTGGACGGAGGCACATACACGCACATATCGGCCCCATCTAATATACTTTTCTGGAACCTGACGGCCTCCTCAAGAGCCCCCGCGATATCTTCCCTGCTTTTCCAATAGACAAGTCCCAAGTCCTCTTCATAATCCACCCCTGTGCTTCCGTCCGCAGTGACCAGAGGGTGATCTTCCAGGCACAAGGGCTGCTGATTGTAGCCGTACAATCCCATGTCGCCTCCGCTCTCTATCACCATAGACAGGAAATATTGATACCGGTTATGTGTCCCTTTCTCTTCGTAAGGCGGTTCCACCTCATCATCGTTATTTTCCAGCATAGCTGCGCAATAGTGAATGCCATATTCTGCGGCCAGCTCCATCAGGTCATTCCACCACTCTCTTACATAGAAAGAATAGAGGTCTGTATTCTCCCCATATACGGCGGTAATATAGCCATTCTCGCTCTGGGTGACCGGAAGCGGGAATCCGTCCAGGTAAAACGCTGCGGCGTTGATCACCGGCCATGCGCAGTATTCGCCAAGCAGGCTGTAGGCAAAGGAATAAATACCCCTGTATGCCTTATCATAGTGGCCAAGATTCACCACCACAACCCTTCCCGCCCCTGCGGGCCGCTCCCATAGAATGGGCACCTCGCCGCTGTCGGCAGTCACAAGATGGATTTCGCACTCATCGTCCAGCTCCACAACCAGCGTAGACTCATAAGGATAAGCGACGGTATATTCCTGCGTATCCCCGGTGAGCATTCCATCGCTCACAAGGCGGATTCCTTCCGTCTCGTAATAAGTCCCTCCCATATTTCGGACGCCCAATTTGGGGCTCATCCATCGATATACGCTTCCAGTCTCCGGCACCTGGGCAATCAGAAGCTGGCCTCCCTGCTCTGTCCAATCCATCACGTTCAGCATCAGCTCCCGGTGATCCTGATAATTGGCAAATCCAATGACCACCGACTCATAGCCTTGGAGATCCACATCATCTGCCAGGCTGATATCCTCCATATGATAATCCGCCCGCATATCTTCCAGAATCTGAGGCATCTGCTCATAGAACACCTGGGAGTTTTCATCCTCGCTGTCCCACAAATAGAGGCAGTCCCAACCGCCGTTCTCCGTCTCCTCGGTGCCGGCGCTTTTCTGAAAGACTTCATCATCCAGGACAGCCAGCTCTGACTGGGCAGAGAGATTGATCATCCAGCCATACTGCCCTAGGACGGCTGCCGTGATCAGGAGAAACACTCCCAGAATGATAAGTACTGATAAATACTGCCTGTGTTTTTTCTCCATTCCGCCTCTCCTCCATCTTCTGTCCTGACAGCTCCCGCTACTGCAAAATTTCTATTTCCACCTGTTCCTGCCAGGCCTCCAGCAAGTACAGCCCTTCTTGAACCTGTGTGAGCGTCCCGCCAGTCACAGTCCCTGGGGTACCCTCGTTGACGCGGACGAAAAACCATGCCTCATCCAGGAAATTTGTCAGGTTCAGTACCAGTCTTCCCTCCGACCATTCCCTCTCTACCCCTATCGCGTCATATCTCTGTACTGCCCCGGCCATCTCCGTCCCTGTCAATGTCCGGATGTCAGGAGCCGCTTCGTACAGCCACTCCACGTAGTCTGACAGGCGATGGAACAATTCTTCCCACCCGAGAGCAGCCCCTCTGTCCACGTCCAGAACGTCGTCCGGATGCTGGAAATGAGAATTTACATAGTGAAAATTCAGTTCCGACAGCGCCGCGATCTGCATGTAATCATCCAGTACATATCCGGAAATCACCCTGGGGGTATTGATAATTCCATCTTCCCCTACATCGAACTCCTGCTCATATTCCACAGTACCTGGGAAATAAATACTGGCAATTGCCGCCAGATCCTCCATCTCCCGGCTGAGCATCTCCCGTCCTTCTTCAGACAAGATATTCGACGGCGGAACATACACCCGGAATCTCTCTTCCGGAAATAGTTCGGCGCAAAATCCCGCGAGCTCTGTGATAGACGCCCGCATATCTTCATAGCTCGGCCATAGGCGGTAAGATTCATATTCTTCCCCATATTCAAAGCCAAGCAGGCACAGCGGCATATGGTTATAGCCATGAAATCCGATCTCTCCGCCTGCGCCGAGGAGCATATTGCCAAAATAGCGATACCGCTGGGTATCCTCGTTCCTCTGGAACTCTCCCTCCACCTGGTCAGAATACTGTTCGATCACAAGCCCTGTATAGCGGATGCCGTACTCCTTCCCCAGGTTATAAACATCATTCCACCAGACCTGCGTATAGAAGTCACTGATGTTCATGCCGTAATCTTCCTGAATATAATTGCTCTCTCCTCCTGGTACCGGCGACGGGAAGTCATCGATATAAAAAATGGACGCATTAATAACCGGGTAGGCGCACACATCCTGAAGAAGGCTGTAAGACGCGCTGTAAAATCCCCGGTACGCCTTCTCCAAAAATCCCATATTGTTCACAACAATCGTCCCCTCGCCCTGGTTCTTCTTCCAAATAAGGGGAACCTTCGCCTCATCGTCTGATTCCAGATAGACTTCACAGTCAGAGTCCAAAACTGCCATCAGAGAGGATTCGTAAGGATCTGTAATTTTATAATCCTTCTCCTGTCCGCCAATCATGAGCGGGCCGACAAAATGCAGGCCCTCTACCACTGCCATACTGCTTCCCAGACTCTGGATGCCCAGCTGCGGGGCAATACTCTGGAAGCTTCCGTTGCCGTCTGGGGGATATAGAATCAGCAGCCCTCCTCCGCTTTCTGTCCAGTCAAGTATATCCAGCAGCCGGTCACCCAGGAGATTATACTGCGTCATAGACAATATTACAGTCTCATAAGCCGCCAAATGCTCCGGTTCCATCTGGATTCCCTCACATGTATCGTACGGAATCTTCATCTGCCCCAAGACACTCTCCATCATGGCAAGGCCGCTCAGACCGCTGGCGTCGTCCTGCCATAAGATCAGACATTCCGCTTCCTGCTCAGGAATCTCTTCGCTCAAAAGGTCTTGGTCAGCTGGCTCCAGCAGCCTGCTCCGAGGCTGATAGCTTACATTCCTCTGTACAAGATATAAAAACACCGCTATGCAGATAAAAGCTCCAATGATCGCCTGCATTCGTCTAAATTGGAGATGAAACGGCCGCTTTCTTCTTGCCCTTCTCATTGTCTGTCACCTGCTGTTCTTTATAGAAATACTGATTTCATCCGTACTATCTCATTCCTCCGACCAGAAACGGACAGCCGATCTGCCCTCTGGACTCAAATAGATTCCTTTTCTCTCGATGGATCGGAGCACGCTGTCAATACCTCTTCTTCTGTTCATCGCCGCGTAATATTTCAGCAAAAGCAGATATCCGGCCTCATTTTTCTCCCATTTTTCTAATACCTTCTCAATCATTTCATATGCCTTCTCATACTCCTTGATTTGAAGGTCAGTTTCAACTTTATCCCGATACAGCCGAAGGCTGTCCTCCTTCTCCTTTAGCCTCCGTTCCAGCATCTCGCTGTATGTCCGAAGCTTTATCATCTTAGCGTTGCCTTCTGCCAGACCGCTGTCCAGATATCTGCGGAGCAGGTTTGTATATCGCTCTTCTAATTCCTCGCTATCCGGATCCTTTTTCATCTGCCATTCCAAATCTTGGAACTGGAGGTCGTATTCTTTCTGAAGTTCTGACAGCGCTGTCACTGCATAGTGCACTACCTCTGTGTCATCATTCATACTGGCCTCTTTGAGCTGTTCCACATAATCGTTGGGATTGGCGTACATGATCTCCATCATCAATTCCCGGCGGGTGGACGGCTCATTGATGAGCAGCGCCTCCTGCAGCGGAACAATCCGGTCTTCAGCGGGATCTTCATCCATCAGGATGCTCCTGTGGATTTCATCATTAATTTTCAATTTCTCGATGCCTACTTCTTCCAGAATTTCCTGCCTGCCCCGGCTTCTGATTTCCAGCACGATCAGCGCGGCCAGGCCTGCCGCCGGAACCATGCACACAAGCGGCATGATCATGGACGTGCTTTTCAATATCCTGACACGCATACATAGGTAGACCGCTATGCATAATAGAATATGAATAATCAGCAATAAAACTCCCAACTTTACTCTACTCTCCTGCCTTCCTGTTGAACAATGCCGTATTTCAGCCCCTTCTGCTTCAGCCGGTCGCCGACAATTCGGAAATTCTTCTCATCCATCTGCACAAGCAGCAAGTAAATATTTCCTTCCTCGTCTGTCCCCAGAACATCGCTTGCCCTCACGAGCCCCGCGAGCAGTTCACTGATCCGCTTCTTATCTTTGTCCAGGAACCGCACCAGCACATAGTCGGCAACACCAGACTGCTTCATCTCCTTTTGCACACTCAGCAAGTGATAAAATCGATCCGGATAGATAATATGCGTATCCGGGTAATAAATCCGCTCTTCCGCAAGCTCTTCGTACTCTCTCGCCCGCAGGAATGACGCCTGTACAAGCCCGCACAGTATCTGGAAAATATTCATATAGTGCATGCCATACTGTTCCGGCTCCGCTTTCTGTATTGTGATCATCAGCACCATTTCTCCGTTTTGGAAGATGCCGCAGGCATACATGGGATAACCTTCTGCCATATCCGTGTTCTTCCATACCTGACCGCTTTTTAGCTTTTCATACATTGGCTTGTAATCTTCTATGAGAATGGATTTGGTGAGATTATGCAGCTGGCTGCTGGAACATACTGCCAGCCTTCCAAATTTCTGCCAGGAATCCAGCGTATAGATGGCAATCGTATGATTTTCCAGTATATCTTCCAACACTTTGAGTCCATCAAAAAATACGCTCTCGGGGAGCTCACTGTCCAGCTTCTGGATCGCGTCAAAAATTTTGCCGAAACTGTCCTTGAATCCCAAAATCTGCTTCTTATATTGTCCTTTATTCTCTACAGCTCCGTGGTATACATTGCTCAAGAACAAATATTTATCCCTCAGCAGAGAATACTGCCATTTTGTAAAAGAAAGGTCGTTCCCCCTCTTATCGCACACATAACCTGCAATAGAACCCGCCGTCAGATAGACGACGAACGGAATCCAGTTCTCTATATTGTAAAAAATCAGCGTCCCGCTCATTCCTATCACGGCATATTCTCTAATAAGGACTAGACTCTCCAACAGCGCCGCGAACAGTCCCATACGCATGCCGTGAATCGTCCCCATAATCACCACATAACACAGCCGAACATCGACAAAACGGAAATAGATAGAATCGGAAGTAAAATAACTGATAATCTCTGCCGCAAGAAAGACGAGTATCAACTCAATATATTTGAATATTCCCTTGCCTGCTCTGCGGGCTATGTCCATCAGTTTTCCGCCGAGTCCCCTCCTTCCTCCCGCAGTCTCCCTCGCATAAATGCGGTAGTACGCCCCAATATTTTCCATTACATTGTCTTTCGGGACAAATCCGTACTTCCTTCTCAATTCATAGGGATAATCAGGCAGCTGAGCGGTGAAGGGATAGTTCTCATATACAACCTGCTGTCCGGGCACAGCCAGCATCAGCATATCTTCCAGATCTCCATACTGATAGTGATACCCGCTTACCACATCATAGGTCCCGCTGGAATCTTCTGTCTCGTCTGTAATCTGACAGAGCAATTCCGTGAGATCGGACATCGTAAGAAAATCGATCGGATCCTCCCTGTGATACGGAAGCATTACCCGTTCTCCCTCATACATGCAGCGGAATACTTCTCCAAGAAAATTGTGTTCATTCACTCTGTCTGCCAAATACGGCAGTCTCAATACGACAGTGCGTATCTTCGTCTTCTCCACAAAATATCTGCAGAGCTGCTCCATCTGTCCAGCCGCAAAATTCCGTGAGGAGGAATACTCCTTTGTCCCCTCCGTACCCTCATACCCTAATATATAGTTCTGGCTCTCCAGGGTGGACAGGACTATCAGCTTCTCTACCCTGGATCTTCCGCATTCCAGCATCACCTGTTCCAGCTGCTGCATCTCGCCGTACAGACCTCTTCCTCCGTCAGCGTATCCGCTTATGTAGTATACTGCCTGAAAGCTATAGACGTCGAACAATTGATGAAACTGTTCTTCTGCAGGCTGTGTATGATAGACTCTTACTCGCTTATTCTTATCGGAAACCGAGATTTTCCCAGCTATAATCACCTTATATTCTTCCGCCAGACGTTCTATAACGTTCTCTGTAAACAGCTCCGTATTTCCGCTGATTAAAATAGTTCCCATCCAATCTCCTCACTTCACAGGCAGTTGATTGCCGCGGCAGAGAACCAAGCGAGTATGCCTGCTTATCCCTTGGGCTCTTAAGAACCGCCGACTACAACCGTATTTTCTAGAAGTCTGCCTTATGTCTTCTACTATATATCTATTATATATAATTTTAACATAAAATCATCTGTGTGTAACGGCTTTATTCTAGAAAAATGATCAATTTTCAGGCAAAATTTGCTCATCTTTCGCAGATTTTATGAAAGTCACCCTGATATTTTCCTTAACAAGTATATCCTGATAAGGTTGTACAAATCTTATATTCTTGACTTTTCCACTGTTGTTTGCTATAGTGGAGTGGCTGCTGGAACAGCAGCTATGTCCCAACTTGCCTAATCTCAATCTATGGCGGAGCGGACGAAAGATGTTATTCAGAAGAGGGGAATGAACCATGTTCCGCGAGATGCGCAGAAAAAGACAAAAGCTCTCCCGAGAAGACTGTGATGCTATTCTTCGGGAGGGAAGCAGCGGCGTTCTGGCAGTATCTGGTGACAACGGATATCCTTACGCTGTCCCCCTAAGTTATGTCTATGACGGGGAACATATCTATTTCCACTGCGCCAAATCTGGTCATAAGTTGGACGCCGTCAAAAGAAATGCCAAGGCATCCTTCTGTGTTATTGGGCAAGATCAAGTTATGCCGGAGGAATATACCAGTTATTTCCGAAGTGTCATCGTCTTCGGTACTGTCCATGTTCTGGAGGATGAACAGGAGATACGCCGGACAATCGAGATGCTGGCTGTCAAATATGCGCCGGAGGACAGCCCGGCTAACCGCCGCCGCGCAGTTGAACGGGAGTGGGATCCTCTATGCATGCTGGAACTGACTGTGGATCATGTCTCCGGTAAAGAGGCGATCGAACTTGTCAGAATGAGACAGTCAAGAGGATAAGTGACAAGAAGGAAACAGCAGATAGCAATACCCGCCGGGGGTTGTATATCGTATAGTAGGCCTGCGCCGCACATACGCAGGTCTTTTTTGTTGCAGAGAAATCTCTGGAGCAAATTTTACAATTAGGAGGTATGCTATTCCCTCAGCGAAGCTCTCGCTGTCTGTACGGCCTATCTCCTGCTGCTTTTCCTTACCTGCGGCAAGAGAGAAACCTCCCGTCGGTAATATTTTCTGATGGATTCTTGTCTGATGAATCTGGTATAATTTTCATTGGAGGTAATGTCCTTCATTTGGAAAGGGGGTTATAGAGTCATCGAACAGAAATCTTATATCGCCATTGATTTAAAATCTTTCTATGCCTCGGTGGAGTGTATCGAGCGCGGACTGGATCCAATGAGGACAAATCTTGTCGTCGCCGACCCATCCAGGACAGAGAAGACCATCTGCCTGGCCGTATCCCCCTCTTTGAAGGCTTACGGCATCTCCGGCCGTCCGCGTCTGTTTGAAGTCGCCAGGCGCATGCGTCAGATCAATGATCAGAGACGTAAGCAACTGCGGGGAGAAGATTTCCAAGGTTCCTCCTTCCTGGATACCGAATTGAATGCCCATGATGATCTCGCCGCAGATTATATTGTTGCCCCTCCCCAGATGTCTCATTATATGAAGGTCAGCGCCGATATCTATCATATTTATCTAAAATATGTGGCTCCTGAGGATATCCATGTATATTCCATTGATGAAGTGTTCATCGACGCTGCCTCGTATCTGAAAACTTATGGCCTGTCTGCCAGGGAGCTAGCTAAGCGGATGATTCTTGATGTGCTGAACACGACAGGTATTCCAGCAGCGGCCGGCATCGGCACCAATCTCTATCTGTGCAAAGTCGCCATGGATATTGAGGCAAAACATATTCCGGCAGATGAAGACGGAGTACGCATTGCTCAGCTGGACGAACTCTCCTATCGCCGCTCTCTCTGGTCTCATCGGCCGCTTACGGATTTCTGGCGTATTGGAAGAGGTTATGCGAAAAAGCTGGAGGATCATGGTCTGTACACAATGGGAGATATCGCCCGCTGTTCTGTCGGTGCTCCCTCTGATTATTATAATGAAGATCTCCTGTATAAGCTGTTCGGCGTCAACGCCCAGCTGCTCATTGACCATGCCTGGGGATGGGAGCCCTGTACGATTGCGGACATCAAAGCCTATAAACCGGCCAATCGCAGTATCGGAGGCGGTCAGGTATTACCCTGCCCCTATTCTTATGAGAAAGCCAGATTGGTTGTCCGCGAGATGGCGGACCAACTTATGCTGGACTTAATAGACAAAGGGCTTGTGACAAAACAGCTGGTTCTCACCGTCGGCTATGATATTGATAATTTGAGAGATCCTGCCTTGCGCCACAGTTTTCAAGGAGAAATTAAACAAGACCGGTATGGAAGAGCCATTCCAAAGCACGCCCACGGTACGGCCAATCTAAGTTCGTATACCTCCTCTTCCAGACAGGCGGCAGAGGCCGCGGCAAGCCTGTTCGATCAGATTGTAGATAAGACGCTGCTTATCCGGCGGATCAGCCTGACCGCCGCTCATATAGTCAGTGAAGCTGATCTGGCCCGCCTCCCATCCTATCAGCAGCTGGATCTCTTCACCGATTATACGTCCCTTCAGCAGCAGGAGGCAGCAAAACAGGCTTCCCTTGACCGGGAGAAAAAGGCTCAGAAAGCCGTATTGGAGATTAAGAAAAAATATGGAAAGAACGCTGTCCTCAAAGGCATGAGTCTCTCGGACGGCGCTACTGCCAGGCAGCGCAACGCACAAATTGGCGGCCATAAAGCATAGTATGCAAGTATCACATTTTTTACAGGAGGAATACATGCCAGAGCAATCCCACAAGAACAAAGATTACGATGATATCATAGATCTGCCTCATCATATCTCCGCCCGTCATCCCCAGATGCCAATGGATGAGCGGGCCGCGCAGTTCTCTCCTTTCGCGGCCCTGACAGGCTATAAAGACATCATTCAGGAGACCTCCCGGTACACATCAGAGGAAATAGAACTCTCTGAGTCCAGCAAAGAAGTCCTCGATCGGCAGCTTCAAATTGCTCTGAATCAGCCTAAGCCAAGGTCTCACATCACCTTGACTTACTTCGTACCAGACGAAAGGAAATCCGGCGGTTCCTATCAGACAATCCATGGGGTTATCCATAGCCTGGATTCTTATCACAGAATCCTCTTATTGGAGGACGGCAGGAAAATTCCTATCGCCTCGATCACAGCCATCAGCGGCCTGCCCTCTGATTGGGATCTTGACATCAGTGGATGAATATGTTTTGATTAAGGCGAAAGAATTTAGAAAGCAGGTGAATCATGGAACGATTTGCATTAGCATATGATACAGTAACAAAGGCTGCAGCCATCCTCAGGCAGTGTCATCTGAGAGAAGAGGACATCCATATTAAGACAGATCATAAGGATTTGGTAACTTATTATGACCGCAGAACGGAACAAATTTTAAGAGAGTCCATTCTTGACTCTTTTCCCCAGGACGCCATTGTGGGAGAGGAATACCCTCCGGCCAACAGCGGCGGGGCGCCGGTCACTTGGTATTTGGATCCGATTGACGGAACTACAAATTTTATCAATCAGCACCGGAATTATGCCATCTCTGTCGGCTGCTGGGAGCAAGACCGCCCTCTGTTCGGCTTGGTGATGGATGTAGAGCGCCAGCTGTTATACTGGGCCAAAAGAGGAGAAGGAGCCTGGTGCAATGAAGAGCCAATCCATGTCTCCCGCCGGGAATCCATTGGCGACATGCTGCTTACCATTCCAGGGATCCAGCATGCCTTCCTGGACAGCCATCCGTATCAACAGGGGTTCTTCCGCCTGGCGCGGGAGGTCCGGGGTGTCAGGGGCATTGGTTCTGTTGCTCTGGAGCTGTGTGAAGTTGCCGCCGGCGAATCGGACCTCTTAGCAGCCGCCCAGTCTTGCCCTTGGGATCACAATGCCGGACGGATTATCGTGCAGGAAGCCGGAGGGGCTGTCTTCACACTGGATGGAAACGCTCTTCCTATCGATTCTAAGACAACCTTGCTGGCGATGAATTCCGCTGACCGGAAAAATGAAATTCTCCATTTGTTAAAGGATCTGCATTAACGCACATTGTCCTATGACTGCCGTAACCCCTTCATTCTAACAGCGCATAAGCAGACTGCCACTATGAACACAAGCAGCAAGTACCACAAATTTTCCAGGCAAAAGCCTCCGTGCTGCATCAGCCGATAGCCCCAAGCAGCAGGAAACAAATTTCCAACGAACTCCAAAGCATCCGGCAGCAGGCTGACCGGAAACATAATGCCGGACAGCATAATAGAAGGAAGGAACAGAGCCTGCTCGGCCATTGTAAGCTTTGCCTGTTCTCGGATTCCAATTCCCAGAACACTTCCCATGCTGCAGGATACTGTAAGATAGACCGCCAGCCCCGCGAAAAATCCCGGCAAATCTGCAGGCACTGCCGCATCAAAGAGAATAGGAGCTGCAAAGAGGATGACCATACACATAATTGTCAGATGGATGTATGCGGAGAGAAACATAGCTGCAAGGCCGGCATACAGCGGGACCCCATTGGCCTGATATACTTTTTTCACATCTCCTCCATATGTCTCCGCAAGGGAAGGCGGCAGTCCAATCAAAGATCCCATAGATACTCCCATAACGATCATTGTCTGTATCAACGTATCTTTCATCTCTGGCATAACAGAAGTAAAAATACTTCCCATCAGAAGAAAGAAGAGAAGCGGAACAATATAGCAGGCAATCAGCAAGGATCTGCTTCTGATATCCAATTTCCACTGTATTGCCGCCGAATAAAGAAAAGCATTCATGATTACACCCCTCCTGTCAATTCAAGAAAATGTTCTTCCAGCGTCCCTCTGTCAATTTTGATATCAAATATCTGCTCCTGCCTCTCCTTGATATCCTCCAGCAGCATCAACAGCGTATCTGCTACATTATCTGTCTCGACAGACTCTGTCCCCCGCCCTGTCCTAATCTGCACAGTAAATCTTCTGGAAATACGATCCGTTAATTCATCGGCCGTACCGCAAAATATAATATTGCCGCCGCTCAAAATCGCAATCCTATCGCACAGGGCCTCCACCTCCGCCATGTCGTGGGTGGCCAGCACAATTGTCTTCCCATCCTCTTTCCATTTTCGAATCTGCCCGTGGAGGGACTGCCTTCCTTCCACATCAAGGCCAGCGGTCGGCTCATCCAGAAATAGGATATCAGGACGTCCGGCAAGGGCCAGAGCCAGATGGAGCCGCCTCTTCTGCCCGGTCGACATACTCTCATACTGTCTCTCCCATATCTCATCTAATCCCAGGGCTGCCAGCATGTCGTTGTCTATCTTGGTTCTATTCCATTTTGCAAACAAAGTGACTGCTTCCTTTGACTTAATATGGGCCGGCAGTGAGGAAGACTGCAGCTGAATACCTATTTTCCCCTCTATAGTGATGCGGCCGCTGTCGTAATTCCTCATTCCTTCTATACATTCCAGCGCCGTCGTCTTCCCGGCTCCATTGACTCCTAGCAGCGCAAAAATTTCACCTTGCCTTATATGCAGGTCAATTCCTCTCAGTACGGCATGCCGTCCATATTTCTTTACCAACCCTTCTACCTGGATCGCGTCACTCATGATTCTCCTCCTCAAAAGGATTCTTCCCCATCTTTGAAAAATAGATTTCCAGAGCAGATTCCATATAAGTACTGATCATCTTCTGCTTTTCTTCCCATTCTCCATTTGCATTTTCAAAATTTCCGAAATCCTTCAATTTAGGAAGCAGGCTCATATCCCCTCCTGTAAATTCCATTATTAAATTCCAGTATTCCCCGGCAAGCTTCTGACATTGCTCATTCTCCGGCGGTATTTGCGCCTCTTTTGCTATAAGAATCTCCTCATTTAATCTGTCGAAGCGGTGTATGAATTCCAATCCGCTCTCCTTATCAAAGCGGCTACGTATATGGTCCAGCATGTCGTCGTCAAATTTCTTGATAAGAAAATAGAATTCATTATTCATCTGCAAGTTGACGATGATATCAGCATATTTTTTAAAATCGACTGACTTCATCTGCAGCACTTCCTCTCGCAGCTGTTCGATCGCTTTTAGCGACTCCGACAATTGTTCTATCTTACCGCGTATGGAATTCGCCTGATCCTCAAGAGCATTTGCCACATCTTGCGGAGTATCCAGCTCAATTAGTCGTTCTTTTATATCTTCCAGGGAAAATCCAAGAGATTTCAGAGATAGAATCTGGTGAAGCTTTATCAAGTCTTTATCTGTGTAAAGCCTTCTCCCTCCCTCGCTCTGGGCTGAAGGGGAGAGCAATTTCTCTTTGTCGTAGTACTGCAATGTTCGAACAGTAACTCCCATCCTCTTGGCTGCTTCCCCCACAGTCATATAACCTGGCGGTATCGCCCCATATTTCGTCATTCTTCCTTCACCTCCTATCCCGCATTATATATCATGACCCAACGTCACAAGCAACCCCCTTTTGCTGAAGAAATTTATTTTTATTAGAGAATTTTCTGGAAAATACAAAAACGCCGACAACTTCTCTTCAACAAAGTCATCGGCGCTTTTCTACGTTCCCGAGGTGATTCGAACACCCGACCTACCGCTTAGGAGGCGGTCGCTCTATCCTGCTGAGCTACGGAAACCTATCTATAATAGCTGTTAACAGCTTATATATTATATCATCATATAGTACTCAAATCAAGCTTTTTCAAAATTAATCTTTCCCTGAAGCCAGACGGTTCCCTTAAATCGTCTTCCAGGAAGCGGCTCACCCAGCAGATCTTTCTTATTAATGCACACGTCAAATATCATCTCATTACAGTTGATGCCCATGATATAGAGGACTTCACCGGTACAGCTGTTCTTCCTTTCCTCCAGGGTTAAAATTTCTCCCATTACAGAATATTTATCGCACTCCATGCCATAAGGCATAAAGTATGTATCCACAATGGAAAAAACATCTTCATCCATTATTCTCCTGGATATTCTGGAATACAGATCCATATCGCTTAACGTCAGGCTCTCCATCGCCTCTTCGTCTCCCCGCTTGGCCTTCTCGATCAGCCTGCTGCGGTTCCGGTATTCTTCCTTATCGTGTCTGCTTTTTTCTTTATCTTTGCTTACTGACAGCAGTATTCTCCCATCGACGGACAAAGCGCTGAGGGTAAGAGAAGTTTTTCCTCTCTTATCCTTGCTTCCAGCTTCTTTCAGATATTCGATCATATTCTGCAGATAGAATATAATCGTCACCCCCACGCGGTTATCATCGCAGGCGCCCAGATAGCTCTCTTTCTCCGCCTGCCTCTCCACATAGATTTCCTCTCGTGTCGTGATGCCTGTTCCCTCAAAGTACGGGTAGTAATATTCAAATTCAAAATATTCCTTTTTCACTTCGCCTCTGGAGCATATTCCGATCCCGTCGGCATATTCCCTTCTTAATTCCCCATAGCTGGGCCCTTTGCCGTACTGTATGAGATCCTCCTCATCATTGTGCTCCACAGAATCTTCCAGTATCTTCTTCAATTCGTCCTTGTCTGAAAGTTCGCTGAATCCGATTGCCCTTAAATATCTGTGCATTTGTTTCTCCACTATTATTTCGTGATTGACTTCATGCCTCCCATATACGGCACGAGTACATCAGGAATACGGATGGAACCGTCCTCCTGAAGGTTATTTTCCAAAAATGCAATTAACATGCGAGGAGGAGCCACTACCGTATTATTCAGAGTGTGGGCAAAATACTTACCGTCGCTGCCGCTGACACGGATTTTTAGTCTCCTTGCCTGGGCATCTCCCAGATTAGAACAGCTTCCCACCTCAAAATATTTCTTCTGTCTAGGTGACCATGCCTCTACGTCTATTGATTTCACTTTCAAATCAGCCAAATCCCCGGAACAGCATTCCAGCGTTCTTACCGGGATATCCATGGATCGGAATAAATCTACAGTATTCTTCCATAATTTGTCAAACCACATCATGCTGTCTTCCGGCTTGCACACAACGATCATTTCCTGCTTTTCAAACTGGTGAATCCGGTAAATTCCTCTCTCCTCTATGCCGTGGGCCCCCTTCTCTTTGCGGAAGCAAGGGGAATAGCTTGTCAGAGTCTTAGGCAGCTCCTCTTCTGGAATAATTGTATCAATAAATTTGCCAATCATGGAATGTTCGCTGGTTCCAATAAGGTAGAGATCTTCTCCCTCAATTTTGTACATCATCGCATCCATTTCTGCGAAACTCATAACTCCGGTCACAACATTGCTCCGGATCATAAAGGGAGGAATACAATAGGTAAATCCTCGGTTAATCATGAAATCTCTTGCATAAGCAATTACTGCAGAATGAAGCCTTGCGATATCTCCCATTAAGTAGTAGAATCCATTGCCGGCAACCTTTCTGGCACTGTCTAAATCTAGCCCGTGAAGGCTCTCCATAATATCCGTGTGATAAGGAATTTCAAAATCTGGAACTACCGGCTCTCCGAATTTCTCGATCTCGACATTTTCACTGTCATCCTTGCCGATAGGAACGCTGGGATCAATGATATTTGGAATAACCATCATGATCTTCAGGATTTTTTCATCTAATTCTTTCTCTAATTCTGAAAGCTCTTCCAGACGTGCGGCATCCGCGTTTACTTTCTCTTTCATTGCTTCTGCCTCTGCCTTTTTGCCTGCTCCCATCAGGCTTCCGATCTGTTTTGATATTTTCTTCCTGTCAGCGCGCAGCTGGTCTGCCTCCTGTTGAGTTTTTCTCTTCTTCGCATCTAGCTCAATGACTTCATCTACAAGTCCCAGTTTCTGATCCTGGAATTTATTTCTGATGTTCTGTTTTACTGCCTCTGGATTTTCTCTTAAAAATTTTATATCTAACATGGGAATCCTCCTGCTGATTATATGTTTTCATCTTTCTTCAAGAAGCGTGAACATAGCCGTCTTGGACTGCCTGCAGTCCTTCCGCCTCTGCTTTGTGACTGGGTGTCTGGATTAACTATAAAAGCCTTGAATGGCTTCGCACTATGTGCTCCCGCCATTCATACCCTATTCGCAATCCGGCCTGTCGGCCTTCTTGCTCATTTGGGTAAGCGTCCCATAAGCATAGCCGTCTTGGACTGCCTGCAGTCCTTCCGCCTCTGCTTTGTGACTGGGCTTTTATAGTATTATATTCTTTTATATTTTTCTTTTCAAGGCTTCCTTACCTGTAATTGCCATTTTATTGCAGCAGTTTAGCCATAACCCTTTGATGAACTACGTTTTGCAAAGCGGCGGAAGTCGCTGTAGATACAGCTTTCTGATTAGACGTGCTCAATTGCTGTGTTTTATTACTATATACTTCCTTATTATTGTTAACTTTACTTTTGACAACCAATTTCCCGCTTGATTGCTTTTTCCTCTTAATCTTGCTTTTCTCTTTTTTTCTTATCCTTTGATTTTTTATCCAGTTCTTTGAATTCTTTCAAATCTTCCATCAGGTCTTCCTCGTCTACAGCTTTTGCCAGCGCCTGACGTTCTTCTTCCCCTAGAAGAATATAGGACTCGCCCTTTACAATTTCCTTTATATATGTATAACAGCCTTCCCGGCTGTGAATAGAATTGATGACAAATCCATTATTATTTTTGTCAAGCAGAGCTAGGGCAAAGCTAAGCTTGCCTCCCATTTCCTGAAAAGCATCATACTTTACAATTCCCTGCTTCTGATAGGTTATCATCAAATTATCGTTAATTCGCTTCAATTCCCTGCGCTTCTGCGCGTCAGATGCTTTTAGCCGATCAATCTCTGCGATCAAGTCTACGATCGTATCCTCTAAGCTCTCTGCGTCTCGTCCTCTCATTAATTCATCTAATCTTCTGTTGGTATTGCTTAGCTTGGACATGCAGACGATTACCATTATCAATAAAATCAATATCATAACCAGCAAGACGATAAACCAGACTGCCGGATCAATTCCTATCATCTCTAATATCGGACTGTTCACTGTTTCCATTTCCTCCTTAAAGTATATTATCCCCGCTGTGATACGGAAATGAGAAGATCATAGATTCTCTCCAATTCTTCCTTAGAATAGTATTCAATTTCTATCTTTCCCTTATTATTTCTTTTATGATTTACGTAAACCTTCGTACCAAAAATATTTCTTATTTTTTCTTCCATATCCTTATAGACAAAATCGTTTGCTGTCTCATTGACTGCTTTTTCCGGTTTTTCCGTCCCTATTTTCTTTACTAACTTTTCAGTCTCTCTTACACTCAATTTCTGATCAAAAACCTGCATTGCCGTGGAGTATTGGATATCTTTGTTCTCAAGAGCCAATATAGCCCGTGCATGACCGGTGCTGATCATCTCATCAATAACCATCTGCTGAACTCGTTCGTCCAACTTCAACAGACGCATAGAATTTGTTACTGCTGTTCTGCTTTTGGACACTCTCTCAGCAACTTCATCCTGCTTCAAATGGAATTCTTCTAATAATCTTTTATAGGCCTGTGCTTCCTCAATTGGGTTCAGATTTTCCCTCTGTATATTCTCAATTAATGAAATTTCTACAATTTCCTGGTCAGTATAGTCGCGAATGATAACAGGGACCTTCTTCAGTCCAGCGAGTTTTGCTGCCCTCCATCTTCTCTCCCCTGCGATAATCTCATAATAATCTTCTCTCTTCTGTACAATAATGGGCTGAATAATTCCAAATTGTTTAATAGAATCTGCAAGTTCCTGAAGAGCATCCTCGTCAAACTTTTTTCTAGGCTGACCCCTATTCGGTTCTACCTCAGACAATCTCAGATAAGTATCCGGTTCAGGCTGTTCTGCCCGCCCTTCTGAGTTATCCCTCGTATCATCCACCGTATTATTCAATGGAATAAGAGAATCCAGTCCCTTACCCAACCCGCCTTTTTTTCTGACTGCCATATGTATTCTCACTTTCTATATTATTGATGATAATGAATTACTTCATCTGCCAACTGTCTATAGCTTTCGGCCCCCGCAGACTTACTGTCGTAAATCGTTATCGGTAGGCCGTAACTAGGAGCCTCTGCAAGCTTCACGTTTCTCGGTATAATTGTTTTATATATCTGCTGGTGAAGGTGGTTCTTGACATTTTCTACTACTTGAAGCGACAAGTTTGTTCTCGCATCGTACATTGTGAATACGACTCCCTCCACCTCCAATTGTGGATTTAGTCTCTCCTTAACAAGATGAATCGTATGAAGGAGCTGTGATAGTCCTTCCAGCGCATAATACTCACATTGGATTGGAACAATCACCGTATCTGCTGTTGTCATTGCATTAACAGTAAGCATATTAAGAGAAGGGGGGCAGTCAATAATAATATAATCATAATCATCTTTTATCCACTCCACTTCTTTTCTTAAAATATATTCTTTATCTTTGATACCAATTAATTCAATCTCCGCAGCCGCAAGATTAACATTGGAAGGGAGTAAGTACAAATTATCATATACATTTGAGCGTATACATTGTTTGATTGAACACTCATCCAACATTAATTCGTATATTGTATATTTACATTTATTTTTATCTACGCCTAATCCACTTGTTGTATTGCCTTGTGGATCTAAGTCGATTGTAAGAACCTTTTTCCCTTTTTCAGCCAAAGCTGCTGAGAGATTAATAGCTGTCGTTGTCTTTCCAACGCCGCCTTTCTGATTAGCAATAGCGATTGTTCTCCCCATATCAGAAATACTACCTTCCTTAATTATAAGCTTTTGATCTTACTTTTTCATTTTGTTTTCTAATTTTAACTATGACGCGTAACAATAAATTAAACACTAATGGAATTATATCACTATTATGCTATTTAATCCAGATGTTTCACGTGAAACATTTTTTATAAAATTAGGTAAAAAATATACAAAATGCCAGAAAGCCCAGTCTCAAAGCAGAGGCAATACGGGCTGCTTGCAGACCGGGTTGTCTATGCTTTCGAGACGTTATCCCCATGAGCAAGTAGGATGATAGGATGGATTGCGAATGGGGACAAATGGCGGGAGCACTTAGTGCGCAGCCATTTATGGGCTTTCTACAAATGTATCCGTTTAGTTTCAAAATATATTTGCCTCGGCAGGTATACTGATTAAGTAATATAACTTTTATCTATAAAAATAGACATGTCAATCGACAGGCAGGATGTAAAATAGAAAGTTTATTAAACTGTAGATTTTCTGTAAATAGATGGGCCTTTATCTGTCTCTAAAATGCTTTATATTCCATTTCGATGTCTGCTAATCAAGTATCGTCATCATTATCAAATGTGATATATGTATTCTCTTGCTGCTCTTTGACTAAAATGAAAAGAAGAGGTGGATAAATCCACCTCCCTTTTATATTTTTTTGTTTCACGTGAAACATTCCATGCTCTCAGTCCATATAAATTGCAATTTGATTCAGACATCGATTCGGCTGTTCCAGCTGTACATAGTTTTTTGCATGATGCACCGTAACAATTTCAATTGCAGGATTACACATAAGATAGGACTCGACTAGCTTTTCCTTATCAAGACAATTCTCACCAATGAAAATAAACATACTGTTATCTATATTTTTCAAGGCCGATGCAAAATTTATATTCAGGTAATTTGCCTTCATACTGGAAAATAGATATTTTCCGCATTCTTCCTGACTGTGGGCACTCTCATAATATACATCTAACACATCTGAATCCATATATCCAAAATACATATATCTTTCAATAAGTCTCTTCTCCATATGGCCTTTGCTATATAAAATATTATAGAGCAGTGTTCCTATCACAGGAAACTCAATAAGCTTTTTCATACATTTCAGCCCTGCAGTTGGAATTTTCTGCCCTTCCTGCAAAGGTATCGGATTAAAGATGAATATGCGTCGGAACAATTTACTGTCAATATTACAAGTCATAATAACAAAGCTTGCAGAATTTCCTGACACAATGATATCTGCCGGCCTTTTCACGACATTATTTATAAAATCTGTGAGCAGCTGTACATACAAGTAGTTGGTATAGGTCAATTTAGGTTTATCTGACTTTCCGCAGCCAAGCAAATCAATCAAATACACCGTGTGATTTTTAGAAAGTTCTTTTTCCATTCTTGACCATTCCCTTGATGATACCGCCGCATCTAGAGTATGGATGAAAACTATTGGTTCTCCCTCTCCTATTTTTCTATAAAAAATCTTACCAAACCGCCAATCATAGTATTCTCCTTCCTGGCGATCCAATAGATGAAGCCTGCTGGCTGTCACATTTAGAAATTTGTTGATAACAGCAATTCCTGCGATAGTTGTCCCTGTTAATGTGACCACTGATTTCCAAAGTTTTCTCTTCTTCATGAGCACTACTCCTTTATTCTATTGGCTGTTTTGATGGTATACCTGCTTTTCTCGGATAAATCTGAGGAGTGCGCATTTCTTTTACAATCCAGATAAGAGAACGAGGAATATCCGTCCCTGGCAGGAAAAAGGCTATTTCCTGTTTTACTTCTCCGCCGAGCATATGAACCGCATTTCTAGCCGCAGCCAGTTCCTCATTCATATTTCCGGATTTATAAGCCACAAAATTCCCATTGGGCTTTACAAATGGCACACAGTATTCTGACAGTGTAGCAAGATTTGCCACTGCTCTAGAAACACACAGATCAAACTGTTCTCTCAATTCCCCATGTCCTAAGTCTTCCGCTCTTCCGTGAATACATGTAATATTCTTTAATCCCAATTCTTTTATTACTTCATTTAAAAACTTTACACGTTTCTCCAGAGAATCCACCAACGTCATCTCCAAATGAGGATAAGCAATTTTTATAGGAATCCCCGGAAATCCGGCTCCTGTTCCTACATCAATCACACGATCAATGTCCATGGGATCCAAAGCCTTCACTATCGTTAAGCTGTCAATAAAATGCTTCTGTACAATTTCGATCCCATCTGTGATAGCGGTAAGATTCATCACTTCATTCCATTCCAAGAGCATGTCAAAAAACTTATGAAACTGGCGATATTGATTTTCAGAAAGATATATATTGAGGATGTCTAACCCTTCCATAAATTTTACAATTTCTTCTTTATTCATATCTATGATCCTCCATTCTTCGTTTTGCTTCTAAATAAACTAATAATACCGCAATATCGGCCGGAGTAACTCCAGATATTCTGGAAGCCTGTCCGATAGATATCGGAGAAAATTCTTTTAATTTTTGTCTTGCCTCCAAGCGAAGACTTGGAATTTCATCATAACAAATCGTCTCCGGTATTTTTTTCTCTTCCATCTTCTTAAATTGCTCTACTTGCTTTTTCTGACGTCTAATATATCCGTCATATTTTATATTAATATTGACCTGTTCCTTTACATCCCAGGGAAGATGTGGCCTTTCGGGATCAATAGGCTCTAATTTCTCATAATCCAATTCTGGCCGTCTGATTAACTCGGCGATAGTCGTTCCAGACTTTAATTCCTGCGTTCCGTATGCGGCCAAAAGCTCCTTTACCTTCTCATCTGACGTACCAATATTCGTATGCTCTGCCCTCTCGATCTCCTGACTGATCAAGGACTCTTTTTCCATTAACTTCTCATATTGTCTGTGTCTGATAAGACCTACTTGATGTCCTTTCTCCATCAGCCGCAAATCTGCGTTATCCTGTCTGAGAAGAAGCCGATACTCTGCCCTAGAAGTCATCATTCGGTACGGCTCTTTATTTTCTTTTGTGACAAGGTCGTCAATAAGCACTCCGATATAAGATTCTGACCTGTCCAAAACCAGCATTTCTCTTCCTAAAATCTTCATAGAGGCATTAATTCCAGCCACCAGTCCCTGCCCGGCCGCTTCCTCATAACCAGAGCTTCCATTAAATTGTCCAGCGCTGAAGAGACCTTTTATTTTCTTAAATTCCAAAGTAGGATTCAACTGTCTCGCATCGATACAGTCGTACTCAATGGCATAGGCATTTCTGACAATTTTGGCATGTTCCAGTCCTGGAACGGTATGATACATCTTCAGCTGAACATCTTCCGGGAGAGAGCTGGACATTCCTCCTACATACATTTCATTGGTATACTCTCCCTCAGGCTCAATAAATACCTGATGTCTCTTGCGGTCTGCAAAGCGAACGACCTTATCCTCGATTGACGGACAGTACCTAGGCCCTACTCCTTCAATGACACCAGCGTACAGTGGAGATCTGTGCAAATTCTCCTTTATAACCCTGTGAGTCTCCTCATTTGTATAAGTAAGCCAGCAGGAAACTTGTTCCCGGGCGATATCCTCTGGATTATTGGAGAAGGAGAAGGGCCTTACCTTCTCATCTCCCTTCTGTTCCTCCATCTTGTCAAAATCAATCGTCCTCTTATCCATTCTGGCCGGCGTGCCGGTTTTAAAGCGGTACATACGAATTCCCATAGACTTCAGACAATCTGAGAGATGATTCGCGGCCATCAGTCCATTAGGACCTGTATAAGTGATCGACTCCCCGCAGAGGCATCTTGCTCTCAAATAGGTACCAGAACAAATAATCACAGCCTTGCAGTTATATTTTATACCGGTTCCAATTATGACACCTGTTACTTCATCCCCTGCTGTAACAATCTCTGTCACTTCTGCCTGTTTTAATGTCAAATGTTCCGTATTCTCCAATGTCATTCTCATCTGGCGGCTGTACATAGCCTTGTCCGCCTGCGCCCTCAAAGAATGTACCGCCGGTCCCTTGGACAGATTGAGCATCTTCGACTGAATGTAAGTTTTGTCAATATTCTTGCCCATCTCTCCCCCAAGGGCATCAATCTCTCTCACAATATGGCCTTTGGAACTGCCCCCTATATTCGGATTACATGGCATAAGGGCGACGTTCTCCATACTGACAGTAAACAGGATTGTCTCAAGTCCGAGCCTTGCCGACGCAAGAGCAGCCTCACATCCCGCATGCCCCGCTCCTATCACTGCTATATCATATCCGCTTTCGCTCATTATATCATATCTATCCTGCATAGTAATGTCTCCTTTTATTTTCCCATGCAAAATTTTGAGAAAATTTCATTAACCAGGTCTTCTCCTATAGATTCTCCCAATATAAATCCCAAATGTTCATAAGCATCTGTCAAATCAATAGAATAGAAATCTTCCGGCATATGATCCGCAATACTCTTCTTAACTCTGTGCAGAGACGCAAGAGCCTCTTTCAGTTCCTTCTTATGGCGTATATTTGTAATGAGCACCTCTTGATCCGGCTGAATCTTTCCTAGGAAAAACATACTCTCTAATTCCGTCTCCAACCGATCAATGCCCGTTCCATCCTTCACTGAAAAAGAGATTACCGGATGGGATGTCTTCTGTCTCAGCTCCTCCTCCGTGTACACTGGTCTTAAATCTGACTTATTCAGCAGAACGACTGCCTGCTTATCCTTAATAAATGATAGAATTTCTTCATCTCCGGCATCCGGTTCTCTTGAGGAATCAGCTACATAAATAATCAGATCTGCCTGTTCTGCTGACTTCATTGCCCTGCTGACGCCAATTTTTTCAACAAAATCTTCTGTCTTCCTGATCCCGGCTGTATCTACGATATTCAATAATATACCTCTGAGGTTTATTTGCGCCTCCAGCGTATCCCTGGTCGTTCCCTCAATATCTGTGACGATCGCTCTCTCTTCTCCCAGCAGCATATTCATCAGAGAAGATTTTCCCGCATTGGGCCTTCCAAGAATCACTGTCTGTATCCCTTCTTTTACCAGTTTTCCTTCGTGAAAGGTATCAATCATCTTCTCCAGACATGCGCACAACCTCTTCACAATAGCATCCAGCCTCTCCGGATATCCTTCCAAGCTAATATGTTCTGGATCGTCCAGGGCAGATTCTATAAAAGCAATCTCATATAAGATTTCCTCCCGAATCTTGATAATACTCCCCTTCAGACTTCCCTTCAGCTGCCGAATAGAATTTTTGAGCGCTAATTCATTCTTTGAAGAAATAAGATCTCCCACGGCCTCTGCCTGAGATAAATCCATCTTACCGTTTAAGAAAGCCCTCTTTGTAAATTCACCTGGCTGAGCCGGTCTCGCCCCATATTTTACCGCAGTTTCTAAAATTCTGGCAGTGACAAAACTTCCTCCATGACAGTTAATTTCTATCGTATCTTCTCCCGTATATGTGTGAGGGGCTTTCATGAAGACAATCAACACTTCATCTATAATTTCTTTCCCATCACAAATCCATCCATGATGAACCGTATGCGTCTTACATTGATCAAGAGATTTTCCATCTCCAAGAAAAACGATACTGTCAGCAATTTTAATACTGTCTCTGCCGCTTATTCTTACTATACTAATTGCACTGTTAGACAACCCGGTCGCTATGGCAGCTATTGTATCCGTTTCCATCGATCATTCCCCTTTATATATAAGAGAAAAGAGAAGATATCCTCTTCCCTTTTCTCTTTTCCATAATCACTATTCACTCTCTGACGTAGTCTGACTCTCCCGTACAGTATCCTCTTCCCGCTCGTAAAAATCTTTCTTTTCTTCTCTGTAAGAATCCTTCTTATATCCTCTTGCGGAATATCCTCGGCTGTACCCGCCTCTGGAATAATTCCCGCGGCGTCCGCCTCTCTTCTCTTCTTTGTATTCATTCTTAAGGGAAACAATAACCTTCCGATATGGCTCTTCTCCTTCGCTGTGTGTGCACACATACTTGTCATTTTGAAGGGCAGAATGAATAATCCTTCTCTCATATGGATTCATAGGCTCAAGGACGACTGGCTTTCTTGTCTTTTTAACCTTAAAAGCAATATTCTTAGCCAGATTTTCCAGTGTACTCCTTCTTCTCTGTCTATAATCTTCTGTATCGATCTTGACACGTACATAATTTTCCGATTTCTTATTCGCAACAAGACTTGTCAAATACTGAAGAGAGTCTAATGTCTGGCCCCTCTTGCCGATTAGAACGCCCATATCGTCGCCTTTAAGCTCGATATTCAACGAACCTTCTTCCTCTGAATATGCCATTTCTATTTCAACCTGCATATTCATACAATGAAATACACCCTGAAGAAATTCCCGTACATTCTCCTCCATGGAATATTTTTTTCTTGCCCTTATTCTCGCCGGCTTGCTGTTAAATCCCAAAAAACCGGCGCTCCCTTTGTCTACAACCTCATATTCAATCTTATCACTGGTTGTCCCTAATTTTACAAGTGCTTCTGTAAGGGCGTCATCTACGGTTTTCCCCGTAAACTCTAAAAATTCCATACTCAATCCCCCTCTTGTCTACTTCTTGTTCTTTTCATTAAACTTCTGCACCATTCTTGCCTTCTCCGCCAAACTTCCAGGCTTTACTTCTTTACTGTAATCCAAATCCTGCAGCTTAGATATTCTCTTTCCATACGGGTCAATACTCTTAGCGCTCGACCTGGCCGCCTGGTTAATATGCTCTTTTGTAACCCCTTGCTTTTTCTCCCTCTTTTTATTTGCTTTTTCGATATTCTTTTCAATAAGCTCATCCACAGACATGGTATCCAGCTTCTTATTAATAATCACCTGTATAACTGAACGTACAACCGAACTGGAAATCCAGTAAATTCCGAGTCCTATCTGAAAAGAAAAACAGAAAATTGCTGACATAATAGGCATCGTCATGTTCATGGAACGCATCATGTTAGCAGTCGTATCATCTGCTCCCCCAGCAGCTGCCTGCGGCATTAACTTTGCGTTAATCCACTGAGACAATGCTGACAGCAACGGAACCATGATGGCCCCAATGATGAGAAGAAATGCTCCCGTGGCAAATGCTGTTTGAATAATACTGATAGGAGATTCTGTTATATTTAAGCCAAGAAAATAATTTACATGTTCCAGATTTGTCCTCAGCTCGCCCAATTGAGAACCAATTGACTGAAATTGGCTAATCTGCTCAAAACTATTCCATTCTGTCCCCTTCAATAAGTAGATGACATCAATGATAGAATTCTGCGCCGCTTCATTCGTCGCAAAATTCAACGTCACATTCATATTGTGATCGGAAACAAACTGCTGAATAATATCCTGATATCCCGCTATACTTGTAATTGCCGTAACCGCTCCGGTAAACATCGCCTTTACCGAGCTGACATAAGCAGGTATATTACTGATTACTCTCCACAATGCCAGCAAAATAGGCATCTGGATAAGAAGCGGAAGACATCCTCCATACATCGATGTTCCATACTTTTCATAGACGGCATTCATCTCATCATTCATCTTCTGCATGGAGATGTTGTCCCGTTTTCCTCTATATTTCTTTTGGATGGCCTGAAGCTCAGGATTCATCCTTGCTGTCATTTTAGATGTTTTCTGCTGCTTAATTGTCAGCGGCAGAAGAAGCACATTTACAACAATGGTAAATAAAATAATGCTGATACCGATATTCTGTATTCCTACAGACTCCATTACACTATATATCGCATTGATAATATAGCCAAGCAGTCTTGCTATGGGTCCTAATATCGCCCCATCATACTGTGTCAATGCAATTCCCAACAACAATAAAACCTCCTCTTACGGAACAGGATCATAGCCGCCTTTATGGAACGGGTGGCACCTCAATATTCTCCTTATAGTCAGATACAGTCCTTTACATGCCCCATATTTTTCAATCGCCTCAAGGCCGTATTGAGAACATGTAGGGTAATAAATACAGTGTCCCGGACCCTTAATGGGAGAAATATACTTTCGGTAAAACTTAATCATTCCCAACAACAGCTTCTTCATCATAACGACTTTTCATCTCTTTTACACTTATAATTGAATGAATTCTTCCCAAATGCGCAAGGGCACTTTTGATTTCCTTATAATCGGCATTCTTCGCAGAGACCCTTGCGATCACTACAATATCCAATCCCTTTATAAAATCTTTTTCTAAGGCACGGTAACTTTCTTTTATCAGCCTTTTCATCCTGTGCCTTATTACACTGTTCCCTACTTTTTTGCTTACAGATATCCCCAGGCGGTTTTTTTCCCAATGATTATCCAAAATGTACATTACCAAGTACTTATTTGCATAAGATTTCCCGTTCCGGTACACGAACTGAAATTCCCTGTTTTTTTTAAGGGATTCTGTAAATTCCATAAAACCGCAACCTTTACTTTCCTTATAATATAATCATTGCTTTAGAGCGAAGAAAAGGCCACATTGAAGCGGCCTTATGCTGACAATCTTTTTCTTCCTTTTGCTCTTCTTGCTGCCAGAACTTTTCTTCCGCCAGATGTACTCATTCTGGAACGAAATCCATGTACCTTTGCTCTCTGTCTTTTCTTAGGCTGAAATGTCATCTTCATAATATAAGGCACCTCCTTTGCTATAACCAAAATATCTATCTAAACGGATATGCCCACTAAGGCGGACAACATCACATGTAAATGAACCCGTCCAATGCCCATATGTCTGCACGCACATGGATGTACATACATATAAGCGCTGCCCGTGACCTTTATAGTAAATATTTGGTAAAAATTGTACATGTTTATTAAAAAACATCATTTCAATTATATTGAGAAAGCTCCACAAAGTCAAGTGATTCCTGCCTTTTTTACTTATAAATTCTTTAAAATTATTATCCACAAAAGAATCCACAACCAGATATTACTTATGCACAAAAGAAAGGGTAACATAAAATTATCCACAAAATGTGGATAATTTGTGGATAACTCGTTGGACAACCTGTGCAAAACTATTTTTCATCGACAAAAAAACCTTTGTTTTCAATCTTTTTACATGTTCATAACATTATTTACCTTTTGAACATCGTTTACAGACATTCATTTATATGTTAACCTTAATTTTCTGCCCCCGTCAATAATGATTCTGCCATATCCACAGCAGGAAGTCCTGCAGATTCTCTCACCAATGCGAACTAGATTCCGTGCAAACTGAAAATCGTTTCTTGCTTATTTATTATTTTTGTCGTAATATATTGTTGAGAAAGTTTAAAATTAAGAAGACAGCAGAGTTACGGTTCTTGTTCTATATTCGTTGCTTTATTGACGGCACGTTTATTGAAAAGGACGGTAACAGATTTATTTTGGAGCGGATTACATGAACAAAGTTGAAGAAAAGTGGACAGAAATTATTGAAAGGGTTAAGAATGACAACCTTCTGACAGAAGTTTCCTATAATACATGGCTTCGTCCCCTCAAAGTATACGACGTGACGGAAGATGTCATCACTCTTATGATACCTTCCGACAAGGAGCCTGCCATCAATATCATTTCCAAAAAATATAAGATGCTTCTGGAAGTAGCGATTGAAGAGCTTTTAGACAAAAAATACGAAGTTGCTTTTCTATTGGAGAAAGACGCCCGCAAAGAGGTTCCCTCTTTCCCCTCGAATCCATCTGCTTCCAATGATATGATAAAAGAACGTTTTGGTCTGAATCCAAAATATACTTTTGATACATTTGTAGTCGGCAAGAATAATTCTTTTGCCCATGCAGCGGCACTTGCAGTAGCAGAGAGTCCCGGCGAAGCATATAATCCCCTCTTTCTCTACGGAGGAGTTGGACTCGGCAAAACCCATCTGATGCACTCTATCGCTCATTATATATTGGATTCTAATCCAAATGCGAAGATACTCTATGTCACATCAGAGGTTTTTACGAATGAACTGATTGATTCCATCCGTAATAAGGCCAACGCCACCGCAATGAACGAATTCCGGGAAAAATACCGCAATATCGATGTTCTTCTTGTGGATGATATTCAGTTCATAATAGGTAAAGAAGCTACTCAGGAAGAGTTTTTCCATACCTTCAATCATCTCCACGGTCTGAAAAAACAGATTGTCATCTCCAGCGACCGTCCTCCAAAGGACATTGAGACGTTGGAAGAGAGGCTGCGCAGCCGGTTTGAATGGGGTACTATGGCTGATATTTCTTCCCCTGACTACGAGACTCGCATGGCAATCCTTCGCAAAAAGGAAGAGATGGACGGATACAACATCGACGACGATGTCATCCAATACATCGCCACAAATGTGAAATCCAACATCCGTGAATTGGAAGGGGCCCTTAACAAACTGATTGCTATGTCTAATTTGGAAAAAAAGGAAATTAATCTGAGCATGGCCAAAGACGCCTTACGGGATATCATATCCCCGGATTCCAAGCGGGAGATTACACCTGCCGTGATTATTGACACTGTCGCAGAACATTTTGGCATTCAGCCTGCAGATATTCTTGGACAGAAGAGAAATGCGGAAATCGTATTTCCGCGCCAAATTTGCATGTATCTGATCCGCACTATGACAGATACCAGCCTGCAGCTTGTAGGGAAGGCTGTCGGCAACAGAGACCACACAACTGTTCTCAACGGCATCAAGAAAATTAATAAAGAAATGGAGACCAATGATGTATCCAGAAATACTATTGAAACGATTATCAAAAAATTAAGTCCTGGATAACATTGTGGACATCCTGTGCAGATACAGTGAATTGCTTGTGGATAACGATAATTGGCATTTTAAGCAAATAAAAGTGACTGTGAATAACTTCACAGTTATCCTCATAGATCATTTGTCCCGTCTACATACTTATCCGCATATGTTTTTCCTGTAATACAGGGGCTTAAAGATAATTTTGCACATATCCACATCCCTTACTACGATTACTGCGAAATCATTCTATATCAATATATATCACGCCGCCTAAGAGAGGAGATATCAACAATGAAAATCATCTGTTCAAAATCAGAACTTCTTCACGGAGTAAATATTGTACTGAAAGCCGTTCCTTCAAGAACAACCATGTCTATTCTGGAATGCATCTTGATCGACGCTTCTAAAAGCTCTATTACCTTTACCGCCAACGATATGGAACTTGGTATTGAGACGACTGTAGAAGGAACAATTGAAGAACGCGGAGTTGTGGCGATTGATGCTAAAATCTTTTCAGAAATTGTAAGAAAGCTTCCGGATAATGAAGTAGTAATTGAGACAGATGACAGCTTTCATACAAAGATTACATGTGAGAAAGCAAAATTCAATATCTCTGGTAAATCTGGAGAAGATTTCTCTTACCTGCCTTATGTAGAAAAGAATGATCATGTAACATTATCGCAGTTCACCTTGAAAGATATGATACGCCAGACTATTTTTTCTATCGCAGATAATGACAACAACAAACTGATGACAGGAGAATTGTTTGAGATACATGGGAATACATTGAAGGTGGCGTCTCTGGACGGACATCGTATCTCAATCCGCACGGTAGAGCTGAAAGAAGCTTACGGAGACCATAAGGTAGTCGTTCCCGGCAAAACTTTGCAGGAGATCAGCAAAATCTTATCTGGGGATGCTGAGAGTGAAGTAAAAATTTTCTTTACTTCTAATCATATTGTTTTTGAATTTGACCAGACAACAGTGGTATCTCGTCTGATAGAAGGAGAATATTTCCGCATCGAGCAAATGCTCTCCAACGATTATGAGACGAAAATTGCTATTAACAAAAGGGAATTTTTGGATTGTATCGACAGGGCGACCCTTCTTGTGAAAGAAGGAGATAAAAAGCCGATTATCATCAATATTACCGACGATGGAATGGAACTTCGCATCCATTCTCAGATTGGATCCATGAATGAAGAAATCGATATAGAGAAAGAAGGCAGAGATATCATGATTGGGTTCAATCCAAAATTTCTGATGGATGCTCTTCGTGTCATTGATGATGAGACAATTTCGGTGTATTTGATGAATCCCAAGGCGCCGTGCTTTATTAGAGATGAAGAACAGAGTTATATCTACCTGATCCTTCCGGTAAACTTCAACGCGGCTGCTATCTGACAGCAGTAGAAAGGAAGCAAAAATGGAAGTCATTCATTTAAGAGAAGAATACATTAAGCTTGGGCAGGCGCTTAAGGCTGCAGGCCTTGTGTCCTCCGGCGTGGAGGCAAAGGAAGCAATTGCGGGCGGCAGTGTGATGGTCAATGGAGCCGTCCAGCTGCAGAGAGGGAAAAAGCTTTATGAAGGGGATCTGGTATCTTACCAGGGACAGGAAATTCGAATCGAAAAATAGCAACAGCGTAAGTTGGTGTATCTATGATTGTAAAATCTCTGGAATTGGAAAATTTCAGAAATTACCATACGTTATATGTGGAATTTGACAAAAATACAAATATTTTCTATGGAGACAATGCCCAGGGAAAGACAAATATTTTAGAGGCTGTCTATTTGAGCGGGACAACAAAATCCCATAAAGGAAGCAAAGACAGGGAGATGATATTTTTTTCCTCAGAAGAGTCCCATGTAAGGACATTTGTGCAGAAGGGGAACATCCAGTATAAAATTGATCTCCATCTGAAGAAAAACCGAACGAAGGGGGTCGCAGTCAACGGTATTCCCATTAAGAAGGCGTCGGAACTGTTTGGTATTATTAATATGGTATTTTTCTCGCCTGAGGATCTGAATATTATCAAAAATGGGCCGGCAGAGAGAAGAAGATTTCTGGATATGGAGCTATGCCAGCTGGATAAAATATATCTTCATAATTTGAGCTGCTATAACAAAATTGTCAATCAGAGAAATAAACTGCTGAAAGACATTGCCTTCCATCCGGAGTGGGAAGATACACTGGATGTGTGGGATATGCAGCTTGCTGGCTATGGGGCGAAAATTATTAAGCGAAGAGCTATATTTGCAGAGCAAATGAATGTTCTGTCTGGTGAAATTCATGAAAAGCTGACGGGTGGAAAAGAACATCTGAGTATCGGATATGAACCGAATATTCAGGCAGACCGCCTCTATGAGCAGCTGAAGCGGGACAGGGAGAAGGATATGCGCAGTAAGACGACTTCTTCTGGTCCTCACCGGGATGATTTAAGTTTCCGTGTACACGGCATAGATATTCGGAAATACGGATCTCAGGGGCAGCAGAGAACTTCTGCCCTGTCTTTAAAGTTGTCAGAAATAGAACTGGTAAAAAAAATCATAAAGGATACGCCTATTTTGCTCTTGGACGACGTATTGTCTGAACTAGACGCAAACAGGCAAAACTATCTATTGAATAGTATCCATGATATACAGACTTTTATTACATGTACAGGTCTGGATGAATTTGTTAATAATCGGTTCCCTATCAATCGGATATTCCGTGTGGAGAATGGGACAGTGACTACTGAAAATTAGGCTAGGAGGATGTATATGAGTGTTGAACAGGAATATGGCGCCGATCAGATTCAGATTTTGGAAGGATTGGAAGCGGTAAGAAAGAGACCCGGTATGTACATCGGAAGTACATCTGCCAGAGGGCTGCATCACCTGGTATATGAGATAGTAGATAATTCCGTGGACGAAGCGTTAGCCGGATTCTGTAAGTCCATTGAAGTGACGGTAGAGAAAGATAATTCTATTACTGTAGTGGACGACGGCAGAGGAATTCCGGTCGGAATCAATCACAAGGCCGGAAGACCGGCGGTGGAAGTAGTTTTTACCATTCTTCATGCAGGGGGAAAATTCGGAGGAGGAGGATACAAAGTATCCGGCGGGCTCCATGGGGTAGGAGCTTCTGTAGTCAATGCCCTGTCGGAATGGCTGGAAGTGACGATTTTCCATGAAGGAAAAGTATATAACCAGAGATATGAGAGGGGAAATGTATGCTATCCGCTGAAAGTAATCGGAGACTGCGGACCTGATAAGAGCGGGACGATGGTAAAATTCCTTCCGGATAAAGAAATTTTTGAAGAGACGGTCTTTGACTATAATGTGTTAAAGCAGCGTCTTCGGGAGACCGCTTTTCTGACCAAAGGACTGAAAATCACACTGAATGATGTCCGGGAAGAAGAACCGGTCAGCAAGACCTTCCACTATGAAGGAGGAATCAAAGAGTTTGTCACTTATCTGAATAAGAGCAAGACAGTCCTCTATCCCGATATTATTTACTGTGAAGGCATTAGAGATCACGTCTATGTGGAAGTGTCCATGCAGCACAACGATTCCTATACAGAGAGTATATACACTTTTGTCAATAATATTACGACGCCGGAGGGCGGAACCCATATGGCTGGCTTCCGCAGCGCAATTACGAAGACATTCAATGATTATGCGAGAAAGAATAAGCTGCTGAAAGATAACGACCAGAACCTTGCCGGAGAAGATTTCCGGGAAGGTTTGACTGCGATTGTGAGCGTCAAGCTGGAAGAACCACAGTTTGAAGGGCAGACAAAGCAGAAATTGGGCAACAGCGAAGCGAGAGGCGCTGTGGATAATGTGGTCTCAGAGCAGCTGATGATATTCCTGGAGCAAAATCCTGCTGTGGCAAAAATTATTATCGAGAAGTCCATTATGGCCCAAAGGGCAAGAGATGCCGCCCGGAAAGCGAGAGATCTTACCAGAAGAAAGTCAGCTCTGGAAGGAATGTCCCTGCCCGGCAAGCTTGCAGACTGTTCTGATAAGGATCCTAGAAACTGCGAGATCTATCTTGTGGAAGGAGATTCGGCAGGTGGATCTGCGAAGACGGCCAGAAGCAGGAACACCCAGGCAATTCTCCCCCTGAGAGGCAAGATTTTGAATGTAGAAAAGGCGAGATTAGATAAAATTTATGCCAACGAAGAAATCAAAGCGATGATTACTGCTTTTGGGACAGGGATCCATGATGATTTTGACATCACAAAGCTTCGTTATCATAAAATCATTATTATGACGGATGCCGATGTGGACGGCGCCCATATTAGTACTCTTCTTCTGACCTTTTTGTACCGTTTTATGCCTGATCTGATTAGGGAGGGACATGTCTATCTGGCACAGCCTCCGCTGTATAAGATTGAGAAGAATAAGAAGGTCTGGTATGCCTATGACGATGATGAGAGAGACCGCATACTTGAGGAAATCGGCAGGGATCAGAATAACAAAATACAGCGCTATAAGGGGCTTGGCGAGATGGATGCCGAACAGCTGTGGGAGACGACGATGGACCCTGAACGCAGAATACTCCTTAGGGTGAACATGAATGAGGAAGAGTCTTCAGAGATTGACTTGACCTTTACCACATTGATGGGAGACAAAGTAGAACCCAGGCGGGAGTTTATTGAACAAAATGCAAAATTTGTCAAAAATCTGGATATCTAGGAGGATGAAAAATGGAAGATAATATTTTTGACAAGATCCATGATGTGGATTTAAAGAAAACCATGGAAACCTCCTACATCGATTATGCAATGAGCGTCATCGCGGCCCGCGCCCTCCCCGATGTAAGGGACGGGCTTAAGCCGGTTCAGAGAAGGGTTCTTTATTCCATGATCGAGCTGAATAATGGCCCAGACAAACCCCATAGGAAGTGTGCCCGTATCGTCGGTGATACCATGGGTAAATATCACCCTCACGGAGACAGTTCCATCTATGGAGCTCTGGTGAATATGGCCCAGGAGTGGTCTACCCGCTATCCCCTTGTGGACGGACACGGCAATTTTGGTTCTGTGGACGGAGACGGTGCTGCCGCTATGCGTTATACGGAGGCACGTTTAAGCAAAATTTCTATGGAAATGTTGGCTGACATTAACAAGGATACGGTAGATTTCGGACCGAACTTTGACGAGACCGAGAGAGAACCCCTTGTTCTTCCTTCCAGATATCCGAACCTGCTTGTCAATGGAACTTCTGGCATTGCTGTGGGAATGGCTACCAATATTCCGCCTCACAATCTGAAGGAGATTATTGGGGCTGTCGTAAAAATTATTGATAATAAGGTAAAAGAGAATCGTAAGACATCCATAGAGGAGTTGTTGGAAATTGTAAAGGGGCCGGATTTTCCCACAGGCGCTATGATTCTTGGAACAAGAGGAATTGAGGAGGCGTACCGCACTGGAAGAGGAAAGATCCGCACAAGAGCTGTCACGGAGATTGAGACGATGGCCAATGGTAAGAGCCGGATTATCGTGTCGGAGCTCCCCTATATGGTCAATAAGGCTAGGCTGATTGAGAAAATTGCCGAGCTTGTGAGGGATAAGAAGATTGACGGCATCACGGATTTGAGAGATGAGTCAGATCGTTCCGGTATGCGCATCTGTATTGAGCTGCGCAAAGATGTGAATGCTAATGTGGTTCTGAACAGGCTGTACAAGCACACGCAGCTTCAGGATACCTTCGGAGTCATCATGCTGGCTCTTGTGAACAATGAGCCGAAGGTGATGAACCTGAGCGAGATGTTGGAGCACTATCTGCGGCATCAGGAAGATGTCGTTACAAGGCGTACAAAGTATGACCTGAATAAGGCAGAAGAGAGAGCTCATATCTTGCAGGGACTGCTTGTTGCGCTGGATAATATTGATGAAGTGATACAGATTATCAGGAGTTCCCGCTCTGCACAGATCGCTAAGGAACGTTTAATGGAGAGATTTTCCCTGGATGATGTGCAGTCTCAAGCAATTGTAGATATGAGATTAAGAGCTCTCACTGGATTGGAGAGAGAGAAGCTGGAGCAGGAATACAAGGAGCTGATGGATAAAATTGCGGAATTGAAGGCAATTTTGGCGGATGAAAAGCTCCTTCTCGGCGTTATCCGCAAGGAAATCCTTCTGATCTCCGAAAAGTATGGGGATGAGAGAAGGACTTCTATAGGATTTGATGCCTATGACATATCCACAGAAGATTTGATTCCTGTGGAAAACGTCGTGATTACGATGACCAACCGTGGATATATCAAGCGTATGACAGTTGACAACTTCAAGAGTCAGAACCGGGGCGGCAAGGGCATCAAGGGAATGCAGACGTTGGAGAACGACTATATCGAAGAACTGCTGATGACCACAACCCATCATTATATGATGTTTTTTACAAATAAGGGAAAGGTATATAGGCTGAAGACTTATGAGATTCCGGAGGCAAGCCGAACGGCGAGGGGGACGGCGATTATCAATCTCCTTCAGCTGGAGCCGGAAGAGAAAATCACAGCTGTAATCCCCATTCGGAAATATGACAGAGATAAGTTCTTGTTCATGGCCACGAAGAATGGAATTGTAAAGAAGACCTCCATTACAGAATATATGAATGTGCGTAAGACTGGGCTTGCGGCTATCAATCTTCGGGAAGAAGATGAACTGATCGAAGTGAAGGCGACGGATAATGAAAAGGACATTTTCCTCGTGACAAAATATGGACAGTGTATTCGTTTCCATGAAACAGATGTGAGACCTACCGGACGTACATCCATGGGAGTCATTGGCATGAATCTGGCCCATGGAGATGAAGTAATCGGAATGCAGCTGGATACCCAGGGAGAATATCTTCTGATTGTCTCGGAGAACGGCATGGGCAAAATGACTTCTATCGATGAATTCTCGCCTCAGTTCCGAGGCGGCAAAGGAGTAAAATGCTATAAGATCACCGATAAAACCGGAAATGTCATAGGAGTCAAAGCTGTCAACAATGACAATGAAGTGATGATGATCACGACGGAAGGCATTATCATTCGCATCTCCTGTGAAGATATCTCGAAGATGGGAAGAATTGCTTCCGGGGTAAAGTTGATGAATGTTGATACTGACGTATCGGTGGCAAGTATTGCAAAGGTGCGGGAAGATACGGCTAAGACAGAAGAAGAACCTGCAGATGAAGAAGAAGAGATGTCGGATACCGATTTTTCCGAGAATTAATAAGGAATATTTTGAAAGAACGTAAGAAGAGGGCGGCGCAAAACCATTGAATTAGGAGATGGAGCGCCGCCCTCTCTGTCTGATAGAAAAACGGAAGGAATTCTGCTTAGTTTACGAATTTCTTCCGTTTTTTGTGCGGTATCCAGTAT
>CALWRT010000044.1 GCA_944384015.1 uncultured Lachnospiraceae bacterium | reverse complement strand
CATAATTACTATTTTTCCCATACTTACCTCCGAACCGTTCCTTCTTCCGGCTATAGCGCCTTTACAGCACGGCGCCTGCAGTTCTCCGGATCACGCTGCAATCGCAGCGAGACACCTCTCGGGACTTTAAGGTTGCCCAATTCCCCTTTATCCATATTTGCTTGATCATATTATCATAAACGTCCCGGATTTACAATGCCCTCTTATGCGTTTGGCGAGCCTTTCTGCAGGGGGCGAAATGCCCAAAAACATCCTATTTTTCAGAAAAACCTTAACACTTTCTTTATTCTATTTTATAATATAATAGGCAAGGAGGAATCTATATGAAGATGGAGAAGATTATCGGTCAATTTCAAATCCTGGATTTGTTGAAATCAATCTTGATTCTGGCAGCCGCATATGTGATCAGTACGATTCTTCTTCAGTTTACCGGCGTGGAAAATAATTCTTCCCTGATCTTCGTATTGGCCGTACTCATCATATCAAGAGTTACCGACGGCTACCTGTGGGGAATTATCTCATCCGTTGTAAGTGCCTGCTGTGTAAATTTCTTTTTTATGTATCCGTATCACAAATTTAATTTTACGATCTCCGGATACCCTGTAGCTCTTATCAGCATGGTTGCAGTTGCCATTATCACATGCACAATGACCTCTCTAATTAAGAGACAGGCTATAGAAGCATCGCGCAGAGAACGGGCCACGAAGGAACTGTATCAGAAGAATATTCAGCTTGCTGATGAGCGGGCAGCCATTGCCTTGGAGGCTGAGAAGGAAAAGATGCGAAGCAACTTGCTGCGGGCTATATCTCATGACCTGCGCACGCCCCTTACAACAATTATCGGTTCTACTTCTCTAATACTGGAAGATGGGGATCATATGTCTCCGGAGGAGACTCGCAAGCTTCTGTCCAACATCAAAGAGGATTCGGAATGGCTGATTGGCATGGTGGAAAATCTTCTGTCTATCACTCATTTCCAGCCTGGTGAGACGAAGCTCAAGACTCAGCCGGAAATGGTAGAAGAAGTTATTGCCGACGCTGTCATCAAAACAAAGAAACGTTTCCCTGATGTGAACATTCATCTGGAACTTCCCCAGGAGCTCATTATCGCTCGCATGGATTCCATGCTGATCAAGCAGGTGATTATAAATCTTCTGGAGAATGCCATTCGGCACTCAGGAGATCGGGAGCATATTTCCGTGACAACTTACGCGAAGGGTTCCTATGCCATTATTGAAGTATCTGACCGAGGCAAGGGATTATCTGCAAACCCGGATTGGAATGAGAAACTTACCGCAGATGCATCGAAAGGATTCGGCATCGGCCTTCCTGTCTGCGAGAGTATTGTAAAAGCCCATCATGGATTTTTTGAAAGCCTAGACCGGCCGGGAGGCGGCGCCATATTCCGGTTCGGCTTACCTTTATAGGAGATATATAGATATGAGCACAGAAAAAAATATTTTAATTGTAGAAGATGAAAAAGGCATCCGCAATTTTATTAACAACGCACTGACCGCCAACGGCTACCGGACAACACTGGCGGAGAACAGCAAAACGGGACGTTCCCTGTTCCTGTCCGCCTGTCCTGACCTTGTCCTTCTGGATCTTGGTCTTCCTGATGGAGATGGGATGGAATTATTAAAGGAATTTCGGGAATGGAGCCACACAACTCCGATTCTCATTGTCTCTGCAAGAGATAAGGAGGCAGAGAAGGTAGCCGCGCTGGACTACGGCGCCGATGACTATATTACGAAGCCCTTCGGGATGTCCGAACTCATGGCCCGTGTTCGTACTGCTCTGCGCCACCTGGACCGCTCTGAGAACGCGGCATCTGCAGAGACAGTCATCCAGGTGAAAGATCTTACTATTGACATTGCCAAGCATACCGTTACCCGGGGAGGCGAAGAGATCCATTTTACTCAAAATGAATTCAAATGTCTGGCTCTTCTGGGCAAATACGCAGGGAAAGTACTCACCTACGATTTTATTATGAAAAATATCTGGGGACCTTACAGCCCTTCTGATAACCAGATTCTCCGAGTAAATATGGCCAATATCCGCCGCAAGCTCAAAGAGAATCCCGCTGATCCAAAATATATCCTCACAGAGCTCGGAATTGGTTATCGAATGCTGATTGACAATTAATTCTGTCGTCAGGATTATGTTCCTTAACAGTTTTTTAGCAAGATCAGCCAGCCTTTTTATGTTTTCTTTATGTTTAATTGATGTATAGTAATTATGGCAGATATCCATAGAATATCTGTCTATAGGATAATAACTTACATCCTCTATAGTCAGAGGGAATTCCTCCCCTCGGAATTCCCTCAGCGCTTATACTTCCCGGCAATGCCGGGATTTTTTATTATGAAAGTCCCGGACAGCGCCTATGTGGATGGACGAGCTCGCACGTACAGACACATAGGCATTGGACGGGCATTTCTTATCCCATTTTTCCAGCCAAAAATATCGAAGCCGCCACTCCCGCAAAAGTTGCAATCAGCGCTCCCTGCAGAGTGTACCTCGTCTTCTTGACCTTTACAGCCATAAAATAAACGCTCATCGTGTAGAAAATCGTCTCTGTGCATCCCATCATAATAGATACCGTTCTCCCGAGCAGGGAATCCGGCCCGAATTCTTTAAATATATCCAGGCACAGCCCAGTTGCCGCAGAGGAAGAAAACATCCGCACGATGATCACTGGTATCAGTTCTCCTGACAGGCCGATCTGTCCTGCCGCCTGCCCCAGCAGTCCTCCGATATAGTCCAGAAACCCTGATGCGCGCAGGACTCCTACTCCCACCATCAGCCCTACCAGCGTCGGAAGTATACGCACCACAATGCGCAGCCCCTCTTCCGCCCCGAATACAAAATATTCATATACCTGTTTTTTTTGCAGGAGCCCATAGCCCACAATATAAAAAATCACGAGGGGGATGGTAAGCTCCGAAAGATAGCCTAACAGCTTCACTGCCTTTTTCTCCCCCTTATTTTCATATATATAATTCCAGCTGCAGTCGAACAGGCGGTGGCCGCCATAACCGGCCCGATAATTTCCGTCGGGTTTACAGACCCGTACTGGCTTCGGTAGGCGATAATCGTCACAGGGATAAGCTGCAGCGAAGATATGTTCAGTATCAGGAAATTACACATCTCATTGCTGGCCGCAGCTTCCGGCAGCCGGCTCCTGCCCGTCTTTCTCCTCTCTTCTTCCAGTCTGCCCAGCGCCTCCATTGCCCTCAGCCCTGACGGAGTCGCTGCCCATCCCAGCCCTAACATGTTTGCAATCATATTCGCTGTAATATGCTCATGCGCCTCATGTCCCTTGGGAATATCCGGGAACAGCCAGCGCACAATGGGCCTTGCAGCTTTCGTCATCTGCGCAATCAGTCCTGTCTCTTCCGCAATATGCATCAAACCCGTCCACAAAGCCATGACACCGACCATAGAGATACATAAAGTCACAGCCTCTTTCGCCGAATCCAAGGCCGCCTCTGATACAAGAGAGATATTTCCGGTAAATGCCGCATAGGCAATTCCAACCAACAGCATCCCCGCCCATAATAAATTCAGCATAGGCTCCCTCTGAAGCTTTTTGTACCATTCTATGGGCCTTCTGCAATTTTTATTCATCATCATGAATATATTTAAGTTTTTGTTGTAATACTTCCAAAATATGATATAATTAAAGAAACTTTTAAATTCAAAAGAAAAAGAAGGTGTATATGTAGTATGAAAAACACTGGTGTTATCCGGCGCCTCGATGAACTTGGAAGAATCACTCTCCCAATGGAACTTCGAAAAAGCATGAACCTTCAGGAAAAGGATCCCCTCCAAATATTCGTGGACGGAAACCGCATTATTCTCCAAAAATGTGTCCCCTGTGATATATTCACAGGTTCGACAGAAAATCTTGTGGAATACGAAGGTAAGAAAGTATCCCGCGAAAGCATTCTCGCCTTAGCCAATTTAGCCGGCATTAAGGTATCCTTAGACTAATCGGAATATACTGAAATATGAGAAGCATAGGCCCCAAGAGCCAAAGGCCGCCGGCAGATCATGCATGGATATGCATGATCTGCCGGCGGTCTCCTTTGTCTGACTGCTAGAGCAGAGCCTGATAGATATCCCTCTTAGAGACGCCTCTGTCCTTTGCCACCTGCTTCATGGCGGCTTTATGGTCAATCCCCATCTTCTCATAATGAGCCATATGTTCTTCTATTGTCAGTTTTTCCCACTCTTCACGCTGTTCTCTTGACTGCTCTTCTGCCGTTTTCCCGGCAAGGACTAGCACATATTCTCCTCTTGGTTCCTGTTCTTCATAATAATGCAGGGCTTCTGCCACCGTCATATGTTCGATCGTCTCATATCGTTTTGTCAGTTCCCGGCAAATAGACAGCTCCCTGTTCCCCAGCGTCTCATGCAGTTCTTTCAATGTACGGACAAGGCGATGAGGAGCCTCATATAGAACGATTGTCCTCGTCTCATCCTGAAGCTCCTCTAGTATCTTCCTCCTATCCTTCTTATCTTGGGGAAGAAAGGCCTCGAAGCAAAACCTTCTCGCGGGCATTCCAGACACAATCAGCCCAGTAATGCATGCCGCCGCTCCCGGCACTGCCTGCACCGGTATCCCTGCATCTATGCACATTTTCACAAGTTCTTCTCCCGGATCTGATATTCCTGGGGTGCCTGCATCTGTGATCAGCGCAATGGTCTCTCCAGCCTGCAGTCGCTCTACCAAACGGCGCCCTTTTTCTATCTTGTTGAATTCATGATAGCTGGTCATAGGCGTTCGGATATCATAATGCTGAAGAAGCTTCCTGCTGTTGCGCGTATCCTCCGCCGCTATCAGATCTGCTTCCCTCAAGATGCGTACTGCCCGGAATGTGATATCTTCCAGATTACCGATTGGTGTTGCACATAGATATAATACGCCGCCCATCCTCCGCCCCCTCCTTTCTCTTCCATTCCCTCCAGCTGTTCCTGCGCTGCGTTTTTTGAATTACTCTCTGATATTGCCGTCAGTTTCCTATCTTATGTCAATACCCGTAGATATCATAGATTTCATCTGTATACACGCCTTTCTCCTGATACACAATCAGAGGCTTCTCCACCTTCATGCCCGGCCGCCCCCCTTTGAGGGCTTCTATCAGCACCATATTCGGCTCCCGGTCTGCGTACGGATATACGAGCTTCATACGCTTCGGCTCCAGTTTCCATCCGCTCAGCGCCCGGATAATTTCTGCCAGGCGGAACGGCCTGTGAACCATATAAAACCGACCTCTGTCCCTCAGCACTTTGCTGGCCTCTCTCACGACATCCTCCAGTGTGCAGCAAATCTCGTGCCTGGCAACCGCCTTAGCCATGTCAGGATTCGCCAGCCCGGATTTCCATACCATATAAGGCGGATTACATGTCACTACATCAAAAGAAGCCGTGCCGAATATCCGCACTGCTTCCTTGATATCCCCCTCTACAATATCGATCTCATTCTCCAGGCCGTTCAGCTTAACGCTTCTTCCCGCCATCTGCGCGCTCTCCGGCTGGATTTCCAGCCCGGTAAAGTGCCGTCCTTCGGCCTTGCCTTGCAGCAGAATCGGGATAATTCCGGTTCCGGTTCCCATGTCCAGCACATCTTCCCCCGCCCTCACTTGAGCGAAGCCTGACAGCAGGACCGCATCCATACCAAAGCAGAAGCGGCCTGGATCTTGGATAATTTTATAGCCGTTTCTCTGCAGGTCGTCTAATCGCTCCCCCTGCCTCAGTTCAATTGTCATCCAGCTTTGATTTTCCTTCCTTTTTCTCCATGGCTTCCAGCTTCTTCAGCTCTTCGTCTACCTTTTCCTTATCCTTGCCCTTCTTGCGTCTCGGCTTAAATTTCAGCTGTCCCGCCCGGTATTCTCGGATCTCCTTCTCGTCTCCGTCGCTGATTAACACCTTCACCAGCTGCCGAAGCACATTCACAGACTGAACCTCTCCCTTCTGCCCGTCGTCTGTTACCACGCTGTCTCCCACGCTGGGAAGCCTGGAATTTAAATATTCATATGTCTCAGCTTCATTCTTCAAGCAGCACATCAAGCGCCCGCACACTCCGGATATCTTGGCCGGATTCAGAGACAGATTCTGCTCCTTGGCCATCTTAATGGATACCGGCGCGAACTCTGACAGATAGGAATGGCAGCACAGAGCTCTTCCACAGATACCGATACCCCCGATAATCTTCGTCTCGTCTCTCACGCCAATCTGACGCAGTTCAATCCTTGTCTTAAACACAGAGGCCAGATCCTTCACCAGTTCTCTAAAATCAATCCGCCCGTCAGCCGTGAAATAGAAGAGCACTTTGTTATTGTCAAAAGTATACTCCGTATCAATCAGCTTCATCTCCAGGCCATGCTTCCTGATTTTCTCCAGACAGATAGAAAACGCCTCTTTTTCTTTCTCCCGGTTCTTCTCCTCTATCGCGTCGTCTTCCTTAGTCGCGACGCGGATTACCGGCTTCAAAGGCTGTATCACCTTCTCATCCGGCACTTCCTTCCTTCCTATTACTACGGTCCCGTATTCCACTCCCCGGGCCGTCTCCACAATTACATGTCCGCCTCGTCGGATATCCAGCTTCTTCGGGTCGAAAAAGTAGATTTTCCCCGCCGTGCGGAACCTCACTCCGATCACAGTTGTCATACTAATTCTCCTTTATCGCTAACAACAGCAGCTCCATAGTCAGATCAAAATTGACATTGGCGCGAAGTCTGCTTCTCGCCCGCTCAATGCTGTTCAGAATTTCTTCCAGGCCTTCGTAAGAGCTCTTCTTCGCCTGCTTGCGCACAGCCGCCAGCTCGTCTTTAAAAATTAGCTCTCCGGCCTCCTGGGTCGCCTTGAACAGCAGAACGTCCCGGAACCACAGGGTAAACAAATCCAGCAGTTCCTGTATGTTATCCTTGTATTCTCCTATTTTCTTCACAGCCTCTGGCATATCGTGGAGTTCCATCCCATCCATATAACCCAGCAGCTTGATGGCCTCCTCCTTCATTTCTTGGAATTTATCGGAAGATGCCAGCTTGATGGCCTTCCCCACGTTTCCCTGGGCGAAGGTGATACTTAAGTCTGCCTGATAATCCGGTATCTTCATTTTCTTCATCAAATACTCCTTAATAAGCCTGTCCTTTACTGCCTTCAAATTCAGCCTGACACACCGTGACAAAATGGTCGGTAGCATCCGGTCAACGTTGTCCGCCAGCAGCATCAAAACAGCATAGGATGGCGGCTCTTCCATCGTCTTGAGAATCGCGTTCTGAGCCTGGACAGTCATTTTGTCCGCCTCGTCGACAATATAGATCTTGTAGGGTGATCGATACGGCTTAATTGCAATATCTGCGTTCACCTGGCTTCGGATGTCTTCTACTCCAATTGTCCCAGGCTTCTCATGGGTCACATGGATAATATCCGGCTGATTCCCGCTCATTGCCTGCCTGCATGACCGGCACTGCATACATGCCTGTGTCCCTCCGCGCTCACACTGCAGCGTCATCGCGAAGGCATCTGCCAAAAGTCTCTTGCCGCTGCCGGCTTCCCCATTAAAAATATACGCATGTGAGACCTTGTGTGCAAGTATTGCGTTTTTTAAATGCCACAGGATGTCCTCATGGCCTATCACATCCTCAAAGCCTGGCATGGCCCACCTCCAGATTCCCGCCGTTTTCCTGCTGCCATATAGTATAACACAATTTCCCTTTGTTTTATAGGACTTTTTTGCTGGCAATATACTCGGTGATCTGCTCCATGCACCGTTTTAGATCGCTGTTGTCAAAACGTATCCCAATTCCCGCCTCAGCCAGACGCTCCTCGGAAAAGTCCTTCTCATCTGCAAGATATCTCCTGCACAGCTCCGCATATCCCGGATTCTCCTGCCTTCTCTCCCGCTCCAGCGCTCGCCTGAGCCGTTCCCCGTCCTCAATCTGCAGATAGATGGGGATAACGGTGGAATTGCCGAAGTAATCCCTTATCCGGCAGAAAGACTCCAGCGTGCCGATCATTAAGCAATCTTCGTCCCCCGCCAGCTGTTCATCTCTGACAGTAAAATAGGTCCACAGCCCGTACACCGTCTCATAATGTCTGGCTTCAATCACTTGTCCCTGAGTCTTCAGCCGTTCATACTCTTCCCTGCTGACAAAACGGTACTCTTCTCCGTCCCTCTCTCCGCCCCGTTTCGGCCGGGTTGTATAAGGGACAATCCGTTGGAGCCCCAGTTCCTTCCTCTGGAGCAGCCCTTTATATATCGTATCCTTCCCGGATGAACTTTTGCCGATAATACAAAATATTTTTCCCATATGTTATCTGCCTCTTCTTCCTAAAGCATTTATGTCTGCTGCGCAGGCATGCTTGCTCACTTGCAAATCTTGACAACAGGGTCTGCCGTATCTCCCCCCAGCCCCTTGACCGCAAGCCCAGATTCCATCAGGCGGCCAAGCAGGGCAATTCCCTCCTTGTCCATCCGTTCTCCCGGTACAAACAAGGGGATTCCCGGGGGATATAGATAGAGATATTCGCCGCACACGCTCCCTGCTGCTTCTGCCAGCTTAACCTCTGCCCAAGGCCTGTCTGCCGCTTCATAAATAGGCAGGATGGTCTCATTTCTCATCTGCCGAAGAATCTCTGTCTGAGTGAATACCTGGCCGTCTTCTTGACCCTTAGGCCGCTTATCCAGGCCGGAGGCAATCTCTCTGTCTAGATATTTCACCGCTTTCTCTAGCCGGTCAAGCCCTTCACTGCTATCCATACATGTGCTGATGCCCACCACCGTATCTTCTGCCGCCATCTCCATCTGGATGGCGAACTGCTTCAACAGCCGGCCGTATATCCATGGCCCGCTGCCCGCAAATCCTGGCGCTGCCAGGACGATCCGTGAGCAGTCCACAGCGGCAATGCATGCCGTCCCTATAAGCTCCCTTCCCGCTAGATGGATATTCTCCAATCCTCCCATTCCAGCGCGGAATTGTTCCAGTCTGGGAATATAAGCATCGTAAGCCGCCGTTCCCTTCCTCTGCAGCCAATCCATACACCGGTCAATGGATGCCATCAGGATATAGGACGGGCTGCTGCTCTGATATATGCTGAGGAAACGCCGAATCCGTTCCTTGACTGCTTCTCTTATCCGATTGCCTCTGGAAAAATGCAGAAGCGCCGTCTGTGTCAGCGAGGGAAGCGTCTTATGCACACTGTGTATCACAATGTCGGCCCCGCACTGCAGGGCACTCTCCGGAAAATAGGAATGGAATTGCAGATGGGCTCCGTGAGCCTCGTCTACAATCAGGATCTTCCCTTTCTCATGAACAATCCCGGCAATTGTCCGGATATCCGACAGGATGCCGTCATATGTGGGGGAGGTTAGGAAGACTGCCCGGATGTTCGGTTCCCGTTCAAGTTCTTCTTGCACCTGCGCCGGATCGATCCCCCCATTCAGGTGGTACAGTTCCTCCGGGCAAGGATATAAATACCGCACCTGCAGCCTGCGAAGCGAAGCTGCATGGTAGGCGGAGCGATGACAATTTCTCGCCATCAGCAGAGTCTCTCCCGGCAGCATACAGCCGCTGATCGCGCTTAGGATGCCAGCTGTACTCCCGTTAATGAGGAAATGGGTCTCCTGCGCCTCATACACCTGCGCGGCCTTCTCTTGGGCTTCCTTCAGTATCCCGCTGGCATGGTGCAGATCATCAAAGCCTTCCACTTCCGTAATATCCAGAAGATAGGGGGATTTCATCCCTGCCGCTTCCCGGTTTCTTTTATGGCCCGGCATGTGGAAGGGGTAGATATCTTGAGCACTATATTCCTCCAACATTTCGTATAAACTGCGCCTCATATCCATTGTCTGCCATCCTCCTAAGGAAAACCCGATAAAAATCTTTCTCTTTCCCTGCTAAGCATATCATATTCCACATAAAAAAGGAATCCTGCGAAGCAGGATTCCCTATATGGATAAGGCGTCATTTCAACAGCCCAACATCCGGCCGCAGGATTTCCGCAATCTCCTCTGTAGGTATCTCGAAGCTTACGACTCCCATATAGCCGGGAGCCACCTCATATTCATCAAATACAATTACCAGATGTCCGCCCTCATTGATATAAAAATTCTGATCCTCCTGGATTTTCTCGAAATTCGACTCAGGGACGTCCTCGTCATCCAGGAAATATACCTTCCCCTCGTCTGCCTGCATCTGGGCCCGCATCTGGCTCTTGATAAGATCGCTCAGCACGCTTACATAGTCGCTGCCTTCTTCAAACAGATCTTTCAGATGAAGCTGTCTGCCGGCTGTCTTGTCAAGGGTGTAATACCGTACGGTCTCCGCTCCGCTGGCCGCCGTCTGCACCGCCCATACTTTTATTGTATATAATCTTTCGTTGTCCACTACAGTCTCATAAGAAATATCAAGGCTCTCCCTGCCGTCTGTGTATTCCTTCCTATCAGCTTCAAATTCACTGATCAATTGATCGGTAAATTGCTGAATATCCATATTGATCTCCTCTGTGCCTTCCGTCAGCTCTCCCTGGCCGCCCTCTGCCACAATCTGAGGAATCTCTGCATCCGCTTCATAGTCTCCTTCTTTTGCTTCATATGTGCGGAGCGTCACAGCTCTCACTACAGCTCCCAGTACCGGCACCTGCTCCATCGCATGGGCAATCTGTGGGCTGCTGTTGGCTAATACGATGATGCAGGCAAAAGCTGCCGCCGCGCCCGCAGCCGTATTGCGCAGCCATATAAGTTTCCGTTTCCTTCTCTTGTCTCTTTTAGCCCTCTCAATCGTCTGTTCTACCATTTCCCTCCCCTTATTTGGAACCGGTATCTCCTCATATCCTTTTCTCATTTCCTGTAATGTGTCCCTGTTTTTCTCAGAAATTTTGTTCATGCCCTCACCTCTCAATTTTCTATGCCAATTTTATGCGGAGTTTCTTCAAGGCGCGGTACAGTCTGGATTTTACAGTGCTGATATTCTCATTCAGAATCTCCGCGGTCTGTTCCAGTGTCAGCCCCTCCAGGTAATGCAGGATAATCACTGACCGGTCGGCCGGGTTCATCTCATCCAGCGCCTTGTTCACATCGAACTCTTCATAGGTATCTTCCTGTCCTTGTTCAGGCATCTGGTCCCCCATAAGAGTCTCCCGATTCTTCTTCCTCAGAAATTCCTTCGCCGTATTCACGATGATCCGGTATATCCATGTTCCGGCATATTCCGCATTTTTTAATTGACCGCTCTTAAAAATTGCTCGGTAGGCACCTTCCTGCACAATATCCAGTGCATCCTGCTCATTTCCGGCAAAACGGTAGGCAAGGCGGTAATATCTATCATAATTATTTACCAGATTTTCGTGGACGGCATCTTCCACAGCCTGCTGCTTCCTCACTGCGCTCACTTCCTTTTCTTCTATCTGTAGCTACACTTATTAGATGCCGTCCTTCTGAAAATAGTTTCACTTAGAAATCTCAAATTCTGGCGTGCCCATAGATCCAGGGGCTACTTCGTATTTCGCAAAGACAATGACCGGATTCCCATTCTCATTAATATAGAAATTAGGGAATTCCCCTATTGTCGTAAATCCGCCCTCTTCCTCAGTAAAGTAGTAGGTATTTTCATCGGAAGCCATCTGCTCCTGCATCTGCTCCTTAATAGCTGCATCTGCCTTGGCGATATAGTCTTCCCCCAATACGTCCGCAAGAGTAAGAGTCCTTCCATCTTCCAGGCTGATATTGTAGAAATACTGTACCCCGTAAGCATTGCTCCAGTTTTCATTCGCGGTAATCACAAAAGACACATATGCGTCTGTCTGCGATTTGACGTCGTAGCTGACATCCACCCGGATATCCTTCTGGGCAAATTCTTCTTCCGTGCCGCCTGTAGCCAGGAAAGCGTCTTTATAGTCCTGGATATGCTGTTCTGCCTGAGCGGAGTATTCCTCTATCTTTTTCTGAATTTCCTCATTGGCATCTAGAACCGCCCCTGCAGCCTCCTCGCTTATCTGCTCTTCATCTGCTTCGATCTGGGGGATCTCCGCTTTCAGTGTATAATCTTCCTTCTCTTCCTCATAAGACCGGAAGGTCAGCACTTGGGCAATGGGCCCGATCAGCGCAAGCTCCCCTGCCGCCTTCGCAAACACTTCGCTCGTATTCAGCGCCAAGGTGAAGCACACAACGACTGCCGCCGCTGCTCCTGCTATCAGCTTGCCGAAGCTTCTTCCTTTTCTGCGTTTCCGATTCCTTCTGTTGTTAGGTGCCGCCTTCTTACTGTTGTTCCTGTCGCCATTGTACATGGTACCCCCTCCTTCTGCTACCGCTTGTCTGACTACCTGCCCCAGCTCTTCCGGAGCCTTTGTCTTCTCATATTCTCTGCGTGAACCCGCGAAAATTGCCTCTGCCTCCGTGAAAGTCTGCTCTAGTTCTTCTTCTGTTAATCTGTTAAAAGACTCCAGCAGCCTCCTGTCCTTGTTATCCATCATGGTCCTCCTTTCCCCGTCTCAGGCTCTGTTCCAGTTTGCGAATCCCTGTATACAGCCGGTACTTCACTGTACTTAACTTACTCTGAGTTACTTCTGATATCTCTTTCAGCGTCAAATCCTCATAATAGCGTAGCAGCACAACCGTCTGTATCTCCGCGGGCAGTCTCCGTATATGCTCCATTATGTCAGACTCTCCCTCGTAGCCCGGTTCCTCATATCCTTCCTCCGGGAACAAGCTCGGATCCTTTGCATACTCCCTTTGGCTTCGGCGGATATAAGAGATGCTCTCATTTACAATAATTCTATAGAACCACGTCTTCACCGCATCCGGATTTCTAAGTGAAGCCGCAGCCTCCAGCGCTCTTACCACCGCATTTTGAACTACGTCCAGGGCATCCTGCGGATTTCTCACATAACTGAGGGCCAAACGGTAGAACTTCTCCTGATGATTGATAATATAATCGGTTATCACTTGCCGGCTATCCCTTCCCATTCATGGTCCCTCCTTCTTGTTTTCATTTTATAGACGATATGAACTGAATAAAAGTCAGCTGACAGAAAAATCTTTTCCTGATTTTCATTCAGCGTGACATGATCACATACATTCTCCCTTTCCTATGGTATCTTTTATTCAGAAAGAAAACAACTGATATAATAACCACTATAGAAGGAAGGAGTGTTCCGATATGGCAAAAGCATTCAACAATCAAAATTTTCAGCAAGAGGTGTTAGATTCCAGCGTTCCTGTGCTGGTGGATTTCTGGGCTCCCTGGTGCGGCCCGTGCCGTATGCTGGCCCCCGTGATTGACGAGCTGGCAGAAGGGGCCGCCGGTTATAAAGTTGGTAAAATTAATGTGGATGAAAATCCGGAACTCGCGCAAAAATATTCGGTGATGGCAATCCCCACATTGATTATATTTAAAAACGGCGTTCCCGCGAAGACAGTTGTGGGAGTACAGACCAAAGAGTCCCTTCAAGCGCTGCTGCAGGGCTGATACGCAGGAAACGTCATAGTAAAAAATATTATGTTGCTTCCTATATTTCCTTCTCTTTTCATAGCAAATAGATATTATCATATAAAAGCACACAAAGGGAACCGTATCGCACACTACGGTTCCCTTTCTATGTTATGTCCGCAAGCGGACAGGTATTTTGATGTCTGCCGGCGGACACGGCGGCGCCGGCCACTCTCTATAATGACATCATCAATCTTTCCCCGTCTGTTTAATCACCTTATTTCGATTAAAATTGACAACCTGGTTGTTCCACGTGGTCCGCCTTTCTGGTGACAAAAGAAAATTTACTTAACTCGGCAATTTTTCGTTTAAAATCAAGTGAGTAACTTGAATAATTATTCGGAAAACAGAGAAAACCAATCTCAACCGCTATTATGCAAAACAAAAAAGCCCCGTTTTCACGAGACTTCCCATTTTGTAATGAGACATCGGGGATTCGAACCCCGGACAACTTGATTAAAAGTCAAGTGCTCTACCAACTGAGCTAATATCCCACGTCTGTATACAGACAATGCCCAGAACCGGAATCGAACCAGTGACACGAGGATTTTCAGTCCTCTGCTCTACCAACTGAGCTATCTGGGCAAAAAATTGCGGGGGCAGGATTTGAACCTACGACCTTCGGGTTATGAGCCCGACGAGCTTCCAGACTGCTCCACCCCGCGATACAATATTATTATATAACTTTTTCTAAATTTAGACAATAACAAAATTATTATCTAAAATGGATGGAGGTGGATTCGAACCACCGAAGCAATTTGCAGCAGATTTACAGTCTGTCCCCTTTGGCCACTCGGGAATCCATCCATAAAGCCGATGATCGGACTCGAACCGATAACCTGCTGATTACAAATCAGCTGCTCTGCCAATTGAGCCACATCGGCATATAATAGCCATGTCCAACCAATCGCTTGATGGGACCTACAGGGCTCGAACCTGTGACCCTCTGCTTGTAAGGCAGATGCTCTCCCAGCTGAGCTAAGATCCCATTTTAACAATATATTATTGTCAAACGACCCAGATGGGACTCGAACCCACGACCTCCGCCGTGACAGGGCGGCGCTCTAACCAACTGAGCCACTGGGCCACTAAAAGGTATGTACCTTCAAAACCACATATTGTAAAAGATCCAACATCAAGCCTTAAGACCTCGCCTGCGCTGGCCTGGCTTCCCTTCGCCTTGCCGCGCTTAAGTGCTTTCGGTCAAGCCTTCGACCGATTAGT
>CALWRT010000043.1 GCA_944384015.1 uncultured Lachnospiraceae bacterium | reverse complement strand
GATCCGGTCCGCCTTCCTTTACCGCCACGGCAATCTCTCTTCCAATAATTGTAAAAATCTTTCCTTTTGCCGCATCATTTTTCTCTTTCTTATGTTTGATGTTGGCAAATTTTGAATGTCCTGACATTTCCTAATCTCCTCTTTCTTATTCGTTTTACATCTATTCGCGGCTGCCGTCTGGCTCTTCCTCAAGCTTCGTCACCCGCACCTTGTAGATAATCTTATTGCGGATCTCCAGCACCTGGAACAGATATCCGGCCTTTTCCACTTGAATATCCTCGTCTTCTGACGGGATTCTGTCAAGCATATAGACGAGCAGCCCATTCAGAGTCTCGATCTCTTCCTCCCCGAACTCCACTCCAAGGCATTCCTCTACTTCTTCCAGCGGCGCCGTACCCAGCATAAGGAAGGAGCCGTCTGGCTGCCTGATAATGCTCTCCTCTTCGGAGTCATACTCGTCCTGGATATTTCCCACAATCTCTTCTAGTATATCTTCCATTGTCACAAGCCCGGCAGTCTGCCCATACTCATCCACTACAATCACCATATGGGCCTTCTGTTTCTGCATGTTTCTCAGCAGGTCATTGATATTCCTCGTCTCGGGAATAAATCTTGCCGGACGCATCAGTCCTTCCACTTCTTTCAGCGAAAGGCCCTGATTCTCTTCCTTCATACTGCATTTCACAGCATCTTTCAGATTCACGGTCCCAATAATATTGTCCAGGCTTCCCTCATAGACCGGGAACCTGGAGTGATTCTGATCCAATATAAAATCCAGGGCCTCCTTCAGCAAGGTACTGCCCTCCAGGGCGACAATATTCTTGCGGTGGGTCATAATCTCATCCGCTTCCTTGTCGCTGTATTCAAAGATATTATGTATCATTTCCGCTTCGTTGGCATCCAGGACACCGCTTTCATGCCCCTCATTCACCATGGAAATAATCTCTTCCTCCGTCACCTTGTCGCCTCTAATTCTTCCAAAGAAATTCCTTACATTCCGAAGCACATTGCCGGAACCCGCGCCTTCGTCCATCGCTGCTACTCATTTCCTCACTTTCCTTTATTGCGTTGACACAGATGCGCGTGTAGACGCCGCATGTCTGCAGTCATATTAAAATCTTACCATTTTGCTGTTTTTTCGTCAAGTAAGCCGTATTGCTATGTAATCAAGTCCAGACTTATTTTTAGCGCTTCATCTACTCTTGCCATGATATCTATATCCAGATGACAGACCCTGTCCCTCAGCCGCTTCTTGTCAATTGTCCGAAGCTGTTCCAGCAAAATGACAGAATCCTTCATCATAGAATGCTCTCCGGCGCTTAATTCAATATGCGTCGGCAGCTTCGCCTTATTCATCCTGGATGTAATCGCCGCGCAAATGACTGTCGGGCTATGCCGGTTTCCACAATCATTCTGGATAATCAGCACCGGACGGATTCCGCCCTGTTCTGAGCCGACAACCGGACGCAAGTCAGCGTAGTATACATCTCCTCTTTTAATAATCACAGCCTTCACTCTCCGATAATCAGTTTTTTGAGAAACACTCAGGTTTCGTCAATGTTTCCTGAAATGCTCCGTACGCGCGGATTTGCAGCAGAAAATGCCGCTTTGCAGCGCAAATCCAACCAGGAAACGCTTTCGTCGGCGTTTCTTTCACTCAGAGTATTTCCACAAATCATCAGAAGTATTCAGCCCGTGTTCTCCATCGCGCGGCCATACTGTCTACGGCTCGACCGCCTTCCCATGACGGATATAGATTCTCGGCACCCGCTTTCCCACGCAGCACACAAATTCATAGGGGAAACGCCCGCACAGGCTGGACAGCTCCTCAACTGGCAGCGCCTCTCCCGCATCTCTTCCCAGCAGTGTCACCTCATCTTCTTCTGCGGCCTCCGGTATATCTGTCACATCTACCATAAACTGATCCATACAGATTCTCCCCAGGATAGGTGCCCTCTTCCCGCGGATCAGCACATCGCCTCTGCCGGACAGCCCTCTCGGATATCCGTCTCCATATCCCACCGGTATCGTGGCAATCCTCGTCCGCCGCTCTGTCCGGTAAGTACCCCCGTAACTAATATATTGTCCGGCCTCCACATCCTTGATATAGACGATATGGCTCTTGATCTCCATCGCCGGCTTGAGGGGCAGCGCCTCCTGACTCACCTCAGCGGATGGATAGATTCCATACAGAATAATCCCTGCGCGCACCATGTCAAAATTCGCCTGGGGATACTCCATAATTCCGGCGCTGTTGGAACAGTGACGGATGGGAATTTCTATTCCTTCCGCCGACAGCATTTGGAGAAATTGTTCAAACCGGCGGATCTGACTGTGCGTATAATCCCTCTCCTTCTCATCGGCCTTGGAAAAATGCGTGAAAGCCCCTTCGATTTCCACGTTTTCCAAATCTGCAATTGCCCTTGCTGCAGAGGCGCCCTCCTTGACAGACGGCAGCCCGATCCTTCCCATCCCCGTATCTACAGCGATATGGACGTATGCCTTCTTGCCAAGTCTGGCCGCCTCCCTGTCTATCTCTTCCGCTCTTTTGAGCTGGAACACGGTCATTCGGATCTCCTGTTCGATCATCCTGCTGTCATCCTCGGCAAAAGAGTACCCCAGCACAAGAATTGGCTTACGGATGCCTCCTTCCCGAAGTTCAAAGGCTTCCTGCGCCGTCGCTGTGGCAAATCCCCATATATTCTCTCTCGCCTCCGCCATACGGGCAATGGGCAGCGCTCCATGCCCGTATCCATCTGTCTTGATGACGCATAGTACTTTCGTGCCTTCCCGTATCCGGCTCTCGATCGCGTCCAGGTTCTGTTCAATCGCGTCCAGATTAATCACGGCACAGACTCTCCTGTGTGCTTCCATATCCGCTATTCCCTGCCTTTCTTCTCCTCATCCAGTTTTCGCAGCACGAAAGCCAGCCCTTCCGACAGTCCTCCTGCTGTCATAGACCTGGCCCCCTTCTCCTGCTGGCACCATTCTCCGGCAAGCCCGTGAACATATGCCCCGGCGGCGGCCGCGTCCAGCGGTCCCATTCCCTGGGCCAGCCATGTGCCGATGATTCCTGACAGAGTATCCCCGCTTCCTCCCACGGCCATCCCATCACAGCCGCTCATATTCAGATAAACTGGTTCCTTGGGATCTGCAGATGCAATCACTGTCCTGGCATCCTTCAGGAGGCAGACAGCCTGCCACCTGGCCGCCCCTTCCCGTGCCGTCATAAGCATATGATTTAAGATATCTCCCACTCGGCATCCCATAAGCCTTGCCATCTCTCCCGGATGGGGTGTCAATACGCAGCGTCCGGCAAGACAGGGCGCCCATTCAGGATGTCCTGCCAGCATCGTTATCCCGTCGGCGTCAATCACAAGAGGGAGCCTGCTCTGTCTTGCCGCCATTTTCAGAAGCTCTTCACAGACTGCCGATACCCCCATTCCCGGACCGAAGACGACAGAGTCCGCCCAATCAAGACACCTCTCGAACACCTCAGCCTCATGTCCTTCCTCGTAAGACGCCACAGTAGCCTCCGGAACCAGCTGCTGCAAAATCTCCCGGTTACATTCCGGCGAGCAGATTCGCACAAGGCCGCAGCCTGCCCCATAGGCCGCCCGGGCAGCCAAGGCAGCTGCGCCTGCCATTCCTCGGCTTCCCGCCGCTATCAGCACTTTACCGTACGTTCCCTTGTTGGAGCGCCTGCTCCGCTTGGGAAGCCGCTCAGACAAATCTTGCATTTCCCAAATACGGCAGGCAGGATGATTTCCCTCGAAGCCCACATCGGTAATGCCGATATCCGCCACACATACTTCCCCTGCGTAATCGGCCCCTGGAAATAAGAGAAGCCCCAGCTTCTCATAGGCGAACGTCACAGTCACATCTGCCCTGACAGCCGTCCCAAGCACTGCCCCGGTAGTGGCGTCGATTCCCGATGGGATATCTACCGCCAGCACACGGCATTTCTCCATCCGGCCGATGATCCGTGCCATCTCGGCGTATACGCCTCCCATCTCTCTGGACAGTCCCACGCCGAACATTCCATCTACAACCGTCGTATAACCAATATATTCGGATTCCTCCAAATGGTCCCCAGCCGCAACGATCCTCACGCCATAATTTTTCAAAATAGCCATCTGCAGACTCGCCTGGCTGCTCATCCGCTGAACGTTGCCCAGCACGCACACCGTTACCGGAACACCTGCCAGATACAGCATCCTGGCTACCGCCATACCGTCCCCGCCATTGTTGCCCGTTCCGCACACAGCCAGCACACGGGTCAAATCAAAATCTCCCCTTCTCAGCCTGTCGTACACGGCCAGCGCTGCCCGCTCCATCAGCACAATGGAGGGTACTCCGTACTTCTTGGCCGTACAGGTATCACATCTTTGCATCTCAGACGCAGTCACTGCATATCGCATAACTTATACTTCCTTTCTGTTCCTGTCGGACATTTTCATACGGCCTGTTCGTCTTCCTCAGCCTCAGCCACCACAAAAGCCTGAGCATAGCGTTCTGTATTTGTGATGGATACATGTATCTGCCTGATCCGAAGCCTCTCTGAAACCTCCTTTGCCCCGCCATACAACAGTACGTAGGGTCTGCCGGATGCCTCCCGGAGCACGGCCATATCTGACGGGAGAAACGTGCGAAAGCCTGTCCCAAGCGCTTTGGCAACCGCTTCCTTCACTGCGAAATTGCCCGCCGCCTTCACATAATTATCCCTGAAAAATTCTCTTTCCTCTAAACGAAAACAACGTACCAGGAAAGCCTCCTTTTCACAGGCCTTCCTGATACGCTCTATTTCTATCATATCTGTCCCAATCCCTGCTATCATAGCCGTCCCCCCGCTAATCCCTGTTGCTTACACGGTAGGAAAGCTTCATCAGACTCTCTGAGAGGTGTACATTCTCCACCTCTACATCTCCGATGGAATGCAGGTCTATATTCGCAAAATTCCAAATCCCCTTGATCCCGTACCCCACAAGCAGTTCTGCCATCTCTTTCGCCTTCGTCTTCGGGACGGTTAGGGCGGCCAGTTCAATATTCTCCTTCTTGATAAACTCTTCCAGTTCATCAATCATGCGGATCTCAATACCTCTGACCGTATTGCCCACAAGACGCGGATTTACATCAAAAATTCCCCGGGTCATCAGACCTTTTTTCTCAAACTCCACATAATTGGCTAACGCCTGGCCCAGATTGCCGGCGCCTACAATAATCATATTATGTTCTTTATCCAAACCCAGAATTTTCCGAATCTCTTCATACAGATACTGGACGTTATAGCCATATCCCTGCTGTCCAAAACCGCCGAAATTATTTAAGTCCTGGCGAATCTGGGATGCCGTTACCTGCATGCGCTTGCTGAGCTCATTCGAGGAAATCCGTTCGTAACCCTCTTCTTTCAGATCCTGCAAATATCTGTAATATCTGGGCAGACGGGAGATCACGGCCTGCGAAATACCTTTAGAATCCACTGGGCTCCCCTCCTTTTCTGTGGTTTCATCAGCGTTTCTTTTATTTATTATATATAAATGTTAAATTAATGTCAAATAGTTCGTCAGCAATTTTTTTCGTTCTTGCATTTTGGCGTCTTCCGTGAGAAAATGAATGACGTACCTATCACAAATACGATATCCCGCGGCGTTCAGCCTGCCTGCTTAACCGCCGCAATATATACATACCTATACGGAGGGAACCATGATACTCGCATGTCAGAATATCTGTAAGGCATTTGTCACCGGGGACGTCCTCATCGACGCCTCCTTTCATATAGAAGAAAAGGAAAAGGCGGCCATCGTCGGCATCAACGGCGCGGGCAAGACTACCCTGCTCAAAATTATTATGGGGGAACTGCCCTGTGACAGCGGCAGCGTCTATCTGTCCAAGAACGCGACCATCGGCTATCTCTCCCAGCATCAGGCTGTCCTGGAAGATAATACCATCTATGAGGAGCTGCTGCGTACCAAGCAGGATATACTCGATTTGGAAGAAGGTATGCGCGCAACAGAGGAGGCAATGAAGCATGCCTCCGGCGAAGAGCTCGCCAAGCTGATGGATCGCTACAGCCTCCTGTCCCAGGAATATGACCATAAGAACGGCTACGCCTGCCGCAGCGAAATCACCGGTGTGCTGAAAGGTCTTGGCTTCTCTGAGGAAGATTTCTCCCGCAAGATGAGTGATCTGTCCGGCGGCCAGAAGACAAGAGTAGCCCTCGGCCGGCTTCTCCTGTCCTCCCCCAGCCTCCTCATCTTAGACGAGCCCACCAACCACCTGGATATGGACTCCATCGCGTGGCTGGAAAACTATCTTGCCGGCTATCCGGGAGCTGTGCTGATCGTTGCCCACGACCGCTATTTCCTTGACCGGACAGTAACGAAGATTATTGAGATCGAGAACTGTCATACAACGGTCTACTCAGGCAACTATTCTGCTTTCGCCAAGAAGAAAGCACAGCTTCGGGAGGCGCAGCTTGCGGCCTATCTAAACCAGCAGCGGGAAATCCAGCGTCAGGAGGCTGTCATCGAGAAACTTCGCTCTTTTAACAGGGAGAAATCCATCAAGAGGGCGGAAAGCCGGGAAAAGCTTCTCTCCAAGATGGAGCGGCTGGATCGCCCTGCCGAAGTCCATGACCAGATGAACTTGACATTAGAGCCGGAGATTGTGAGCGGCAACGACGTCTTGACAGTTACAGACCTGTCGAAATCCTACCCTCCCCTCACACTGTTTGAGCATATTCATTTCGATATCAAGCGGGGAGAAAAAGTGGCCATCATCGGGAATAACGGTACCGGCAAGACGACAATCCTGAAAATATTAAACGGCCTCATCCAGGCCGACGAAGGAACCTATTGCTACGGGGCCGGTGTCCAGGCAGCCTATTATGACCAGGAGCACCAGGTCCTTCACATGGAGAAGACGCTGTTCGAGGAGATTTCCGACACCTATCCGAATCTGAACAACACAAAAATCCGCAATGTCCTGGCAGCGTTTCTCTTCACCGGGGACGATGTCTTCAAGCGGATCAAAGATCTAAGCGGCGGGGAGCGGGGACGGGTATCTCTCGCCAAGCTCATGCTCTCCCAAGCGAATTTTCTCATCCTGGACGAGCCGACCAACCATCTGGATATGGTATCCAAGGAGCTGCTGGAAAATGCCCTGAACCACTATACCGGCACAGTGCTCTACGTGTCCCATGACCGGTATTTTATCAACCGTACCGCAGACCGGATCTTGGAGCTTACCAATCACACGCTCATCAACTATATCGGCAACTACGATTACTACCTAGAGAAAAAGGATACGATGCGCCAGATCTATGTCTCGCCGGACAGCGCTCCCGCCGAGAGACAGTCAGACACCACCTCCTCCAAGCAGGATTGGCAGCAGCGCAAGGAAGAACAAGCCCGTCTTCGCCGGCTCTCCAACGAGCTGAAACGCACGGAGGATGAGATCAGCCGCCTGGAACAGCGGGAACAGGAGATTGACAGTCTTCTTGCCATGGAGGAAGTGTACACCGACGTCTCCCGCTGCCTTGCCTTCAGCAAGGAAAAAGAAGAAATTTCTGATAACCTCCTCTCTCTTATGGGACGCTGGGAGGAATTAGAGTCAGCTCTGGCGGAGCAAAGCACCGATAGGAACCAGGAAATCAGATAAATCAAAAGCCCCCTGTAACTCCTGCTCAGCGCAGAAGTACAGGGGGCTTCCTTCGCCGCCCATCTATGATGGGCGTCTACTTCTCTTCATACTATGCAATCATGGCATCATTTCTCCATGGTTTCTCGGATTGCGCGGATAAATCCCTGGCTGTCCAGCACCGTAACGTTCTCAAGAGTTGTAATCAGAGCGAGGTCTTTCGTCATTTTCCCTGACTCAATCGTATCAATGGTTGCCTTCTCCAGCCGGTCGGCAAATTCCATAAGCTGAGGATTCTGATCCAGCTCTCCTCTCTTCCTGAGGGCTCCTGTCCAGGCAAAGATCGTAGCCACGGAATTGGTGGAAGTCTCTTCTCCCTTCAGGTACTTATAGTAATGCCTCTGAACAGTTCCATGGGCTGCTTCGTACTCGTAATATCCCTCCGGCGATACGAGAACTGACGTCATCATTGCCAGAGAACCGAAGGCTGTGGCCACCATATCGCTCATAACGTCCCCGTCGTAGTTCTTACATGCCCATATGTAGCCTCCCTCAGAACGTATCACTCTGGCCACCGCATCGTCAATCAATGTATAGAAATACTCAATCCCGGCTGCTTTGAATTTCTCGTCGTACTCCGCGTCGTAGATCTCCTGGAAAATATCTTTGAAGGTGTGGTCATATTTCTTAGAGATGGTATCCTTTGTGGCAAACCAAAGATCCTGCTTTGTATCTAACGCGTAGTTAAAGCAGCTTCTCGCGAAGCTTCCGATAGAGTTTTCCAGATTATGCATTCCCTGAACAATACCCGGGCCGTCAAATTCATGAATGGTTTCCCGCAGAACCGTGCCGTCTTCCCCGGTAAACACAATCTCTGCCTTGCCGGGACCTGGAACCTTCATCTCGGAAGCCTTATATACGTCTCCATAGGCGTGTCGTGCAATGGTGATCGGTTTCTTCCATGTGCGGACAGTAGGATCAATCCCCTTTACTACTATAGGAGCACGGAATACGGTGCCGTCCAGTATCGCACGGATGGTGCCGTTAGGGCTCTTCCACATCTGCTTCAGATTATATTCTTTTACCCTGGCGGCGTTAGGGGTAATCGTCGCACATTTCACGGCTACACCATATTTCTTCGTAGCCAGGGCACTGTCCACTGTCACCTGGTCATCCGTCGCGTCCCGGTACTCCAGCCCCAAGTCATAATACTCTGTCTTCAAATCAATAAACGGCAGCAAAAGCTCGTCCTTAATCATTTTCCAGAGTACTCGTGTCATCTCATCTCCGTCCATTTCCACGAGGGGGGTCGTCATCTTGATTTTTTCCATGTGTTTGGTCCTCCTGATCTTCCTAATATTATTGTTATAACAGACGGCACAGGCCGTCTGCCGTATACGGATATTGTACATCTATTTGTGACAGCGAGGCCGTAAGGCTGAACTGTCATAACATCTTCTGTTCTTCCTCCATCGGAATGCCTGCCTTCTGTATATTGTGCACGGTATTGGCAATATGTTCCTTTGCTAGCTGTTCTGCCAAGTCAGGATCTCTGGAGCGGATCGCCTCCAAGATCATCCTGTGCTCATGGGCAGACTGCTCAGCACGCACACTTCCTGACACCGACAGCTTCCTCACCTTCTGCACATATTGGTGATAATCGGAGAGCAGATGGGAGAGCTGCTTGCTCTTGCACGCCTCATAGATAAGTTCATGGAACTTGCTGTCCATCTCAAATACTTTCTCTGAGTTTCCCTTGGCCGCGTGCATCTCTGCCAGGCAGATCACATCATCCAGCGCGTCCAGCTCCTCCTGCGTGATCTTTTCCGCCGCAAGTCTGGCGCACAAGCCTTCCAGCCTGGAACGTATCATATAGATATCCCTGATATCCTCCTCTGTTATTCCCTTCACGTAGGCACCCCTGTTAGGGATAATATAGACAAGCCCTTCCAGCTCCAGCTGTCTCAGCGCCTCCCGCACCGGTGTCCGGCTAACTCCCAGTTCCCTGCCGATGGCGATCTCCCTAAGCTCTTCATTCGGCTTATATTCACCGTCCAAAATCTTCTCCCGGATCTGACGGTAAACTTTTCCTCTCAGCGTATGGGAATCTGCCGCAATCTCCGGCAGTCGATACCCGCTCATTTGCATCCTCCTTATCCGACCGATGGAATCCCCAGATTTGCACATGCCTCTTCTATCACTGCTGTCAATTCTTCATCGGTGATGACCGTCACCCGTCCCCCGTCGTACTGCGCGTCTACCCACTCTTTGACCCGGGCTACAAGAGGACTTGCTTTATCCACCTGATCCTCGCCTTTCAGCCGGTAATAGCTGTTGATCCAGTGGGCGATCCCCGCGAGGCCGGATGTATTAGATACGGACACGAGAGGCGGCCTTCCTAAAAATTTCTCTGTATCAAAGATATTATAAATTTCTTCATTTTTCAAGAGTCCATCTGCATGGATTCCGGCTCTGGTCACGTTAAAGTTCTTGCCGACGAAGGGAGTCCTCTCCGGGATCTCATAGCCAATCTCCTTCTCATAGTACTCCGCCATCTCCGTAATCACTCTCGTATCTATGCCGTCCAGTCCTCCGCGCAGCTGAGCATACTCAAACACCATAGCCTCCAGCGGCGTATTCCCAGTACGCTCTCCGATGCCGAACATAGAACAGTTGACGCCGCAGCTTCCGTACAGCCACGCGGTGGTCGCGTTGGACACTGCCTTGTAGAAATCGTTATGTCCATGCCACTCAATCCATTCGCATGGGACGCCGGCATGGGTATGCAGACCATAGATAATCCCCTGGACAGCTCTTGGAATGACCGCCCCCGGATAATTCACGCCAAGTCCCATCGTGTCGCATGCCCGCACTTTGATCGGCATATTGTACTCCCGGCTCAGCTTCATCAGCTCTGTGCAGAAAGGAATCACATATCCGTAGATATCAGCCCGCGTGATATCTTCCAGATGGCATCTTGGTATAACCCCGATGTCCAGGCAGTCCCGTATCACGGCAAGATAGCTGTCCATCGCTTCCCTGCGGGTCATATGCATCTTGTAGAAGATATGGTAGTCAGAGCAGCTCACCAGAATCCCTGTCTCCTTCAGCCCCAGATCTTTCACCAGCTGGAAATCCTGTTTGTTGGCCCTGATCCAGCTTGTCACCTCCGGGAAGTCATATCCCCTCTCCAGGCACTGATATACCGCATCCCGGTCCTTCTTGCTGTATAGGAAAAATTCACATTGGCGAATCTTGCCGTTTGGGCCTCCCAGTCTGTGCATATAGTCATATAATGTAACGATCTGTTCCGTAGAGTAGGGCGCCCTCGACTGCTGGCCATCCCGGAACGTCGTATCCGTAATCCAAATGTCCTCCGGCATATGGTGGGGCACAATTCGGTCATTGAAGGCGATCTTCGGCACCTCGCTGTATGGGAACAAGTTACGGAACACATTTGGCTTGGGCACGTCCGCCAAATAATACATATGTTCCTCTAGCTCCAGCAAATTCGTGTTCTTATTCATTCTGACGGCTCGATTTTCCAATTATAACAGCTCCTTTTTATGGTTTGGTATAATTGTATACAATTATACCAAATACGTCAAGAAGGAATTTCTCTTCCTCGGCAGAATTACGTCACAGCGGGATCTTATGATAAAAACCGCGGACAGGTCTGCACTGCGCGCTCCCGGTCTGCTGTCCGCGGGAATAGAAAAGGTCCAGGCCCTATCAATTTCCTAGGCCTGAACCCTTTTTCCATAATTCATGCAGCTATTTCCTGGGCAGCCTCGTACACTCATACCGTTCCCTCGTCTTTAGGTTATCCAATATGATCCCGCACTGCTCTTCCCTGCTCTCACTGCCAAGGGATAGATCCATAGAGGCGGCAATAGCGCTTAGCATATGCTCATCTGCCAGATCTTCATCCATGATTTCGCAGAATACCCGAAGCTTCCCCTGATATGTCTCTTCATCAAGGAATTCTAACAGCTTCGGCTGGATCCCGCCTTCTTCTTTGTCTTTAGCCAAAGGCTCTCTCTCCCTGCGCTCTTCCCGTGACGCGTCCTCCCTGTCCCAGCGTTCTCTATGTCTCGTCTCCTTCCAGGATACGCCCCCGGTTAGGACGATCTCTTCTGTCTCCTCCGCGCGCCTCCTGCCGTCAGTCTCTGCCGAGGCCGCTTCCAGGCTTTGCTGGCTCTTCCGTTCCCCGTCTCCCTCTGTCCCTATCATCACCTGGACAAAGCGGTACCGCTGGACAGCTGTTGGATATTTCTTCCGATCTACTTCTCCCATGAAATCTTTCAACGGCCTTGCATATATTCGGAAATCCCCATAAAGGGCCTGATATATAGCCAATTCTTCCTCTGTATCCGCGTGTACTGCCACATGCAGCAATTGATACAGCCTGTTTTTGAAATGCCGGTAAAATCCTCCAATCACCGGCCTCCTTCTCTCTTCCATCTGGTATGCCTCTTTTCTCAGCGCATATGTGCGGAAAATACTGCATCTCCTGCAAGACACGCTGTACATTTGCTATGAAAGTCCCGGGCAGCCATTGACTTTCCTGCCCGCTTCAGCGGACATATTTCTTTTCACTACATTCATCATTTTAATCGGATTCTTCTCATGCGTCAACTTTTTTTGCGACCTGCCCTCCGAGCAGGGACGGTATGCGCACGAGTCCCCAGCCCTGGCACATTCTAGGCAGTCCCGCGTCTTCCGCCCTCTCATAAAGACGAAGCTTCATATCTCGGTTGCTCATTTCCGGATACATCTGCAGAAGCAGCGCCAAGCAGCCGCATATAATCGGTGAGGACATGGAAGTCCCGCTTTTCTTGGCATACCCTCTCCCATAATGGGCACAGCTTATGATATCTGTTCCTGGAGCTATTACTTCCGGTTTCAAAACGCAGTCGGCCGTTGGCCCCCTGCCGGAATACAGATTTCTCCTCTTTTCCTCCAGGCTTCCGACTGTGATAATTTTCCGGCTCACTCCCGGCACTGTGACGCTCCCCGGTTTTGGTCCATTGTTCCCTGCTGCTGCCACAACTGTCAGTCCTTCGTCCCACAGTTGTTCCACAGCTCCAAGCAATTGTTCGTTTTCTTTCCTTTTATCTGTCCGCAGTGTCCCGACAGAAATATTCACAAGTTTTATATGATAGCGCCTGCGGTTGCGCACAATCCATTCACAAGCTCTCAGCACATCTGCGGTACTGCCGTTTCCTCGATTGTCCAGAACTTTTAATACAGCCACTTTCGCGAGCGGCGCCATCCCCATATAGACGCCGTCTGACGCTTTGCCTGTGCCGCAGTAAATCCCAGCCACATGGCTTCCGTGTCCATTGTCATCATAGGCTCCCACCCTATCTTCTATAAAATCTTTAAAGCAGACGATATTTCCCCTGAGATCCGGGTGTCCGGCATATATCCCTGTATCCAGCACCGCCGCTGTCACGCCCCTGCCAAATATTTTTTTGCGGTAGGCATATTCCGAATTAAGCAGAGCATGTACTTTATTCATCCTGCTTCCTTCCCAATTGCTGATATCTGTTTATCATATGTTGTTTTTGCCCAGATGCAACAAAAAATTTTTATGGCATTTTAACTCCCCCGGCATATCATGTACTGTAATACAAAATATTTGGAGGTTTTTCCATGAGTGATTTAACTGCTACAAACTGCGGATGCGGATGTGAGGCCGGAACGTTCAGCAATTCCTGGCTGTGGATTATCTTGCTGCTGTGCTGCTGCGGCGGATGCGGCAACAATTCCGGAAGCACATTTGGCGGGGATAACTGCATCCTCTTCATCCTGCTTCTGCTGTGCTGCTGCGGCGGATGCGGCGGCAACGGCAACGGCTTCGGCTGCTAATCAAGCGCCGGCCAAGATACAGCACCTAAATATGGCCATTTGAGCAGTATTGGCCCGCTCTCCCGCAGACAATGCGTGGGCAGCGGGCCCTTTTCTATTTTATAAGGGAGTTCTCTGCGTTTCTCCGCAAAATTCAGGAAAGCTTCACTATGAGCGGTCTCTCAAAGAAGGGCCCTTCCCGCATGCCATGGCTAGGCCCCTCTTTGTTTTCTTAAAGTCAGACTACTCTATCTTTCCCACTCTTTTCGCAGCCGCCCAGATCTATCTGCATACTTCGTCTTTTCTTCTGCCTGCGCGTCCCACGCCTCTTTCTCGCTTCTGCTATCCTGCTTTCTTCTCCCTTCCTTCCGTCTCATACATTCTTCATCAATTTCATAGACTTCATTGCCTCTTATAATTAAACGGGCCATATGCCCTTCCCTCCTTTTTACAAAAATCCCCCCAATTTACTATATCCCGCATCTTCTATTTTGCCACTGCTTCTGCGCCCGCCGTTCCCTTATGAATCATATAATGGAAGCGTCAAAGCGTATTTTGACGCTTGTATCATCATATCTGTCTGTTCTTCCACATATAATAGATGGAGATAAAATCGGAAATGAGGAATCTCTATGCCGGAATCAACATCCCCCGGAATGACTCCTGTGGACGCCATGCTCTGCGATGACCAGCTTCAGACAATCAAGGCGTGCATCCCTTACATGCGTCCCCAGGAACAGCCAGTAATGCTCTTGGCGGCAAAAGCAATGGAATTTCAGCAGGCTTTCCGCCTCCTACGCAGAGACAGGAACAGCCTTGCCGCCTGCAGTGTAGAACCTGCGCTGTGCACGCCGGTCCATATGCTGAACCAAATGAAACGATTCTGCTCCCAAAACCAGCGGGACAATATTGACAGCATCCTAAACATCTTCCAGATCATGCAGCTTGTTCAGATGATGCAGTCCTCTCCTGAGCAGGAAGGAGATTCGCCCGCATGGATGAAGGCGATACTCTCTCCTGAACAGCAGCAAATGTTCCGCTCTTTCTCCAAAACCGTACAGCAGGAGCAGAAAAATGACCAGATGGCACAGACACAGCAAGAACCAGGCAGAAATGAGGTGAAAGATAACAACGTCTATGAATAATTTTTTCCTGAACAACCCTTTTCAAGTAAATCAGCGTGGGAATCGCCAGTCAAGGCAGCCAGAACAACCAGGGCAGGTCTCCCCTTCTCAGATTCGGTCAAACCACCAGGGCCCTCCCCCTCAGAACGGGCAAAACCATCAGACCCCTCCGCCCCAGAATGGGCAAAACCATCAGGGCCCTCCGCCCCAGAATGGGCAAAACCATCAGACCCCTCCGCCCCTGGGCGGGCAAAGCTACCAGACCCCTCCGCCCCAGGGCGGGCCTTCCCCGGACAGCTGGATGAATCATCCAGGCCTGAAGGGCATCGACCCTGCCAAGCTGATGTCCGTTATGCAGCTGTACAACCAGGCAGGCAATAAGTCCCCCTCCGAACTTCTGCCTTTCCTCCTGTCTTCAGTAGGAAATATGCAAAAATCCGGCATGTCCTTTACACCGGACGAATTCCGCCTTATTTTTGACGTGCTCAAACAAGGCAAATCCCCGGAAGAGCTGGCGCGGATGAACCAGATGATCCAGATGTTCCACATGATGAATCCCCAGGGGAAATAATATACGGCTGTACGGCACGCTGGCCGAACTGCTGCCGCCATGCCTCAGGACGGCTGTTCGGAAATCCTATCCCGTCATTGACCTTCCGCCCTCCTCTGTATTACAATAAATGTAAAATGCATGAGGAAAAGAGGAATCAGACTATGAATACGCAAGAAATAAAGACAGTATCACTGATCGGTCTCGGCTCTATCGGCTCCTTCTTCGCCCCGGGCCTTGCCAGGACGCTTGGCGAAGGGAATTTCCGGGTCATCGCTGGAGGAGCCAGGGCCGAACGGCTGGAGAGGGAAGGCGTCAGAATCAACCACGAGACATGGCATTTCCCCATTGTGCGGCCAGAAGAGACCGTCGCCCCTGCGGATCTCATCCTGATATCTGTAAAGGATACCACGCTGGATGAGGCTATCCGGGATATCCGCCATCATGTAGGCGAACACACAATCATCCTGTCCCTGCTGAACGGAATTGACAGTGAAGAGAAGATCGGCGCCGCCTTCGGCATGGACCACATGCTCTACGCCCTCATGCGGGTGTCTGTCGGAGTCCGCCCGGAAGGCTATATCTACGATCCCCGGAAGGGGCATATTGAATTCGGCGAGAAAAACAACACAACCTACTCCCCCCGGGTACAGGCAGTCGCCAGCCTCTTCGACAGGGCACAGATCCCTTATAAAATTCCTGAGGACATGCTTCACGCTCTCTGGTTCAAATATCTGTGCAATATCGGGGAAAACCTCACCTGCGCCCTACTCGGCATTCCTTTCGGAGCCTTCCGCGTCAGCGACGACGCCAACTTCATCCGCCACGCAGCTATGCAGGAGGTGGCAGATGTGGCGGCCGCCTACGGCATCCATTTCACCGAGGAGGAGCTTGCCCATCAGGAAGTCATTGTGACCCATATCCCGCCCCGCAACAAGCCGTCTACCCTCCAGGACATTGAGAACCGGCGTCCCACAGAGATTGCCATGTTCTCCGGCACACTGATCCGCCTTGGGGAGAAAGCGGGTGTTCCCACTCCTTATAACCGGATGTTCTACCACGGAATCCGGGTATTAGAACAGAAGAACAGCGGTGAGTTCCTGTTTGAACAGTGACCAATGAACACACAGCCATCCCTTTTTCCGTCGCAGGAAATGCCTTCATCAGCGCTTTCCTAAAAAAGCTCTGACAGAATCCGCATTTCCTCAAAAAAGAGGGATGGCCGTGAGATTGATATTTCCTTTCAGCAAATCCACCATAAAGGTCATAAATTCTCTTACCATGTAGTGGGGCAGCATCCATCCTCCAAAGGGCGCTCCCACTCCGTCCACCTGGTCAAATCCTGCGCTTTTTGCCATCCACATCGACCGGAACAGGTGGAAATTGCTTGTGATAACAGTGATCTGCGATATCTCTTCTCCGTACAGGCGGTAACTAAACTGCATATTCTCCGCTGTAGTGGACGACTGCTCTTCCATCTGTATTCTCTCCTCATCAATACCATGGGCAGCTAATCCTCTTCTAATACACTCCGCCTCACTGATCAGATCATCTTCCCCTGTTCCCCCAGACGCGATCGCAGTACTCTGTTCATCTTTCTGCATACACATGGCTGCTGTCTCAATTCTCGCTTTCAGGACAGGGCTTGGCTCATCCACTACAACGCCTCCCCCTAATATCAGATAGACTGTCTCTCCCCTGGGAATGGATGTCCTGTACATTCCCCACAGCACCCCTGCCTCGAATAGGAAGAAGACCCCCATCCATATTCCAAAGATACCTGCTGCAGCCCGCACGCGCAGAGGCATCTTCCTTCCGGCCCATCTCCTTTTGGCACAGCGAAAATAAGTTCCCAGGGCACAGAACAGAACTGCAGCCGCAGGCCACACCCACAGTCCTGATGTATGAAATCCTGATATCCATCCTGCTGCCGGTATATAATAAACCAGACATAAGGCTCCTAGTATATAGAATAGCATTTGACCAATAACCTCTCACTGTCTATACATGGGCAAAGAGTTACGCCTGCGGCGCATCTTGTTGAATAGGAACGCAGTGTCCTTTTCAAGAGCAAAGAGGCGCCGGTCTCTTCCAGCGCCTCCTGCGGGCCTCTTGTGAGGCCCTGTCTTATCTACCCTGTATGCCGCCTTCACGGCTCATAAAAAACATCTCTTATCCGCCGGTGTAAATACCTGGCCGCTTCAGCTTCGACCCGGCTTACTCTGCCTGGGCAGCCCGCGCCTCAATCTCCTTCTCCTGCACATCGGACGGAGCCTGTTCATAGCGTGCAAACTCATAGGAGAACGTTCCCCTCCCGCCTGTCATAGATCGCAGATCTGTACAGTAGCCGTACAGTTCCATTGTGGGAATGTCTGCCTCGATCACCTGCTTGCCTCCGGCAATTGGGTTCATGCCCAGCACACGTCCTCTTCTCTTATTCAAATCCCCCATGACATCTCCCGTATAGGCATCCGGAACCGTCACCTTCAGTGAAGAAATCGGCTCTAACAGAATCGGGGATGCTTCCATGAAGCCCTTCTTGAACGCTTGGATAGTAGCCATCTTGAACGCCATCTCTGAAGAATCTACCGGGTGATAGCTTCCATCGTAGAGCACTGCCTTAACTCCCACAACCGGATAGCCTGCCAGAGGCCCTTTCTGCACGGATTCCTGGAGCCCCTTCTCCACAGCCGGGAAATAGTTCTTCGGAACGGCGCCGCCCACGACAATCTGTTCGAAGGTATAAGGAGTCTCCAGATCCCCCAGAGGCTCAAAAGTCATCTTTACATGACCATACTGTCCATGTCCTCCTGACTGCTTCTTATACTTGGACTCTACATCTGCTTTCTTGCGGATTGTCTCCCGGAAAGCAACACTGGGACGGCTAAGCTCCACGTCCACCTTGTACTTCTCCTTCAGCTTGCTGACCACGATGTCCAGCTGTTGATCTCCCATACCATACAGAAGCGTCTGGCGGTTCTCTGCGTCATTGACGCTCTTCAGCGTCTGATCTTCATCCATCATCTTCGCCAGCGCCTGGGAAATTTTATCCTCATCCCCTTTATTGACCGCGCTGTAGCGCTTATACGTATACGGGACAGAGATATCCGTCTTGCCGTAGCGCACAGGCGTCGTCTTCGTAGACAGCGTATCTCCTGTCTTCGCGCTGGTAAGCTTAGGAATCGCTCCGATATCACCGGCATGCAGCTCCTTTACTTCCTCCGGCTTATTTCCCCGCAGAATATAGAGCTTGCTGATCTTCTCTTCATTATCCTTCTCAGAATTATAGATGGCGTCGTCGCTCTTAAAGACGCCGGAGCAAACCTTGATCATAGAATATTTCCCAATGAACGGATCCACGATCGTCTTAAAAATATAGGCGGATTTCGCTTTAGAGAAATCGTAATTCGCAGCAAATATCTCATTTGTCTTCAGGTTAATGCCTGCACACTCCCTCTTGTCCGGACTCGGGAAGAGCTCTACAATATCGTTCAGCAGATTATCAATATTGAGCACTTCCGTATTGGATCCCATAGATACCGGCACAATGCTGCCGTCATTCACATTGAAGGTCATTGCCGCGCGAATCTCGCTCACAGAGAACTCGTCTCCTGCAAAATAGCGCTCCATGAACTCTTCGCTTGTCTCTGCCACCGCATCCATCATTGCCTCCCGGCAGATATCCAGGTTATCCTTACAGTAATCAGGGATCTCGCACTCTTCCTTCTTGCCCAGTCCAGTGAACCTTCTTCCAGCCATCTTCATGACATTGAT
>CALWRT010000042.1 GCA_944384015.1 uncultured Lachnospiraceae bacterium | reverse complement strand
GCGTGCCAAGGCGTCTGTCTGTGTCGATCCATAATGGATCAATCACTCCTTTCTTTGATAAAATTTATATTCTGACCGCCTTTCAGCGGTGGTCAGCAAAAAGAAATACAAAAAGACATAGCCTGCTATCTAACGGTTAGACGCAGGTTATGCCTATATATAAAAACGTATTTAGTTTGCAGTGAATGTTACTTCGGTCAGCGTCGCTACTGTCGGCGTCGTCCATGGTAGATCTTCCCATTCCTTTCTAAATAATTTACACTGCACTGAAACAACCCATAATCCCCTTGCGTATAAAACAGGCGGTGCTTGTCAAATCCAGCTTTTTGAAAACAGTGGTCCACATTGGTTGTCAGGACAAAATAATCTTTATCCTTTACCAAATCATAAAGCTCTCTGTAAACAGGCTTCGGAGCATCCATATACCGGTTAATATAAATATACCGGCTCCAATACGCCCAATGTTCTTCCAGCCTGTCATACGGATAGAAGCCACCGGAATACATGTCCTTGAAGTGATACTTGGAAGCAAAATCACCGAAGTATTTTTCAAACCGCTCACCAGTATAAACCAATCCGGCAGAAGTAGACAGTCCGGCTCCGGCACCAATGATTATGGCATCCGCACTGGCTATTGCTTCGTGCAGTTTATTGATACCATCTGGGGTATCTCCCGATTTGGGTACTCTCCAGCCGAACATTATGCACACCGCCTTTCCTTAGTATTTGAATTATTAACGAATTGGCATAGAATCTGTTGTTTTATCGTGATTGTTTTTGGTTTCAAACTGGCGCTCAATACACATAACACCGGCGTATTGGCTCCCACGCCAAGCTCTAAAAACAGAATATGCTTTCCCTCATGCCGACGGATGAAATCATTGTAACGATGAAAAGCAGCATACCAGCCATCGTCCTGCACAAAAGTCTTATCACAGCGCAGGTTCATAGTCATAGGAGCTCCACAGACTGGGCATTGGGGGATCAGCTTCGAGGGAATCTTCATGTCCTTTTGCTCAGCCGCCATCTTTCGGACCATACCCTCATTGTCATAGGTTCTTTGATGGCAGGGCTTGGAACACTGCCACAGACCATAATCCCCTTGCGTGTAAAACAAACGCTTCTTATCAAAACCGGCAAGCTGGAACTGATGGTCTACATTGATGGTAATGACCATAATCTGACGGCTCCGCCACGCCCAGTATTCCTCCAGCGTATCATAGGGATAGAAGCCTCCGGAGTACATATCCCGTATGCCATACTTCATGTGAAAATCCGCAAAATTTTTCTCAAATCTCTCTCCATCATAGGACATCCCTGCAGAGGAGGACAGCCCTGCGCCTGTGCCGATCACAATGGCGTCAGCGGTCTCCATTTCCTGTTTCAGCTTTTGCATTTGCTCCGAGTAGTTTCCGGTAAATGTTGAGATCGGTCTTCTTAAAAACATTGAATATTACCTCCATTTTGCTGTTTGTACGCTCCCTATACTCATTCACAGTTTGAATTGCGATTTCGGCTGCTTTTTCATTGGGAAAGTGAAATTCTCCAGTAGAGATGCAGCAAAAAGCAATGCTATTGATATGCTTCTGCTCTGCCAGCTCCAAGCAGGAGCGATAGCTCGAAGCCAACAAATCCCTGTCCTTCTTCGTGAGCAGGCCGCCCACGATTGGCCCAACGGTATGCAGAACATAGCGGCAGGGCAGGTTAAAGGCCGGTGTGATTTTCGCCTTGCCGGTTTCCTCTTCATGCCCTTGCTCACGCATCAATTCTGCGCAGGCCAGCCGAAGCTGTACCCCGGAGAAGGTGTGAATGGCATTGTCGATGCAGCCGTGACATGGGACGAAACACCCAAGCATTTGGCTGTTTGCAGCATTCACAATCGCGTCACAACGCAGAGTCGTAATATCCCCTTGCCAGAGATATATCCCTTCCTGTACCGGATGCAGATCGGCAAGATCGGTGATTCCCTTGCGCCGCGTTTCTTCCCGCAAATAAGCGTCCTGTACCGCTAAAAATTCCTGGCTGGCAGGATGCGGCATCCGAATATTGAGCAGGGATCGGAGAAGGCACTTTTGTCCGTCTTCATCCTCTGGAATTCCCATTCCTTCATATCTCGGCTGCTCTTTCAGCAGCTCCTGAATTAAATGCAGTCTTCTTTCTATCTGTGTCATTTGTCTCCCTCCCGAATGACCGTTTCTGCGGATGAACTTCAACTTCCAGCAAACACTTGAAAGCTTCTGCTGCTGTCATCTCAAAGATATTTCCTATATTGGCATCATAACGCTGTAAGGAACACGTGTATAGTAAGCACAATATTGTGGCGTAGTTACCAAAAGGAAACTATTATGTCTTTAGACGAGATGAAGTCGTTCGGATAGCGGCGCAGGCAGCAAGAGAACTGCCGTCCTGTCCAGCGGAAACCACATGAACGCTGACCGGGGATATCGGAAGCGTATCTCAAAAAGTACTGACTGTCCAGCTTCGGGGCTTTGAAACCGCTTTTGAATGCTATGCAGAATGGGAGAGAAACATTTCAGGTACAGATTCGCCTCTTCTGCAGAGGCTGTGCGTCCTGCGGGCACTGGAAATGGGAAATATCCAAAAGAAAAACTCTATGCGAATGGATCCGTCCATTCGCATAGAGTTTTTCATTTTCGTTCATTTGGCATCGGTCAGTATTGAAGCAATGCTTCCTTAATAGTTCTTGGCTACAATCTCGAAGTATGCCTGGGGATGCGCACAGACCGGACATACCTCGGGCGCCTCTTTCCCAATATGTATATGTCCGCAGTTCCTGCACTTCCAGATCATGTCGCCGTCTCTTGAGAACACAATCCCTTCCTCAATGTTAGCCAGAAGCTTCAGGTATCTCTCCTCATGCTCCTTCTCTATCTTAGCTACGCCCTCGAACAGATTGGCGATATAGTCAAAGCCTTCCTCTCTCGCTTCCTTGGCGAAGGTTGCGTACATGTCTGTCCATTCATAGTTCTCTCCTGCCGCCGCGTCCTTCAGGTTTGTCACGGTGTCCGCAATTCCCCCGTCATGCAGCAGCTTAAACCATATCTTGGCATGCTCCTTCTCGTTGTCTGCCGTCTCCAGGAACAGCGCCGCGATCTGCTCATAGCCTTCCTTCTTCGCCTTGCTTGCATAATAAGTATACTTATTTCTCGCCTCAGACTCGCCGGCAAAAGCAGTCCTCAAATTGGCTTCCGTCTTAGAACCTTTTAATTCTGCCATGTTTTTCTCCTTTCTTCACACCGGCATTCTCTCGGTAATCTCCGCCGCCGATGCTGTACGTGATTGACATTTCGCGTCCCCGCTATTATAACACTTTTTCAGAAAATTGGAAAGCAAAAGCAGAATATATCTGATTAATTTTTATAACAGTTCAGCCTCCCGGCTTCACTGTCACAAATAGATGCACACACACTGCGATTCTCGCAGTGCGGCGCCTGCAGTTCTCGGGATCACGCTGCAAATGCAGCGTGACACCTCGCGGAACAGGAAGGCTGAACTAATTTTTATACAGAACTTCCACAAGGAAGAGTCCCTGAGCCGGCGCCAGGAAGCCCGCCTTCTCCCTCTCTCCTTGTTCCAGAATATCTGCCGCCTCTGATACGGGCCGGTCTCCCCAGCCGATTTCCAGCAGCGTCCCCACTAGGATGCGCACCATATGGTACAGGAACCCATTCCCCCAGAAATCCAGAATCAGGTAATTTCCTTCCCTCTGGATGCTGATACGGCGGATCGCCCGCACCTTTGACTTGCCCGGCGTCTTGTCGGCGGTAAACCCGGAGAAATCATGGGTGCCTTCCAGGATACGCGCCGCCTGGCGCATCTTCTCCTCATCCAGCGGCCGTTCCGCGTGGAAACAGTATTTTCTCCAGAACACCCCGGCCTTCTCTGCCGTATCAATATAATATCGGTAATGCTTGCCCTGTGCGCGGAAGCGGCTGTGGAACTCAAGCGGCACCGGACAAATGTCCAGTACGCGGATATCCTCCGGAAGCAGGCGGTTCATCTCATCCTTCCACCGCCTGGCCGCCTCTGCGGCTGATCCGTCCCCTATCCCGCCCGCATCTTTTTCCTCAACCGTGAAGTGGGCCGTCATGCACAGCGCGTGTACCCCGGCATCTGTCCTGGAGCTCCCGGTAACCGGCACGGCAGCTCCCAACACTTCCTCAAGCGCTCCTTCCAGCGTCTCCTGTACCGTC
>CALWRT010000041.1 GCA_944384015.1 uncultured Lachnospiraceae bacterium | reverse complement strand
CCTTTTTTTTTTTTTTTTTCACATGCAGCGGATAAATTTTGGGGAAATGTGTCTGATAAATTTATTGTATCAGTTCAGCCTTCCGGCTTCACTGTCTCAATTTATTCTGTTGGATAAAAATTATCCTTTGACCAATTGCCAACTATCTGTTATAATGCTTTATGGAGAAGGGAGACATAGCTCAGCTGGGAGAGCATCTGCTTGACGTGTAGAGGGCCGCAGGTTCGAGTCCTGTTGTCTCCATACCGAAGTGCCTTACCCGAATTTCGTTGATCCACAATGGGAGGGTTTGGGTGCGTTTTTAGAAATGTGGATTTATAGGGAAGATCAGCATCTGAGAAATTCGGTGCTGATTTTTTCTTATTTGCACCGTGAATGAAAGCTTCCCCAAGTTATAGAATGGAAAATAAAGTGTGGAAATCCTTTTTGAATGCCTTCAGACAAACGAGATGGTAGGTTACGGAGGCCTCTGGATCGGAGATAGGGATTTCAATACGGTTGCTCTCCGTCTCCAGATACTTTTTTGCCAGATTCGTGGTAAAAGATGGCAAAGAAGAAGACCGCACCAGTTCATTAAAGCTAAAACGGTCACTCTGGGTTAAGAAGCGTGAGTTGGGCATTTTTTCTGTGCGGACAAAATTCCAAAAACCGATGTCGTTCATGAAAATCATATTTTCCCCATTCATTTCTGCAAAGGAAAGGTTTTTTCGCCTGGCAAAGCGATGCCCTTTGGGCAAAGCAAACATCAGGGATTCTTTGCCGCAGATTTTTGAAAAATATTGTTCGCCTTCCGGTTTATGAGAATCGGATATAGACTCCCAAGCAAAGGCGAAATCAGCCAACTGGGCGCGGGTGAACAGAGCCCAAAAGAAATTGTCCGATTTTTCCGGTCGTAGGCCTGTGCTTTTTCAATAAGAGAGTCAGCATCTCCCAGTATAAACAAAACGGATAATACTATTCTCGGTTGGCAGCGTACTTTTTCCTTGAAATATATACAATTTGAATCAGAACAGGGGAAAAACCCAATCGATAACATTAAAATTGATTATAGCAGATAGCCGGCGTGTTTTCAGTCCACAGGCAAAAGCTGAAGATGAAAGGATGCGGGAGATCCAATGGTATTCTATTTTACTGCAACAGGAAATAGTCTGTATGCTCTTGAGTATGGCCCTGCTGTCGGCCTTGCTTACAGGCTGCGGCAGCAATAGACAAGGCAGGACAGCGGAACAGGCGGAAGTGACATAGGGGGACTGACCTCCTCCTGCCAGCAATTATCTGGATCCTTGCCTATGGAAGGAGGAACGCGGCTGACAGAAAACCTGGCGGGCACGCATTTCCCGGAATATGACGGCTATCTGGTCCTCTCACACTTTAAAGGGCATGCCATGGCGGGATTTGGCGGCACCATCAAGAATATCTCTATCGGAATGGCGTCGCAGGAAGGAAAATGTCTGATCCATACAGCGTACTGGAACATGGCGAAGAGATCAGTTTTGTTATGGTATTTTCTTTTCTCTGTCTTTGCGTTTGATTTCATTGTCTTTTCAGAATTTGGGAATGACTTGGAAATCTGCGTTCAGGCTCTTGACGAATGCATCCCGTCCTCTCACCGTCAGCAAATGATAGACACAGCGCCAAGCGTGGCACCGATACTCTGGACAATTTGCGCCTGCATCTTTTCTTAATTCCGCAAAGGGCGCCCAATAAAGGATGGATAAATACAGTGTGTCAACAATATTCTCATATTCGGCGGGAAATTCTTCACCTCGCAGCAGACCGGCATCCTGCAGACTTTGAAGGGCAAAGCTTAGCTTTTCTACCATCTCGCGGCAGCGCGCGCGCTGCATTTGACTGATTTTGGGTGAAATCTGTGATAACTGGGTATAGTGCATGAAAAAGTATAGATTTTTCTGTACGGTCTGCTGCATATCCAAGAACATAGCGTCTAATTCCTCCAGTGTCTGCGGCGGCGCGGCGGGGAAAGTATCCTCGCCGCTTGCAAGGAGCTCCTCCATTAGATTTACTTTCTTCTGAAAGTAATAGGTAAGGTTTCCCTCGCTGATTCCCGCCGCTTTCGCAATATCCCGCAGAGAGACGCTGTTGTATCCCAACTCATTGAAAAGAGTTCTTGCTTTATCTAATATCTTCTGCTTGGTGCCTTTCTTCTGTTCCATATTCTATGCTCCCATCATCAATATCAAGAATTATGTCATGTCCTTCTGCAGCGTTGTCAGAGCCCGGACCTCCCGTTTTGCGACTAGAAGAACGAATGCTGCCGCAGCTCCGTCGGACACCGCCCCGGCCAAAAGGACGCCGTTCAGCCCGAGCCAACATGGCAGAAGAAACAGCAGAGGAATCAGCAATATTCCCTGACGGATCACTGCCATCCAGAATCCCAGATTTGCTTTTCCGATGGCAGTACAAAAGGTGGATGTGATTGGCTGTATTGCGTTTAAGAACAGCATGGCAAAGTAAATGTGGATATATTTTTCGGCAAATTCATAGAACCGCGGATCATCAGAATGAAAAATGCGTAGGATTTGTTCAGGAAACAACTGCAGCACTAAGAATGCGGCTACGGCGATAATGGTACCATAGCGCAGCGCGGTTAGATAAGCTTCCTTGACTCTTCCATATTGCTTGCTGCCCAAATTAAATCCCAGAATAGGCTGACAGCCTAATGCAATACCGATAATACTGGATAGAAACACAACGGAGACCTTCGCCACCGCGCCTGAAGCGGCAATGACAACTTCGCTGCCATAGACAGATGCAGCTCCATAGGTCTTCAGCATATTCGTCAGGACAATTTGTGAGATCATAGCTAAACTATGGGTGGTAAAAACGGCCGTGCCCAGAGAACAAATCTGCTTTGCAGCAGTAAGAGTGATACCGATATTTTTCCAGGAAAAAGGAACGGATTTCAGCTTCCTAACCAGATAGTAGAGCGCCAGCAAGGCGGATAGGAACTGCCCGAGTACCGTCGCAAGGGCGATGCCGGCAGCGCCCATGCTGCAGGCAAACAGGAAAATGGGGTCGAACACAATATTGAAGACCGCCCCTGCCAGCAAAAGAAAACTAGAGTAATTCGGATCTCCATCAGCGCGAATAAAATATGACATAGCAGTGGAGAAAATACCGAACGGTATCCCGATGCAAATAATCCGGGCATAGGGTCGGGCAAAAGGCATGATGAGATCCGTTGCGCCGAACAAGTATAGCATGGGATCCAGAAAAATGGAAGATACCGCAGAGAGGATCAGTCCGGTCAGCACCGCAAGTCCGATAGCGTTTCCTAAAATGCCGACGGCGTCTTCTGTCTGTTTCTTTCCCAATAGAATACTGAATTTTGCGGCGGCACCCAAGCCAATGAGGGCGGACATAGCGGTGATGACCGTGGTGATCGGGAATGTAATGGTGGTTGCGGCCACTCCCAAATCACCGACGCCCCACCCCAAAAATATCTGATCCACGATGTTGTGCAGGGAGTTCACAAGCTGTGTGATGATCCCTGGTATCGCAAACTTCCAAATTAGATTTTTAATAGGTTTTATACCCAGTGGATTCTCTGCAACCGATACAGTGCTCATCGCTGCGCCTCCCATCCTATTTGTGTTAGGTCATTTGAACTAATAGAAAGTATAGCTTATTGGAACGAGATTGTAAAGCGGTTGATTAAAAACAAGAACTTCAGTCTGCAAAGACAGCATTCGCTTTAGAAATGCTTATTCTTGGCAAGACAGCACAAGATTGTATCTGGGCCGTCTGAAAGAAATAGAGGAAGACATGGAGAGGGGATAAAAATGTCATACTATGTACATTTTTTTTTTTTTTTGATCAGACAGACTGGGCGAAAAGCAGGCAAATCGCTGAAAATGCGCCGGTATACGCGAAAAGAGCTGACATTTCGGGAAAACTAGTGATAAAATCAATATATAAGGAAACAAATAAAGAATGAAAGGAAGCAGGCGCGAATAAGAAAGGAAGAGAGTAGATGTTTGAGAAAGGAGAACGAGTTGTTTACGGAACGAATGGCGTGTGTACAGTGGAGGACATTACGAGGCTGGACAATTCCGGGAACAGAGAGGGACGGCTATATTATGTGCTCAGGCCGCTGAATACAAAAGGAAGTCATATTTATACCCCGGTAGATAATGAGAAAGTAAACATTCGGAGAATATTATCTGGGGAAGAAGCGAACGCGCTGATTGATTCCATACCAGAAGTGGAATTGTTAGGTATATCGTGTGAGAAAATGAGGGAGACAGAATACAAGACTGCTATACGGAGCGGGAGAAGCGAGGATTGGATCAAAGTTATTAAGACGCTGTATGTAAGAAAACAGGAGAGATTGAGGGAGGGAAAGAAAATTACCTCGACAGATGAACGATATATGAAGGCGGCAGAGGATTATCTGTACGGGGAGCTGGCCGCAGCGCTGAATATGGGCAGAGGGGATATTAAGAATTATATTGAACAGAGGATACAGAACCGGCGGCAGAGCAAAATCTCAGAGGCCGTAAAATAGCGGGTCAGATTTTTATATCTGCCCGCTTTGTTTTACTGGGAAAATATAGTATAATGATTGGAAAGCAGTCATGATCTCATAGCGGGAAGGGAGCTGTACAGCTGTATTGGGGCATAGATTGGGCGGCAATTATCTTTGATGCAAAAATATGCATGATTTAGGCGCGGCTGTACATGCTGTATTGTGACGATAAATGAGCAAGGATGGTAGATGACGATGAGAAAATTATTATTCGTTAATGCGTGTATGAGAGGGGAGGAGTCCCGCACGCTGAAGATCTGTAAAACATTTTTGGAAGCTTACCGCAGAAAATATCCAGACAGTACAGTAGAAGAAGTGAATTTAAGCACCATGGAACTCAAGCCGTATGATGCGCAGATGCTTGCCGAGAGAGAGCGGCTGACAAGAGAAGAGGCGTGGGACAATGAGATATTCGCCCTGGCAAGGCAGTTCGCGGAGGCGGATGATATTGTGGTGGGCGCGCCCTATTGGGATTTGTCATTCCCTTCTAAGCTGAAAATCTATGTGGAGCACATGATGGCTGGCGGGATTGCGTTCTACTATACAGAAGAAGGGCCGAAGGGGCTGGCTAAGGCACAGACCATGTACTATCTGACCACTGGGGGCGGTTTTATAGAAGGACAGAATTTCGGCGCGGAATATTTCCGGGGAATTGCGAAGATGTGCGGAATTGCCCAGTTTAAAGAAGCAAGGGCCGAAGGGCTGGACATCATTGCATGGATGTGGACGCATTAGTAAGTGAAGCCTGCAGCAGGGCGGAGGCGCTTCTGTAGATCAATTCTAAGATCAAAATGACCGAAGGAGATAAAGGAGGATATTCTATGAAGAATTTTGTGTATTCCATACCGACAAAGATTTACTTTGGAGAAGGGCAGATACAGAAACTGGACAAGATCCTGGCCCCTCTGGGAGATAAGGTACTTCTCATGTACGGGGGAGGAAGCATTAAGAAAAATGGAATATATGATACGATTATCCAGATTCTGAAGGAGAATGAAATTGCCTATGAGGAGATGGGAGGCGTAGAGCCCAACCCCAGGATTGAAACAGTGCGGGCAGGGGCTGCCCTGTGCCGTGAGAAGGGTATACAGGTAGTGCTGCCCATCGGGGGCGGCTCTACCATCGACTGCGCCAAGGCAGTGGCCGCGGCGGCGTGCTATGACGGGGACGCATGGGATTTGGTGAAGGACGGAAGAAAAATTCGCAAGGCCCTGCCCATCGTATCTGTTCTGACATTGTCGGCAACCGGATCAGAGATGGATACCTTTGCCGTCATTTCCAACATGGAGACCAATGAGAAGATTGGAACAGGAGCAGAGATCCTGCGTCCGGCGGCGTCCATTTTGGATCCTTCTTATACTAAGAGCGTCAATGCCTATCATACGGCAGCGGGGACGGCCGATATCATGTCCCACATATTAGAGGCCTACTTCTCGAATGTGGAAGGCTACATGCAGGATAGGGTTGCAGAAGGACTTCTGAAGACCTGCATTGAGTTCGGCGTGAAAGCCATTGAGAATCCAGACGACTATGAGGCGAGGGCTAACCTGATGTGGACAAGCAGCTGGGCAATCAATGATTTCCTTGTATTGGGCAAGCGGGTTGCGTGGTCAGTTCATCCGATGGAGCATGAACTGAGCGCGTTCTATGATATCACCCACGGCGTAGGGCTGGCGATTCTGACGCCCCACTGGATGCGCTACGTACTCAGTGACCAGACGGCGGAGAAGTTCCGGACTTACGGCGTCAACGTATGGGGGATTGACAAGGATCTCCCGGCAATAGAAGCGGCCAGCCAGGCGATTGATAAGACGGCAGAATACTTCCGGAAGATGGGGCTGCCGTCCAGGCTGGAGGAGGTAGGAATCGGAGAGGAGAATTTCGACATTATGGCGGAGAAGGCAGCGGCGCAGCTCCGGTCAGCGTATGTTCCTCTGACGAAGGAAGATGTGAAGGAGATATACAGAAGGGCAAAATAATCTGCTCAGGCAACACCGATGAAATCTGTGTTTCCTGAAATGCTTGGCAGGATGCGCGCGGAGCCGTAATAGAAAATGCCGCTTCCGCCGCAGAATAGGAGGAGAGAAGAAGATGATTTATGAGATGCCTGTGAAGGTATATCAGGAGAGAGATGCCGTGGCGAACCACGCAGGAGAGCTGGCGGCCATGGGACATAAGGCATACATTATCACAGGAAGGCATTCATCCAGGCAGAATGGTTCCCTGGACGATGTGCGCAATGCCCTGAAGGCAGAGGGAGTCCAGTGGGCAATGTTCGATGAGATCGAAGAAAACCCTTCTGTAGAGACGGTAGTGAAAGCGGCGGAAAGAGGGCTTAGGGAGAAGGTTGATTTCGTCATTGGCATTGGAGGCGGTTCTCCCTTGGATGCGGCGAAAGCCGTGGCGCTTCTGCTGGCCAACACCCAAGAATGGGATGATCTGGAGAAGGCACAGCAGTGCATGTATACAAAGGCGGCAAGGCCCTTCCTGCCGGTCGCAGCGGTACCGACCACTGCGGGAACCGGATCAGAAGTGACGCCCTATGCAGTGCTGACCTATCACAAAGAGAAGACGAAACGCAGCATCAGCCACAGGATTTTTCCACGGCTTGCCCTTGTGGATGAGCGGTATCTGATAGGGATGCGGAGGGATATTCTGGTAAATACAGCTATAGACGCCCTGTCGCATCTCATTGAGTCCTATCTGAATACGAATGCCGCGTCCTACTCAGACATGTTCTGTGAGAGAGGGCTGTATTTGTTCGGCCAGTGCAAAGACGGCCTGACAAGAGAAGAATTCCCGGCCGGACAGTATGGGAGGCAGCTGGAGATTTCCACAATTGCGGGTATGGCCATCAGCCATACAGGGACATCGCTTCCTCACGGCATGAGCTACAGCCTGACTTATGAGAAGGGGGTACCCCACGGGAAGGGAGTCGGATATTTCCAGAAGGCATACATAAGCCTGTACGAAGGCAGGAAGAAACAGAGGCTTCTTGACCTGCTTGGCTTCGCGGGCGAAGAGGACTTCGGGACATACATGGAAGGACTCATTGGAAAGGCGAGCATTACGGCAGACGAACTGGAGCGTTATACGAAGAAAATGATGGGAGATCAGAGAAAATTAGCGAATTTCCCGTACAGCATCACCGAAGAGCAGATGAGATGGATGTTCGCCGATTCGCTGAACATAATATAATAAAAGCCCAGTCACAAAGCGAAGGCGGCCGGGCTGCATGCAGACCGGGAAGGCTAAGCTTTGGAGACGCTAAGCCCTATGAGCAGGAAGGCCGAAAGGCCGGAATGCGAATAGGGAGCGAATGGCGGGAGTACGTAGTACGCAGCCATTCAAGGGCTTTTTTAAAAGCGCTGACACCGCCCAGTCACAAAGCGAAGGCGGACGGGCTGTTCAAGACGACAGGAGGGTATGGTTCCAATTCCGGAGGGGAGAAGGAAGCATACCCTCTATTTTTGCTTGAGCGGGCAAACCCGCGGCGCGGCCTATTTCTTGTGCAGCAATACATAGCGCACGTTGGCGCCCTCGTACAATTGACGGGCCTCTGCCACCGGTTCATAGTACTCAAGGATCAGTTCTGGAATCTCCTCCCCTCGGACGATAACAAAATCCACTTCCTGCTGACGAACGACTTCGTTCTGGCTGTCCATCATATCCGGAAAGGATTCATAGCTGATGTTCTGCATCTGGAAATATTTACAAGTAGGGGTGATGCCGCAGACCGTGTAGAAGCCTCCGTCGAGAAAACCATAATTCAGCAGGGTGGGTTCTTCCTCTTCGGCGAGCATGATTTCCCGGAATTGATACTGGGCCAGAGAATCTCTCTCTTCTCCGATCATATACGTATTTGGACTCTTATAGAAGGCGAAGAAGAGGCAGACGAAGACGGCCAGGCAGCGGTAAAACCACAGCATAGGAGCGGAGAGGGGGACGCTGGCCCTCTTCTCCTTAACGGGCTGGCCTGGCCCTCTTCCAGAGTAGGAGGACAGGGCGGAAAACAGAACGCCTAGCCCAAATGGAAGGAACGGGGCCAGCAGGCGGAACAACTCCCCTGGCCTTGGAATCCGATGGAAGGAATTCCAGACAAATTGTACGAATACAGCCAGGGCAGCAATCCCCAGTACGGGGAATACAGCCAGGATGTATCCATAGTAAGGGAAATTGCTTCCGGTGTAGATTAGGGAGGCCAGGAAGACCGCCTCAAGGAGGAGGAGGATCTTGCCGGCCCTGCGGACAAGGAAACGTCGGCTTATGAGAAAGGCCAGCACACCCACAATGGTGAATACAGAGAACTGCAGGTTGCGCAGGAAAGTATCCCCGATGCGCAGCAAAATAGTCACAAGCCGTGAGAATAAGCCGGCAGCTTGGCTGCTGTCGTATAGGAACATATTATTGTAGAAATAAACTTGCCACAGATCGCCCAGGGCGTGATGGGCGGCAAAAAACAGCAGGATAAGCGCCGACGGAAGAAACATGCCCAGGAGAAAGACAAGGCAGCTTTTGAGCCCGCGGGCATAGGCCTTCTGACTGAGACAATAGAAGAATAAGAAGGCCATAAAGGCAAAATGCAGGCCGAGCAATGTATATTTCATCCAGAAGATGCAGCCGGCCAAGATACCCTGCGCCAGCAGGAAACGGTAAGAGAAGACGCCGCTCCCTCCGGGGGCAAACGAACGGATGCTGTAATATAGAAGGAGCATAACGAGCGGCGCGCACAGCTCCTCCACGCTGTCGCCCTGGCAGAAGCTCTCACTGGAGAGAAGCAGCGCGGTCAGGATGGGCAGCAGGAAATAACAGGCGTTCTGAGGAATATATAAGGCCAACAGTCTGGCCGCATAGAATAAAAACACCGACAGACATGCCGTTTCCAGAAAATAAACGCCCAAAAAGTGCGTACCAGGTATGAGAGCGCATATACTATGGAGAAAATACAAAAGAGGCCCTTTTTGTTCATAGAGATCCCGGTAGGGGACGAGGCCGTCCAGAATGCCCTTGCCCATTGTGAGGAAGCCATTGGCATCATACCAGTCGTTGAACGGATAGAGCGGGGACGACTTAGAGCAAATGGCAAGAAAGAGGGCGGCAAGCCCCAGGCAGTATAGATATAAGATACGGTTTTCCTTGTGATTGAACTTATAAATTCTCATAGAAATAGTTTAGAACCAAACCGTGCCGCTGTCAATGAAATGCTTGCCATTTGGGCTGAGTAGTATATAATAAAAAAGAATCATTGCATACCTGTGGAAGGAGGCAGAGGGCAATGGAGAATAAGGCGGTATATTATGACGGCAGTAAAGTAGAAGCATACCATAAAGTGATGAATTACTGCCTGTATACATGTCGGGATGAAGACTGGGCAGACGAATTCTGGCGACAGATGCTGGAATGCCCGGAAGTATATCGGGAAGTGCTGTATTACCTGGAGCATCATGAATTCCTGGATGAATGTGAGATAGAAGGATTTACGGTTATTGATATATTTATATGGTATATGAAGAAGTACAACTTGCTGAAGAATAAAGGGCGAGGCGATCTGGAGTGCGATAAAGAGATCATGTCCATCTTGGCATTTTACGCGTTGATGAGACTGAAGAGGGATCCAGAGTTTAAGAGGGAGCTGATGAAGGAGCTGGGGATGGATAAATAGGCTGCAGAAGGGAAAAGGAGTACGGCGCTGCATGTGCGAGGGGAGAATAAGCGGGAGGTACGGAATGGGGAAAGTATGGATTATTGGGATTGCGGGAGGTTCCGCATCGGGCAAATCGACGATTGTCAGAAGGCTTCGGGACTATTTCGGCGAAGATATCGGATTCGTCAGTCACGACAGTTATTATAAGGCGCATGACGACCTCACGTATGAGGAGCGGTGCAAGCTGAATTATGACCATCCGAATGCTCTGGAGACAGAGAGGATGGTGGAGGATATCAGAAGGCTGAAGGCAGGATTCGAGATCGAATGCCCGGTCTATGACTTTGCGGCCCACAACCGATCCAAGGAGACTGCTCGGGTGGAACCTCGGAAAGTAGTGATCGTAGAAGGGATTATGATCCTGGAGAATCAGAGGCTGCGGGAATTGATGGATCTGAAAGTGTATGTGGACGCCGATGCTGATGAGCGGATTACAAGGCGGCTGATCAGGGATATGAAGGAGAGAGGAAGAAGCGCGGAGTCCGTGGTGAATCAATATATTGCCACTGTGAAGCCCATGCATGAGAAATACGTGGAACCGACGAAGAAATACGCGGATATTATTATTCCGCGGGGCGGACATAACGAGCTTGCGATCCGCATGCTGATTGAATATTTGAAGGTAGTTATGGCATCGGAGGATTGAGAGAATAGGGAGGATAACCGGATGAAAATTGTTGTACTTGCGGGGGGCATCAGCACGGAGCGGGATGTATCCCTGGTGACCGGGACAATGGTATATCGTTCGCTGAAGAAGAGCGGCCATGATGTGATATTGATGGATGTGTTTCTTGGACTGGAAGGGGAGGAGCACCTGGAAGATATTTTTACAAGGCCGGTTGAGTGGGATGCCAATATCGGAGGCATTGCTGAGACAGATCCCGATATTGAGGCTATCCGCAATCTCCGGGCGGATAAGTCTGACAATATGTTCGGGGAACATGTGCTGGACGTGTGCGCTATGGCCGACATCGTGTTTCTGGCCCTGCATGGAAGTAACGGCGAGGATGGACGGATACAGGCGGCTTTCGACCTGATGGGAATCCGATATACCGGATGCGGCTATCTGAGCAGCGCGATCTCTATGGATAAATATATGACGAGAAAATTTCTGGAGGTGGAAGGGATCCCGATGGCTCAAGGGATCTATGTGAAGAAGGGGCAGGAAGGACCTATGTGGACGGAAGAGATCGGCTACCCCTGCATTGTGAAGCCGTGCTGCGGAGGCTCCAGTGTGGGGGTTTCCAAGGCAGAGAACAGCCGGGAACTGGAACAGGCACTGGAACTTGCTTTCTCCTTCGAGAATGAGGCTATCGTGGAGAGCTTTATCACAGGGAGGGAGTTCTCTGTGGGAGTGATCGGCGGAGAGGCGCTTCCAGTCATTGAGATTGCGCCGATATCCGGCTTCTATGATTATAAGAACAAATACCAGGCAGGGAGTACGGTCGAGACCTGTCCGGCCAAGATCCCCCAGGAACAGGCGCGGAAGATGCAGGAATATGCTGTGCAGGTCTATCAGACCCTTGGAATGGCCGCCTATGCCCGAATTGATTTCCTGACGGATGAGCAGGGCGAGATTTATTGCCTGGAGGCCAATACGCTGCCGGGCATGACGCCCACAAGCCTGCTGCCCCAGGAGGCGGCGGCTATGGGGATGGATTTCGATACACTGTGCCTTCGGCTGATAGAAGTGTCTATGGGAAAATACGCGTGAGTATATAGGAGGAGCGAGAATATGAGAGGATTAACTCCGGGACAGATTGCCAAGGTCTGCCAGGGGATCTATTATGGGCCGGAGGAAGTCAAAGAGATTGAGGTGACTTCCATCACCAGCGACAGCCGCCAAGTGGTAAGAGGGTGCCTGTTCGCCGCGCTTCGAGGAAACCGGACAGACGGGCACCGCTATGCGGCATCTGCCTATGAGCAGGGGGCAGCCTGCGCGCTCGTGGAAGAGCCGGAAGGACTGGAGGGGCCATATATTATGGTAGAGTCCTGCTATCAGGCGCTGAAGGATATCGCGGAATACTACCGGCAGGTTATGGGAATTCCAGTGGTGGCTGTGGCAGGAAGCGTGGGCAAGACGAGCACGAAAGAGATGATCGCCTCTGTGCTTGGACAGAAATATCGTGTTCTTAAGACAGAGGGGAATTTTAATAATGAATTGGGCGTGCCGCTGACCATTTTCCGTATCCGGCCGGAAGACGAAGTGGCAGTGCTGGAATTGGGCATCAGCGATTTTGGAGAGATGCACCGGCTCAGCAAAATCGCGAAGCCGGATATCTGTGTGATGACCAATATCGGCCTGTGCCATCTGGAAAACCTGAAATCCAGGGACGGAATACTGAAGGCGAAGTCAGAAATCTTTGATTACGCGGCCAAGGACTGCATTGCCTGCCTGAACGGGGATGACGATAAACTGCGGACGCTGAAGGGGAAGGATGGGATCAGACCCTGTTTCTACGGAACCGGACAGGAGAATGATATCCGCGCGGAACACATTGAGAACAAAGGGCTGGACGGTGTGGATACCGACATCTGTGCCGGGGACGACCGTATCCGGGTACATATTCCGATACCGGGCACGCACATGGTATACAATGCATTGGCCGGAGCGGCTGTCGCTCTGGCCATGGGAATGGAACTGCCCCAGATCAAGGCGGGAATTGAGTCATTAAGTCCGGTAGGCGGGAGAAACAATATTCTGAACCTTCCGAAGCTGACGGTGATCGACGACTGCTATAACGCCAACCCGGTGTCTATGGCGGCCTCCCTGGATGTACTGAGCTGTGCCCTGGGGAGGAAGGTGGCCGTTCTTGGCGATATGGGAGAACTGGGAGAGAATGAGGAGAAGCTTCACCGGCAGGTGGGTGTGAAGGCCGGACAAAACGGCATACAGCTTATTCTCTGCGCCGGTAAGCTGGCTCAGCACATTGCGAAGGGAGCCCAGTCCACCCATTCGGGGAGCCATATTATCTATTTCCCTACCCGGGAGGCGCTGCTGGAAGAGCTGGCTGGCCTGCTGGAGGAAGGGGATACTGTCCTTGTGAAAGCCTCTCATTTCATGGGTTTTGAGAAAGTGGTTGATGCGCTGAAGAAATACTGATTTCGTCAGGGTTTCTCTAAAATTTCATTTTTCGTGAGCATTTGGCTAATGATGTTCTGGCAGTAAGCTCCCAGGAACTTCTTATCCTCCTTGGAGAGTTCGGCCGGATAGACAGGCTGACCATATTCTACAATGACGCGGCAGGGAGTGACCCTCGGGAAATGGTTCTCGAAGATCTGCGCGGAATTGGTAACTGCGATGGGAATAATGGGGCAGCCTGTTTTTTCCGCGATTTTCAGGCTTCCTTCTTTGAAGGGAAGCATCTGTTCTTCTGTCTTGTTGCGGGTCCCCTCGGGGAAAATACAGACGGATATACCGTCTTTCACCAGCTGTATGCCCGCAAGAATCGTCTTCATACCCTCTTTCATATTTTCACGGTCGAGGAACAGGCAGTGCAGCCTTTTCATCCATGTGGACAGCAGAGGGATTTTCTCCATTTCTTTTTTTGCCACATAACCGGTGAGCCTTGGGACTCTGGAATAGGTCAGAAGAATATCGAAAAAGCTCTTGTGATTGCACACATAGAGTACCGCCCGGTCAGTGGGAACATGTTCCTCGCCCAGAACCGTGACCTGAGTTCCTGCAAGGCCCAGAATGATGCGAAAGGCAGCTTGGACGCAGTGAAGCTGCTGATAATCCGCCCGTTCCGGGTTGGACTTGCGGTAGAACCATTCAAAAATCAATACGGGTATCAAAAAAATCAAGTAGCCGACGACAAACAATATAATAATAACAAATCGAAACATAGATACCTCCCTATCTGCCAAATAGTTTTGTGAGCCTGTAAAGGGCGGACGCCATCTCGGGATTGAGATCCTCAGAGCAATAGCGCCAGCACCAGTTATCTCCGGAAGAACCGGGAAGATTCATGCGGCAGTCGCTGCCCAGATGAAGGACATCCTGCATAGGGAAGAGGGCATATTTGGCAATCGTCCCCAGGCAGACGCGAATAAAATCCCAGCTGATGCCGGTCAAATCGCTGTTCATATAACGGCGTACTTTGTCCTGATTTTCCTTAGAGGTGTGGTAGAACCAGCCGGTGGCAGTGTCGTTGTCATGGGTTCCGGTATAACACAGGCAGTTGGTGGTCTTGAATTGATGGGGGAGGAAGTCATTTTCCTGATCTCCCTCAAAGGCAAACTGCAGAACTTTCATTCCAGGAAAACCAAAACGATCCCGCAGGGCGGTGACATCTTCTGTGATAATCCCCAAATCTTCCGCGATAATCGGAAGGGGTTCCTCCCAGTCCGCACAGATGGCCTGGAATAATTTCGCTCCGGGAGAGGGCTTCCACCGGCCTATCTTGGCAGTGGCAGATCCGGCGGGTACAGACCAGCAGGCGCAAAAGCCCCGGAAATGGTCAATGCGCAGAAAGTCTACCAGCTTTAACTGCTGGCGGATACGCAGGCGCCACCAGAGAAAGTGCTCCTGCTCGTGAGCCTCCCAGCGGTAGAGAGGATTACCCCACAGCTGTCCGTCGGCACTGAAATAATCCGGAGGG